>JAFZBM010000004.1 GCA_017561765.1 Bacteroidales bacterium | reverse complement strand
CCGAGCGTCATCTGCAGCCAGGCAGGCAGCGTGCGCAGCCAGAACCAGTACAGGGCGAACATCGCGCCCGCGATCAGCGCGAACTTGCCGATGGCCTTGAGGTCGTAGGGGATGGGGTACTTCTTCTGTCCGAGGAAATAGCTGATCAGCATCGGGACGCCGTAGCCGGCGAATCCGCCCCACGCGCAGGCCCAGTAGCCGATCTTCGGTACGTAAAGCACGTTGATCGCAATCATCAGGGCCACGCCGATGGCGCTGATGATCGCGCCCCACCAGTTCTGGTCGGTAAGCTTGTACCAGAAGGACAGGTTGAAATACACGCCCATGAAGATTTCCGCCATCATCACGATGGGGATAACGCCCAGACCCTCCCGGTAATCACCGCCGATGAAATGCTGCACCAGCGGCATATAGATCATGACTGCGAGGAAGGCGAGCAGCGTGAAGATGATGAAATATTTGGTCCCGTCGGCAAGCGTCGCGGGATTGTTCTTGTCCTTGTTGTCCGCGAAGACGATGGGCTCGTAGGCATAGCGGAAGGCCTGCGTGAGCAGCGCCATGATCATGGCGACCTTGACACACGCGCCGTAGATGCCCAGCTGCACCAGACCGTCCTCGCCCGGCATCAGCTTGGGCAGCATAATCTTGTCGGATACCTGGTTGAGCACGCCCACCAGGCTCAGGATCAGCAGCGGCCAGGAATAGCCCAGCATCTCCTTCGCCAGCTTCCTGTCGAAGCCGTAGGCGATGCCCCGGATCTCCGGGATGAACAGGAAGGAGACCAGCGTCGTGCAGAGCAGGTTCGCGACGAAGATCAGTCCGGCGCCGGCGTTGAACTGTTCGAAAAGCCCCTGCATCGACGGGATCCGCTTCAGCACATAGAAGATGAACAGGTTCAGCAGGACGCTCGGAATGATGAAGGAGAACTTCAGCACCACGAAGCGGATCGGCCGGCGCTGCTGCCTCAGTCGGCTGAACATCACCGCCTGGAAGGCGTCCTGCGCCGTGATCAGCGCGAACATGCCGATGTATTCCGGATGCGCCGCGTAGCCCATCGCCCCGGAAATCGGGTGCAGCAGCAGGAAGACCAGGGCCAGGAAGCCGAGGCTCACGCCGCCCACCATGCGGAGGGCGTTGCTGTACACCATCCTGTCGTCCGTCCCGGGCTTGTTCGCGAAGCGGAACAGGGTCGTCTCCATCCCGAAGGTCAGCAGCGCGAAGAAGAGCGCCGTGTAGGCGTAGAGGTTCGACACGATGCCGTATCCGCCGCTCTCCGCGGGGATCATGTAGGTATGGACGGGCACCAGCAGGTAGTTCAGAAACCTGCCGACGATGCTCACCAGCCCATAGAGCGCCGTATCCTTCGCAAGACCCTTCAGATTCATACGGATACAAAGATAACAAAAATATACACGCGTCGCTCGTTTTTCGCCACTGCTGAATATCAGCCAATTACAAAATGACTCCGGGTATTTTAGCCCGGTGTCGTTTCATAACGCATTAATAATCAATGCCGGCTTTTATATGGGCTCGTGCAGAAACTTCGCCAGTTCCACCCTGGAGGCGCCGGTTCTCTCCCGACAGGCGTAGACTAGTCTTCGTAACTCCCCGGGAGACAACTGCTCAAAACGCTTTTTCCCCAAATCGTAACCCAAATCAGCCGCAATTCGGATCATCTTGTAATAATGTCGATAGTCTTCCTGCGCGGTATCATCCTCGATATCATATTCCGCTCCGCGTACCGTTTGCAAAGTCTGGATTAACTGCTCGAATGAGCCCCACATACGTTTGACGGCAGTGTAGTCAACCACATTATACTGTGTAATGATATAATCCAGCATCTGTTTCTTCTCCGAATCAGACAGACAACTGTACAGGCCATCAAAGAATGCGTAGTCCAAAGGTCGTCCGGCCGACCAGCGGGTCCGGACCATGGACATGACTTGACTAATCCGATTGTCTGATGAGACATCTCCCGGCGATGAGAATGGATACGCATTTTGCATGTAGGCCAGGAAATTCCAGCGATACAGTTCTGCCCGTGGGACCGCACATTTTACAACGGGGTTGTTGCATATATATAGGAAGTTTTCCCTGATCTTCTGCTCCTTGTATTTGCCGGCGTTTTTGAACTTGGTGCAAAACAGCGGGCCGGTCCGGCCGTAACGTTTATTGTACATACGCGTGAACAGGGCGTTCAAATCTCGCATGAATGAGGACAATGCTTCGGAAGACGGGGCATGCAACTCGATATGGTAATGGTTGAGCATGATGCATACGGCAAGGATACGAATGCCATAACGCTCGGCCAGAACGCACATCAGCGAGAACCAGACCAGGCAGTCGGCGGCAGAATAGAAGCAGATGCCCCGATCCGCAGTGATCTGATAAACATGGTCATAGCCGTTCTGGCTGTGTTTCCTTGTCGCACTCATGTGGCAAAGATAGACAGCCTTATCCGTTTACATACAGGATTAAGCGATTAACTCACAACCTGCTGATGATCAGATTGCCAAATCAATTGAAATCATACATTATTCCGAGTTTTCCCCCGGTTTTGTATGATTCTTTCAGTTCCGTACTTCGAACCAGTTCGTGATGCGAGTGGTTTCGGAAACAGGGCCTTCAAGACCGAAGTAGTTCCCCCGAGGAGTTTCCAGGTAGTAGCAGACAGCGACCCGGTAGCGTTCGGATTCCGGGCGCAGCCCCATACATGTCTGGAATTCTTCCCAGACATAACCAGGCACGTCTTGAAGGCCGTCCAACTGCCAGACCGTCTCCCTCCAGCCTTCGGCGGCCGAGTCGTAGTTGACCTTGAAATTGTTCTGGAAACGGACGCGCTTCAGCCGACCGTCGTGGAAGATATAGAAAGTGTCATAGCCGCTGTCGTTGGCAAGCCCGCGCACATCGCAGCCGGCGTAACGGTCCGCGATGAAACTCAGCGCCTCGTCGTATCCCATGGAGTAGTCCATGCGGTTGAAATAACTGTTGGCGTTCTCCAGCACGACGCCTTCCTCGTCAATCAGGACGAAGTGCAGGGCGTAATGATTCGGTCCCAGTTCCGTATGAAAGCGGAATTCGTAGTATTTGTGTTCGATGCCACGACGCGAAATCTCCGCCACGCGGTCATCATCGGACATGGGGCAATAGGCTTCGAATCCCAGTTCCTTGAAAGCCCTGCCCACGGTGCGCGGCAGGCACGATACGGGATTATCCCGGTCATATTCCCGCAGGGTCAGCTGCCAATCTCCGTTCTCGTATTCACTCCGGCAGGAGTGACCTGCAGGGTCTTCAAAAGAGATGCTGGCGTTCCCGTTCGAGGAAGAATACCAGGCTTCCAGGACATGGACGTTACCGCCGTTTCTGTCGAAGAAGTCCTGCTGGATCTCCACCGGGAAGCCCTCCCGGGAAAGCAGGCTCTCCGGAAACTCTAGCCTTCCGCACGCGGCGATCAGAAGAAGGGAAACGGCGCAAAAAAGACCATTGATAAGATTCTTTTTCATAGTGGCAAAGGTACTTGTTTTTCCACTGTAATCAAAATATAGAAAATAGAGCCATCTTTGATTATCAGCCAATTACAAAACGACTCCGGGCAAAAATGCCCGGAGTCATTCTGTAACGCATTGATAATCAGGAGTCGCTTAAAACGCGACCCTGGCTTACTTGCTCTTGTCCGGGGCGGCGGGGGTGCCCGGGAGCGGCTTGTAGTTCTTCAGCTCGCCCTTCAGGTATTCTACCGCCTTCTCCAGCTGGGCGTCCTTGCCGAGCCAGTCCTCGAACGGATTGATGTCCACCACGATGTCGGGATCGACGCCGTGGCCTTCGATAATCCATTCACCGTCTGTCGAATAGGAGGTGAAGAACGGGGTGCGCATGTCCTGCCCGTCCACGAACTGGCGGGAGCTGGTGATGCCCACGATGCCGCCCCAGGAACGGGTGCCGATCAGCTTGCCCAGGCCCAGCTGGCGGAAGCCGTAGGGGAAGAGGTCGCCGTCGGAGGAGGAATATTTGTCGATGAGGCAGACCTTCGGGCCGTAGAACGCCTCGTTCGGGACCGGCTGGTTGCCGCCGTTGCGGTACATGTTGACCCGGTACACCTCGCGCTGGAGGCGCTCCAGAATCATCGGCGAGACGTTGCCGCCGCCGTTCATGCGGTCATCCACGATGAGCGCCTTCTTGTCGAGCTGCGTGTAGAAGAGCTTGGTGAACATGTCCAGGCCTTCGGAACCCATGTCGGGGATGTGGATGTAGCCGATCTCACCGTTGGAGAGCTTGTCCACCTTCTCGATGTTGGTCTGCACCCACTCGTAGTAGGCGAGGTTGGATTCGTCGTCCACGGGCTTCACATAGACCGTGCGGGCGCCCTTGCCGGAGGCGGAGGACGCAATCTTCAGGGAGACGGTCTTGCCGGCCTTGCCGATCAGCGCCTGGCCCGGATCTACGAGATCCTTCGCGGGCGTGCCGTTCACTTCCACGATATATTCGCCCACCTTGGCATCCACGCCGGGGGCGCGGAGCGGGCAGCGCAGGGTGGCGTCCCAGTCGGCGCCGCGGAAGATTTTCTCGATCTTGAAGGCGCCCGTGCCCTTGTCCTTGCTGTAGGTAGCGCCCAGCAGGCCGGTGGCGATGCGCGGGATGTCGTGCTTCTCGCCGGAGGTGATGTAGGCGTGGCCGATGTTCAGCTCGCCGATCAGCTCGCCGATGAGGTAGGTGAGGTCGTCGCGGTGCTTGACGTACGGCAGCATCTGGCCGTATTTCTCACGCATGTGGTTCCAGTCCACGCCGTGCATGTTCTCCACGTAGAAGTTGTCGCGCGTGATGCGCCAGCTCTCGTCGTAGATCTGGGCCCACTCGGCCTCGTGGTCGACCAGCATGTCGATCTCGTCGGTCGGGACGGCGCCGCCGCGGGCAGGGCCGCCGCCGAAGGGAACCACCTTGAATTTGCCCTCGCTGCGCACGAGCGCCTTCTTGGCGTCGGGCGTCAGCACCAGCGGCATGTCCGCCGGGCCGTCGCCGGTCTGCAGGGTCTTGAGGTCGAAGGT
>JAFZBM010000039.1 GCA_017561765.1 Bacteroidales bacterium | reverse complement strand
GAGCCAGGATCAAACTCTTCTTTGTATATTCTATAATTCTTAGCTGATCCCGACACTCTTGATTCCAAAAGAATCAACGCTCTCGTTGTTCTCGGTACTTGCTTGTACTTTCTGTTGACAGTCTTTTCAATGAACTCTTTCAAAAAAGGCGCTAAAAAAAACAGCCTTTTCGGCTGATGGCCTCCCCCGTTGTTTCAAACGGGATTGCAAAGGTAAGGACTTTTTTTTAATCTCCAAACTTTTTTTACATTTTTTTCAAAAAAAATCGCAAAAAAAATCGGGGTCAAGCATCCGCCAGACCCCGAAAAAGTGCTAAATCGTTGATTATTACATCATTCCTCCCTGAGGCATTGCAGGAGCTGCGGGAGCGGGCTCGGGGATGTCAACTATGCCACATTCGGTGGTAAGGAACATTCCGGCCACTGAAGCCGCATTTTCCAGCGCAACGCGTGCGACCTTGGTAGGATCGATGACTCCTGCTTCGAACAGGTTCACGTACTCTCCGGTGCGGGCATTGTAACCGAAATCGGCCTTGCCTTCCTTGATCTTCTGCACTATCACGCTGCCGTCGACTCCGGCGTTCTCGGCAATCTGGCGCAGAGGCTCCTCGATGGCACGTGCCACGATATGGATACCGGTATTCTCGTCTTCATTGTCGCCCTTTACCTCAGCCAGCGCCTCGACGGCACGGATGTAGGCCACTCCGCCGCCGGGCAGGTAGCCCTCTTCGACGGCTGCGCGGGTAGCGTTGAGTGCATCTTCCACGCGGTCCTTCTTTTCCTTCATCTCAACTTCGGTGGTAGCGCCTACGTAAAGGACGGCTACGCCGCCGCCGAGTTTGCCGAGACGCTCCTTGAGCTTCTCCTTGTCATATTCTGAGGTGCTGACCTCAATCTGCTTGCGGATCTGCTCTACGCGGTCCTGGATGGCTTCCTTGTCGCCGGCGCCGCCAACTATGGTGGTGTTCTCCTTGGTGATGGTCACCTTCTCGGCCTTTCCGAGCATGTCGGGAGTGGTATTCTCCAGCGTGAAGCCGCGCTCCTCGCTCACGACGACTGCGCCGGTGAGGGTAGCGATGTCCTGGAGCATCTCCTTGCGGCGGTCACCGAAACCGGGGGCCTTGACCGCGGCAATCTTGAGCGTGCCGCGGAGTTTGTTGACCACGAGGGTGGTCAGGGCTTCGCCGTCCACATCTTCAGCGACGATGAGGAGTTCCTTGCCTTCACGGGCGATGGGCTCGAGAATAGGCAGCAGGTCCTTCATGGTACTGATCTTCTTGTCGGTCACCAGGATGGCGGGATTGCTGAGCTCGGCCTCCATCTTGTCGCCGTTGGTCATGAAGTACGGGGAGATGTAGCCGCGGTCGAACTGCATGCCCTCGACAACCTTCACCTCGGTGTCGGTGCCCTTGGCTTCCTCGACGGTTATTACACCGTCCTGGCCTACCTTGGACATGGCGTCGGCGATCAGCTTACCTATATAAGAATCATTATTGGCGCTCACGGTACCGACCTGCTCCACCTTGGAGTAGTCGCTGCCGACCTGCTTGCTCTGAGCCTTCAGTGAATCGACCACAGCGGCAACAGCCTTGTCGATGCCGCGCTTGAGGTCCATGGGGTTGGCACCTGCGGTGACATTCTTGAGGCCCACGTTGATGATGGCCTGTGCCAGCACGGTGGCGGTGGTGGTGCCGTCGCCGGCCTGCTCGTTGGTCTTGGAAGCGACTTCCTTGACCATCTGGGCACCCATGTTCTCGAAGCGGTCCTCGAGTTCAACCTCCTTGGCAACGGTAACTCCGTCCTTGGTCACCTGGGGAGCACCGAACTTCTTGTCAATAACCACGTTGCGGCCCTTGGGACCGAGGGTTACCTTGACGGCGTCAGCCAACTGGTCCGCGCCGCTCTTCATCTTGGAGCGGACATCGGTATTGAATTTTATCTCTCTTGCCATAATTACAGAATTGCTAAAATGTCAGATTGCTTGACTATAAGATACTTTTTTTCTTCGACGGTCACTTCGGTGCCGGCATACTTGCCGTAGAGCACTACGTCGCCGACCTTGACCTCCATTGCCTCGTCTTTCTTGCCGGGACCGGCGGCTACTACTGTTCCCTGCTGGGGTTTCTCTTTTGCGGTGTCGGGGATGAAGATTCCCGAAGCTGTCTTGGTCTCTGCCTCCTTGGGCTCGATGACCACTCTGTCTGCTAAAGGTTTAAGCATAATATGTGATTATTATATCCAAATTAAAGCGCCCCCGGAAAACCGGAGACGCCATAAATAAAATCAATGTCCGTGCCAGTGACAAAATGTCATCAATACTTGTTGAGGGGCACACCGGCGGTCATCTGGTTGACTTTGCGGCGCACTTCCGCAAGCACGGCGGAATGGGCCTGGAGCGCAGCCTGCTGCTCTTCAGTGAGCTCTTCCTTGGCGGTAAGGGCACCGACGCAGCGGGCGCAGGAAGTGAGCACGGTGTCAATCAGGTCCACTATATACTTCATGTCCTTGGCGACGAATCCCCTGGACGTCACAGCCGGAGTGCCGATGCGCACGCCGCTGGTCTGGAAGGGACTGCGGGTATCGAAGGGGACCATGTTCTTGTTGATGGTGATGTCCGCCTTGACCAGCTCCTTCTCGGCAATGCGTCCCGTCACATCGAGGAATTTGCTGCGAAGGTCTATGAGCATCAGGTGGTTGTCGGTACCGCCGCTGACCACCTTGTAGCCAAGTTTGATAAACTCGGCGCTCATGGCCTGGGCGTTGGCGATAACCTGCTTCTGGTAAGCCACATATTCCGGCTGCTGCGCCTCGAAGAAGGCCACGGCCTTGGCGGCGATGACATGCTCCAGCGGGCCGCCCTGCACTCCCGGGAATACATAGGAGTCCAGCACCTGGCTCATCTTCTTGACCACGCCCTTGGGGGTGGTGCGTCCCTGAGGATCGTCGAAGTCCTTGCCCATCAGGATGATGCCGCCGCGCGGGCCGCGGAGTGTTTTGTGGGTGGTGGAGGTTACGATGTGCGCATACGGCAGAGGGTTCTTGAGCAGGCCGGCGGCGATGAGGCCGGCGGTATGGGCCATGTCTATCCACAGGATGGCGCCCACCTTATCGGCAATGGCCCTCATGCGCTCGTAGTCCCACTCGCGGGAATAGGCGGACGCGCCGCCGACTATGAGCTTGGGCTTGTGCTCGAGGGCCAGCGCCTCCATCTTGTCATAATCCACGCGGCCGGTCTCGGGATCGAGCCCGTAGGGTACTACATTATATAATATACCTGAAGCGTTGACGGGAGAGCCGTGGGTGAGATGTCCGCCCTGGCTCAGGTCGAGGCCCATCATGGTGTCGCCGGGCTTGAGCACCGCCATGGTGACGGCCATATTGGCCTGGGCGCCGGAATGAGGCTGCACGTTGGCCCAGACCGCTCCGTAAATTTGCTTAATGCGGTCGATGGCCAGTTGTTCGATCTGATCTACCACCTCGCATCCTCCGTAATAGCGTTTGCCCGGATAGCCTTCCGCGTATTTATTGGTACAGATGGAGCCCATTGCCCTAAGCACGTCATCCGAGACATAGTTTTCGGATGCTATCAACTCAAGTCCGCTGCGCTGGCGCTCGGACTCTTTCTTGATCAATTCAAACAACTGAATATCCTGTTTCATAACGATTGTATTAGCTTTCAAATATAAGAAAATTTGTACCTTTGTGCAAATGCGCGACCGCAAACTTTTGAATATAGAACTCGGGCGGGTGAGTCCCGAGCGCTACAAGGAATTGCCGGAATCGGGTATCGTGTTGATACTCGACAACATACGTAGCGCGCACAATGTAGGCAGCGCTTTTCGAACCGCCGACGCTTTCAAGGTTGACAAACTGTGGCTCTGCGGCATCTGCGCCGTTCCCCCGGGCGCCGAAATACACAAATCGGCCCTCGGAGCCGAGGACAGCGTGCCCTGGGAGCACCGTGCCGACACGCTCAGCCTGGTGCGGGAGCTGCATGACGCAGGGTACAAGGTGCTTAGCGTGGAGCAGACGGAGTGCGCCCTGCCTCTTCAGGACTTCTCCCCCGCTCCCGGCGCCCGCTATGCACTGGTGTTCGGCAACGAAGTGGACGGAGTGCAGCAGAGCGTGGTGGATGCATCCGACGGCGCGCTGGTGATACCGCAGTTCGGAACCAAGCATTCCATCAACGTTAGCGTCAGCATAGGGGTTGTACTTTGGCAAATAATCAGCAGGCATACGCCATAGAATTTCTGCGGGAGACCGATGATCCGGGGGCCATAAAACTTGGGGAAAAGACCCCCGGACCACCGGTCTCCCGCAGAATCGAAACGGACGTCGCCAAATAGATATGATAATGAAACGAATCTTGTTTTCCATTGCAGTTATGCTGCTTCTGGCGGTGAGCCTCAACGCCCAGACCACCGTGCGCCATACCATGCGCCATAAGGGCGTCGAACGAGAATACTGGCTCTACGTGCCCGACAGTCTGTGTGCACAACGGCCCCTGGTCTTTATGTGCCACGGATACGGCGGCAAGGCGGAAGGATATTTCCCGGCAATGATCGACTGCGCCCGGCGGCACGGATTCGTGCTCTGCTACCCGCAGGCGCTGCCGGATCCGGGCAAGGGCAAGAACGGCTGGAATGTTGGCTACCCTTCGCAGGATGGCTGGAAGGTTGACGACATTGCGTTCATACTGGCCTTGCAGCGCAAGCTCCAGCGGGAATACAAGCTCAACAAGGCCAATACATGCTTCAGCGGCATGTCCAACGGAGGCGAGATGTGCTACCTTCTGGCCTACACGCATCCGGAGAAGTTTGCGGCAATCGTTTCCCTGGCAGGGCTGACGATGGAATGGATATACCGCGATGTGAAGCCCCGCGGCCCCATACCCTTCGTGGAGATCCACGGTACGGCCGACAAGACCTCACACTGGGAGGGCGACCCCGACAACCACGACGGCTGGGGCGAGTATATCGCGGTGCCGCACGCCGTCGGACGCATGATAAGCATAGACTGCTGCACCCATGAGGTCTGCGACACCCTGCCCCTCTACAAGCCAGGCAGCAACACCGTGGTACGGCACCGCTACCTCGACGGTACCGACGGCGCCGAAGTCCGCCTCTACGAAATCATCGGCGGCCTCCACAAGAACGGCTCCGCCGACATGGACGTCCCCGAAGTGCTCTGGGAGTTCTTCAGCGGATATATGAAATAGGGGCCGCAGGCAACAGACGAGCGCGAGGAGAGCCCGCTAGGGGTGTTGCTCCCCGCAGCGCTCGTTCTGTTGCCGCCGGATACCCTACATTCCGGCTGCGGAGCCCCTTGGCCGGACATTTGATGACAGGTGAACACGAAATATCAATTCGACCTGTGTTTGAGTGTACACCTGTGGCCATTGAAGACCATTTCACTTCTATTTGTTGGGGAGGTGTACGTTTGGAGGCCCGTCAAACGGCGATTCGTTGTTCACCTATGTCTGACAGATTCAGGGGTGATCTGAAATAAAGGCTCTGGCTGCTTTCAGCGACTACCTGAAACATGAGAAACGGGAAATCAGAAAGCAGTATTTACCAGTTCACGGCCAAGACGATGAACGGCGTTCTCAATCTTGACTATCTGTGCGCGGCGCGGTTTTGAAAGGCCGTGCATATAAGACCATATTTGTTTCGGATGGATTCCCGCCATTTTACCTATGGCCGTGGGAGTTATGATGCCGGAATAATACTCCAACATGGTCTTCACATCCCAGTGGACCATAAAAGAGTATTGCTCTTTCAGCCAGGAAGGATATATGGCGGCGACTTCAGGGCCATCTTCTTTTACAAGTCGCAATGTTTCCTCCAGGCTCTGTTTGGCGGAAGCAGCCGAATTCCCCATGCCGAAAAGAGCAGGATGGTCATTGCAATATGCACTATACGTGCCGTCGGAAGCCATGCAAATGGTTATATCTACTTGTTTCATAAGATATTTAATTCTTTTAATATTTTCTTTGCAAATACATTGTCGATTTCTTTGCTTTTATGGTAAGGCACTGTATATATCTTGCCGTTTTTTACATAACGTACATGACTGCCTTTACCTCTATTTGGCAATGGTATCCAACCATATTGCCGGATAATTCGGTGAAGTTCTGATGCTTTCATAGTTAGCGAAGGTTCGCAAAAATAGAAAATTTTCTATTGTTTTACAATTCTTTTATGTCTATTGCCGGCAGTGCATTCCCGCAGCGAAGCCGCATGCGGGTAGAATTTAGTAATGAAACAGGAGGGTGGCAACCAGTCCCAAGACTGATGTCACCCTCCTGATGCTTATAGCGCTAATTATGTTCTAGCGGAGTTTCTTGTAGCCGTACTGGCAAGTGTCGCCGAGTTCGAGCTCAATCTTCATGAGGCGGTTGTACTTGCAGATGCGGTCGGTACGGCTGAGGGAGCCGGTCTTGATCTGGCCGCTGTTGGTGGCCACTGCGATGTCGGCGATGGTGGTGTCCTCAGTCTCGCCGGAGCGGTGGCTGGTGACGGTGGTGTAGCCGTGGCGGTGTGCCATCTCGATGGCGTCGAGAGTCTCGGTGAGGGAACCGATCTGGTTGACCTTGATCAGGATGGAGTTGCCTGCGCCCATCTCGATGCCCTTCTGGAGATACTTGACGTTGGTCACGAAGAGGTCGTCACCCACAAGCTGGCAGCGGTCGCCGATAGCCTTGGTGAGCTTGACCCAGCCTTCCCAGTCCTCCTCGGAGAGTCCGTCCTCGATGGAATCGATGGGGTACTTCTCGATGAGTTTCTTGAGATAGTTGATCTGCTGGTCGGTGGAGAGCTTGCGGCCGCGCGGGTCCTTCTTCTTGCCGTCCTTGAGTTGCTTGTAGTCATAGAAGAACTTGCCGTCCTCCTTGAAGCAGAACTCGGAAGCTGCGCAGTCCATGGCGATGGTAATGTCCTTGCCGGGCTCCAGGCCGGCGGCTTTTATGGCCAGGATGATGCAGTCCAGAGCGTCGTCGATGCCCTTGAGCGCGGGAGCGAAACCGCCCTCGTCACCTACTGCGGTGCTGCATCCGCGGTCCTTGAGAACCTTCTTGAGAGCATGGAACACTTCTGCTCCCCAGCGTACGGCCTCGGCCTCGCAGCAGGCACCCACGGGACGGATCATGAATTCCTGGAAAGCGATGGGAGCGTCGGAGTGGGCGCCGCCGTTGATGATGTTCATCATGGGGACGGGAAGCACATAGGTGTTGGTGCCGCCTATATAGCGGTACAGGGGGATGTCGAGGTAGTTGGCGGCAGCGTGGGCGACTGCAAGGCTGACGCCGAGTATGGCGTTGGCGCCGAGCTTGCTCTTGGTGGGTGTGCCGTCAAGTTCGATCATGGTCTTGTCGATGGCGCGCTGCTCAAGGGCGGACATGCCGATGATGGCGGGAGCGAT
>JAFZBM010000038.1 GCA_017561765.1 Bacteroidales bacterium | reverse complement strand
GCCTCTTCGGCAAACACCTGCATCTTGTAATTGATGGTTGTATAGATGCGCAGGCCGTCCTTGTCGAGGTTGTAGGAACTGCCGTCGGGCTTGTGGTTCTTGTTCAGCCATCCGTAAATGGCGTCGGTGGCCCAGCGGAGCGAGTCGGCGGAGTATTCTTCCTCGAACTCATAGTCGGCGCGGCGGGGCTTCTTGGCGTTCATGTCGCGCCTGAGCATGTCGCGGAAGTACGGGGCGTGACCTGAGTTGTGATCCATCACATGATAGTCGAGAATGATGGGAAGCTGCTGCAGCGAGTCCCTCTGCTCCTTGTTGATGAATCCGGCCTTGGCCATGCGTCCTATGACGAAGTTGCGGCGGTTCAGCGCGTCGTCGGGATTGAGGACCGGGTTGAAGCGCGTAGGCTTGTTTACCATGCCAACCAGCATGGCGCTCTCTTCTATGCTGAGGTCTCCAGGGGGTTTTGCGAAGAAGGTCTCGGAAGCCGATTTGACACCGTAGGCGCCGCTGCCGAAGAAGATGGAATTCAGGTACATGGCCATAATTTCATCCTTGGTGTAGTCACGTTCCAGACGCACTGCGGTTATCCATTCCTTGAGTTTGGTGAACACTATGTGCAGTTTCCCGGTCTTTTCCTCGCGGGGATAGAGCGTCTTGGCGAGCTGCTGTGTTATGGTACTACCTCCTCCCTGGCTGGAGTCGCGCAGGAGGAGAGTCTTTACTGCCACGCGGGCCAGACCCTTCATGTCGATTCCGGAATGCTTGTAGAAGCGTATGTCCTCGGTAGCGACCGCGGCATGCACCAGATTGGGGGACAGCTCGTCGTATGAGGCATAGGTGCGGTTCTCGATATGGAAGGTGGTAAGAACCTCCCCGTCCTCGGCAAGCACCTGGGTGGCCAGTTTGTTGTCGGGGTGCTCAAGCTCCTCGAACGAAGGAAGCTTGGCGAATATGCCCACCAGCAGCAGTAGCAGCAGCACCAGCGCGAACGGCGCGATGAGCAGAATCCAGAACCATTTGGTTATTGTGCGTTTTGTCTTGTCAGTCATTTTTTTCGCTTGAAAACACAAAATTACTATTAATTTGGAAAAACACCTTAACTTTGTAGGCGATATTGTGAAATTATGGAATCGAATTTAGTGATTGTCGAGTCGCCGACCAAGGCGAAAACCATTCAGAAGTACCTCGGTGATGCCTTTGTGGTCAAATCCAGTTTCGGACACATCCGTGACCTGCAGGACAACAGCCTCAGCATTGACATAGCCCACGGCTTCAAGCCCGAATACATAGTCCCGTCTGACAAGAAACGCGTGGTGAGCGAACTTAAGAAGCTGTCCGAAAAGGCTTCCACCATCTGGCTCGCTTCCGATGAAGACCGCGAGGGAGAGGCCATTTCATGGCATCTTACTGAAACTCTGGGGCTTGACCCGCAAAAGACCAGGCGTATAGTATTTCACGAGATTACCAAGGACGCCATAATGCACGCCGTGCAGAACCCCCGGGCCCTGGACATGGACCTGGTCAATGCGCAGCAGGCCCGCCGTGTCCTTGACCGCCTGGTAGGATTCGAGCTCTCGCCCATACTGTGGCGCAAGATCCAGAGGGGTCTGTCGGCAGGGCGCGTACAGTCGGTTGTGCTGCGTCTGGTGGTTGACCGTGAAAGGGAGATCAATGCCTTCGAGCCCGAGCCGTACTATCGCGTCGAGGCCCTTTTCAATGTGGACGGAGTCAAGGTCAGGGGCTTGCTCGACAAGCGTTTCGTTTCCAGGGAAGATGCCCGCGAGTTCCTTGAAGGAAGCATAGGCGCAGTCTATTCCGTGGGTGCGGTGGACAGCAAGGAAGGCCAGAAAGTGCCGCCGCCGCCGTTTACCACCTCAGTTCTCCAGCAAGAGGCAGCCCGCAAGCTGCATCTTCCCGTAAGCACTACGATGCGCCTGGCGCAGTCGCTCTATGAGCGGGGTCTCATCACCTACATGCGTACCGATTCCACCAACCTGTCGACGCTCGCGGTGAATACGGCAAAGGGCTTCATCATCGACAATTTCGGTCCCGAATACTCCCGCCCGCGTCAGTACAAGACACATTCCAAAGGCGCGCAGGAGGCTCACGAGGCCATCCGCCCTACCTTCATCGCAAATACCGACATTGAAGGCACGCAGCAGGAGAAAAAACTCTATCAGCTCATCTGGAAACGCACCGTAGCGTCGCAGATGGCCGACGCCAGGGTGCTCAATACATCGGTGCGCGTGGACATTGACCGCAGGAGCGAGAAATACACCCTGCAGTCTCTTCAGGTCCTTTTCGACGGCTACCTGAAACTGTACCGTGAGGGCTCCGACGACGAGGAAGAGAACTCCGGCCAGAATGTCGAGCTGCCTCCTTTCAGCATCGGCCAGGTGTTGCCGGTGGAAGTCGTCGACGCCCTGTGCAAATACACTCAGGCCCCGTTCCGCTACTCCGAGCAGACCCTTATCAAGAAGATGGAGGAGCTCGGAATCGGCCGCCCGTCAACTTATGCCCCCACCATTACAACCCTTACCAAGGCCCGCGGCTATCTGGTGAAGGGCGACAAGGAAGGACGCAAAGTGCCGGTGTGCGACCTGGCGCTCAAGGGCTCCGCCATAACGGAGAGCATGCGTACCGAACTGATAGGCGCCGAGAAGGGCAAACTGCTTCCCACCGACGTGGGCGTGCTCGTAACTGATTATCTTGCAGGTAATTTCCCTGACATAATGGACTACGATTTCACCGCCAAGGTGGAAAAGGATTTCGATATAATCGCCACCGGCGGCAAGCAGTGGAACGAGGTTATTTCGGAGTTCTACACTCCGTTCCACAACAAGGTGGACTCGGCCATAAGCAACAAGCAGTACAGCCACATCGAGCGTGAAATAGGGATCGATCCTTCCGACGGACAGATGATCGTGGCGCGCCTGGGCCAGTTCGGTCCTTATGTGCAGAAAGGGGACGGCGAGGCCCGTCAGTCCGCCAGCCTTAACAAGGGGCAGATCATAGAGAATCTCACTCTCGAGGAGGCCATCGGCCTGTTCAAGCTGCCCCGCACGGTAGGTGAATACGAAGGTGAGAGCATAGTGGCCACCAAGGGCCGCTTTGGGCCGTATCTCAAGGCCGGCAACCTCAATGTGTCCATCCCCAAGGGCAAGGATCCCCTCAAGATTACCCTTTCCGAGTGCATAGCGCTCATAGAGGCCGACAAGGCCAAGAAAGAGGCCGTGGCAGAACCTCTCAAGGAATGGCCCGCGAGCGATATAAGCATCATCAACGGCCGCTACGGCCCTTATCTCAAGCACGACGGCAAGAATTACCGCATCCCCAAGGATGTGTCCGCGGAGAGCCTTACCGAAGATCAGTGCAAGGCCATTATCGAGGGCGGAACCCCCACGATGCGCAGAACCGGAAGGTTTAACAGGAGCAAGAAAAAATAGTCATGGCAAACTATCAACCCGACGATATCGACAGGAAGATTCTTTCCTACTTGGTAAATAACGCAAGGATGCCTTTCCTGGAGATTGCGCGTGAGTGCGGCATTTCGGGCGCGGCTGTCCACCAGCGGGTGAAGAAGCTCGAGGACAACGGCGTCATCACGGGCTCGCAGATGCTCGTGAAGCCCGGGACTCTCGGCTTGAACGTGTGTGCTTTCATCAGTATTTCGCTCTCGGAAGATAATAAGTATCAGGAGGTTACGGAGGCGTTGAGGCATATTCCGGAGATTGTTGAATGCCATTTCGTGACCGGGCGCGCGGCTCTCCTGCTGAAGGTGTACTGTATCGACAATGATCACCTTATGGAGACCATTCTCAATACAATCCAGCGCATTCCCTATGTGCAGTCGACCGACACCATGATCTCTCTTGACCAGGCTTTCGAACGTCAGGTCTGGGTCAAGAATTTCAAGAGTACGACTTTCCGGAATCTGTAATTACTTTACCGCAGTCCCGCCGGAGTACTGATGCCGGGGGACTACGGCCTTCGGCCTATCCCTCCCAGCCGGTGGCTGGGCCCCTCCCACTCACGGCTGTGTGGGCGCAGACGGTCCCCCGGCATCAGTACTCCGGCGGGGCTGCGGTTAGAGATTCAGCAGGAGTCGTGCGAGCTGCATGTCATCGGGAGTGGTAATCTTGATGTTGAAACGCTCGCCGGGGACGGTGTCGATCCTGACTCCGGACCGTTCGGCTACGGAGGCATCGTTGGTAAAAGAAGTGTCGTAGGGCTGCCTGTATGCCTTTTTTAGGATTTCCGACCGGAACATCTGCGGAGTCTGCACCGCCACCAGCGTGCTGCGGTCGGGTGCCGGAGTCCCCGGGGCCGTGCTCCGCAGCGTATCGGTCACCGGCACTACAGGAATCAGCGCCTGCGGCCCGCCGGGAGACAGCATCTTTTCGATCATCGTTCCTATCAGTCCGGGCGTGACCAGCGGCCTGACTGCGTCGTGCACGGAGACTATGGCACCGTCCGGGACTTTTGCGAGAGCGTTCTGGACGGAGTGGAAACGGGTCATCCCGCCGTGCACCAGGGTCTGCGGGAACGAGGCCGCATACTTTATGCAGAGATTCCTCCACAGTTCCATGCAGCGCTCCGGCAGCACTATTATCACGCGGGCATCGCCGCAGGCTTCGAGAAACACTTCCACGCTGCGCTGCAGTATGGGAACCCCTCCAAGCTCGAGAAATTGCTTGGGCGTACCGCCTCCCATGCGGGTGCCGCTGCCACCGGCGACGAATATGGCATATACAGGAATTTTTATCATAGAATTGTAATATTCGTTTAGCAAATGTAGCGATTTTTACTTAATTTTGTGGGAATATACTTTTTGAGTAAGATTATGGCATTTTCATTCCTAAACCAAGAATTGGCCATCGACCTCGGCACCGCCAACACCGTCATTTACCAGAATGACCAGATAGTGCTTGACGAGCCCAGTATCGTAGCTATAGACAATAA
Organism: Bacteroidales bacterium; assembly: GCA_017561765.1. Taxonomy (GTDB): domain Bacteria; phylum Bacteroidota; class Bacteroidia; order Bacteroidales; family UBA932; genus Cryptobacteroides. Next base: position 15,097 of record JAFZBM010000038.1, on the reverse strand, counting down.
TAGCGGCAAGTGCATCGCCATAGGCCAGAAGGCCAAACTGATGCATGAGCGCAACAATCCCGGCATACGTACCATCAGACCTTTAAGGGACGGCGTCATTGCCGACTTCAATGCTGCGGAAATGATGATCCGCGGTTTCATCAAGCAGGTCAACAACAAGCACCGCAGCCTCTTCACCCCCAACCTCAAGGTTGTCGTGGGCATACCTTCAGGATCGACCGAAGTGGAAATCAGGGCCGTGCGCGACTCCACCGAGCACGCCGGCGGACGCGACGTTTACCTTATCTTCGAACCCATGGCTTCGGCCCTGGGTATTGGCCTTGAAGTGGAGGCGCCTATAGGCAACATGGTGGTCGATATAGGCGGCGGCACCACGGAGATAGCCGTCATTTCGCTCGGCGGCCTTGTCGTGCAGGAGAGCATACGTACAGCCGGAGACGTGTTCACCACCGACATCCAGACCTACCTGCGCCAGCAGCACAATATCCGAGTGGGAGAAATCACTGCGGAGAAGATCAAGATTGCAGTCGGCGCGGTCATCCCCGACCTGGTCGAGGAGCCCGAGCCCTTCATCGTGCGCGGTCCGAACCTCATGACCGCCCACCCCGTGGAGGCCACCATCACCCACCAGGAAATCGCCCACTGCCTCGACAAGTCCATCGCCAAGATTGAAACTTCCATACTTCACGTGCTTGAGAACACTCCTCCCGAGCTGTACTCCGACATTGTGGAGAACGGTATTTGGCTGTCCGGCGGCGGCGCGCAGCTGCGCGGCCTCGACAAGCGCCTGACCGACAAGGTCAACATTCAGTTCCATGTTTGCGACGATCCGCTTCACGCCGTTGCTCGCGGCACCTGTGAAGCTCTGAAAAACACCGACCGCTACTCTTTCCTGATGCGATAGATGGCAAGGGCGGGAAAGTTCTACTTGGGCCTTGTCACCGCGGTAATCTTCGTTTTGCTCGAAGTTGCCGCGGTGGCGTTGCTCAAACGCTCTTCCACCCTGCAGAACATATGGATAAACCGCATCTCCCACAGCGTCATGGCCACCACCTGGGGGAGTTTCACCAAGGTGAGGAATTACTTCGGACTGCGGGAGCAGAACGAGATTCTCGCCGGGCGCAACTACGAGCTGTTCAAGGAGTTGCAGCATTATAAGGAGCTGGAGAAATCGGTGCAGGCCATGGCCCGTCTGGACTCGGCCAGGCTGCCTTCCCGCTTCAATTACATTCCCGCGGAGATTACGGCCATGGGTACGAACTCCCGACACAATTATATCATCCTCGACAAGGGCAGCGAGCACGGGGTAAAGCCCCAGAGCGCCATCATCACGCCCAACGGCGTGGTGGGGATGATTTATGCCGTAGACCGCCGCTACTCCTACGGACTTTCATTTCTCAACGAGAAAGTCAGCGTGAGCGCCCGCATCGGCCGCGAGGGGCTGGTGGCGCCGCTCAGCTGGGACGGACAGGGCTCCGACCGCGCCATCCTTAAGGACATTCCGCTGCATTTGACGGTGGCGGAGGGGGATACGGTGCGCACAAGCGGCATCTCCGCCGTCTATCCGCCCGACATACCCATAGGCGTCACCACCGGCTCCCGCCTTATCGACGGGGCCGTCAACGTGGTGGATGTCAAGCTGTTCGTCGATTTCGCCTCGCTCCGCTATGTTATCATCGCCGAGAATCCTGACCGTACGACCATAGAAAAGATGGAGCGATGAAGAACTACCGTTTCATACTGATTTACATCGTAATGGTGGTTGTGCAGGTGCTCCTGGTCAACTTCTTCCCGTTGTCGCGCTATCTGCTCGTGTCGGTGCTGCCCGCGCTCATTCTGGTGCTTCCGGTCGACACGCGCGCCATTCCCGCCATGCTCGTATCGTTCGCACTGGGCTTCGCGGTGGACTTTTTCTCCAACGGCATGCTGGGCATTTCTTCGCTCGCGCTGGTGCCCGCCGGGCTTGTTAGGGGCGCCGTAATAGACGGAGTTTTCGGCGATGAACTGAGCTCCCGCGGAGACGAACTTTCGGTGCAGCGCCTCGGCGTGCCTAAAATGGTGCTCGCGTCCCTTATCCTTTGCTCCGTTTACTTCCTGGTGTACATCTGGGCGGATTCGGCAGGTACCGTGCCGTTCTGGCCGGCAGCCCTGCGCTTCGCCCTATCGGTGCTTGTCAGTACTCCGGTATGCGTATTTACCGTCCGTTTCTTCAGGCCTTGACGCTATGGACAACGGGATGGAAAACAACAACCGCTCCACCAAGCTGCTGATAGGCCTGGCCGTGATTATCCTTGTCCTGGTGGGCAGGCTCTTCTATGTTCAGATCATAAACGAGAGCTATAAAACCGACGCGGACAACAACTCCATGGCGCGCGAGATGATCTACCCGCCCCGGGGTGTCATCTATGACCGCAACGGCAAGCTGCTGGTAGGTAATAAGATATGCTACGAAATCCTGGTCACGCCGAAGGAGGTCCGTGAATTTGACACCCTGGCACTGGCCGAGGCGCTCGACACTACCGCCGATTTTGTGCGGGAGCGTATGGAGTACTACCATACTTACCGGTCCAAGATTGGCTGGCAGACCCTGACATTCCTCAAGATGGTGCCCTCGGAGACCTATCTGCGTTTCGCCGAAGAGCAGTTCCTGTTTCCCGGTTTCAAGGGGCAGGTCAGGAGCCTGCGCGAGTATCCTTTCAACGCCGGCGGCAATCTTCTCGGCTATATTTCCGAAGTGAGTCCGGAATATCTTGTGGACCATCCCGATTATAAGGCGGGCGATTACTACGGCCGCACCGGGCTGGAAGCGGCGCGAGAGGCCGACCTGCGGGGCAGCAAGGGCTGGCACATCTACCAGCGCGATTCCCGGGGACGGCAGAAGAATTCGTACCATGACGGCGATTACGACGTAGAAGCGGTGCCGGGGAAGGATATTACCACGACCATTGACGCTTATCTTCAGCAGTACGGCCAGCAGTTGATGAAGGGAAAGAAGGGGAGTGTCGTGGCTATAGAGCCCTCCACGGGAGAGATTCTGGCGATGGTGTCAAGTCCCGGTATCGACGTCGACGTGCTTGCCGACTTCGGACGGCACTACGGCACCCTGTCGAAGGACAAGAACAAGCCTCTGTACAACCGCGCCGTGTCGGCGTCCTACCCCCCTGGGTCGGTATTCAAGCTGGTAAACGGCCTTATAGGGCTCGAGGACGGCGTGCTGGAACCATGGATGCAGTACCCATGCTACAACGGCTACGTTTACACTTCCAGCGGCCGCAAGCTTGGGTGTCACACCCACCGTTCGCCCCTGAACCTGGAGGATGCGGTGATGATGTCGTGCAACGGCTATTTCTGCTACGTATTCAAGTCTATTCTCGAGAATCCTGCGTACCATTCCACCGAAGAGGCGTATGTTCATTGGCGCGAGATGGTGATGAGCTTCGGCTTCGGACGCAAGCTGGGGAGCGATTTCCCCTCGGAGCTGAGCGGCAATATCCCTTCCGCCGATTTCTACAACCGCTATTACCGCAAGGGGCACTGGCGCTTCCCGACCATCGTTTCGCTGTCCATCGGGCAGGGAGAGATCCTGACCACGCCCCTGCAGATTGCTAATCTGGCGGCCATCATGGCCAACCGGGGCTATTATTACATACCTCATGTGGTCAAGGCCTCCGAGGGAGTGGAAATCGACCCTGTGTACTATCAGAAGCAGTATACCCTGGTGGATACGCTTCAGTTCCCCAAGGTGGTCAAGGGCATGTGGAAGGCCGTGAACGCCCTTGGCGAGGGAGGTACTGCCAACGTGGCCTACGTTCCGGGCCTGGACATCTGCGGCAAGACGGGTACGGCGCAGAATCCGCACGGGAAGGACAACTCCGTGTTCATCTGCTTCGCTCCGGTCGACAATCCCAGGATCGCCGTTGCCGCTTATATAGAGAATGCCGGTTTCGGCGCCAGCTGGGCCTGTCCCATCGCGTCGCTGCTGGTTGAAAAGTACCTGCGCGGGGAGATTTCCGAAGGTCGCAGGGACATGGAAAGAAGGGTAATGACTACTAGATTGATACACTGATGCAGGAAAGGTCACTTGACAGGGGATTGAGGAAAACGGTGGACTGGAGGCTCATCGTCGTGTATCTCGCGCTCATACTCTTCGGCTGGATGAACATCTATGCTGCAGTGCAGTCCGGGGAACCTTCGTCCATATTCGATCTTGGCTGCAACAGCGGCAAGCAGGCTCTGTGGATCGCTGGAGCGCTGGTGCTCGCCGCGTTGCTTCTGTTCGTCATCAATCCATATTTCTGGGACAGCATCAGCAATTCCGCCTATCTGGTCGTGCTGGCGCTGCTGGTGCTGCTGGTGCTGGTCATCTTCATGAGCAACAATGTCAAGGGCTCGCATTCATGGTTTGAGCTGGGGCCCGTGAAGTTCCAGCCGGCGGAACTGTCGAAAATCACTACCTCGCTTGTGCTGGCGTCGGTTATGAGCCGTCCCGGTTTCAAGATGAGCAACTGGAAGCATTTCCTTCTGGCCGCCCTCATCGTGCTGATTCCCATGCTGGTCATTGTTGCGGAGAGTGAAACGGGCTCCGCCCTGGTATATGCCGGATTCATTTTCGTGTTGTACCGCGAGGGCCTTTCCGGCTGGCTTCTGGCGCTGTTCGGTATGGCGGTGCTGCTGTTCGTACTCACCATCAAGACCCACTGGTGGGTGTCGCTCATAGTGATAGCGGTGGTGTCGCTGCTGTATTTCATTCATTTCCTGCGTCGTACAAGCTCGTTGAGGCTCCGGCGGCGCGTGGTGCGCAACGGTCTTGCGGCGGCGGTGGCAAGCGTGGCTCTGGTGTTTGCCGCCGACGTGATCTTCCACCGCGTGCTCAAGGACTATCAGCGCGAGCGCATCGAGGTGGTTCTGGGCATGAAGGAGGACCTCAAGGGGGTGGGATACAATGTGCATCAGTCTTTGATCGCCATAGGGTCCGGCGGCATGTTCGGCAAGGGGTATCTTAAGGGCACGCAAACCACTTTCGGCTTCGTTCCGGAGCAGAGTACCGACTTCATCTTCTGCACCGTGGGGGAGGAATGGGGCTTCGTGGGGACGCTCGGAGTCATCGTGCTCTACGGACTTTTGATATTCTGGATTGTCCGCGATGCCGAGAAGGCGCGGAACGCGTTTGCGCGCATTTACGGATATTGCATCGCCTCATGCCTGTTCATGCATCTGTTCATCAACATCGGCATGACCCTGGGCCTGATGCCGGTGATCGGTATCCCCCTGCCGTTCTTCAGCTACGGCGGCTCCTCGCTCTGGGCCTTCACCGCCATGCTGTTCATCTTCATCGCCCTGGACCGCCAGGAGAAAAAGTATTTCTAAAAATATTCTTATCTTTGCACCGTCAGGCGCGAGCCCCGCACAAGCCTTGGTGGTGAAATGGTAGACACGAGGGACTTAAAATCCCTTGGCCCGAAACGGCCGTGCGGGTTCGATTCCCGCCCGAGGCACATTAAAGACTTTGTAATCTGCTAATATTCAAGCACTTGCAAAGTCTTTAACTTTTCTATCCACCAAATTTGGTCGCATTTGGTCGCGATTTTATTCGACATTTATGAGACAGTAAGACTGCTTAAATCTTTGGTCTCTTATTCGGGGCTTTTCGAAGGAAAGTCCTGAAGGAACCACCCAATGTTATTCCATTCAGGATCACCTTCGATGCTATACTCAAACTCACGTATTTGGTCCCCCCTTGAAATGACCTCATCAAGATATTTGATTGCGGTTTGTGCATCATGAAGCATCCATATCATCTGACAAGTACCCTTATGCGTAACCCTCGCAACAAATAATGCGTTTGGGTGTTCGTCGTTGACTTTAAGTGCTTTGTCAAAAGTCTCCACATAATCTTGCATAATTGAGAACTCTTCTGAGGTTGGCCAGAGATCGTCATCAACATCGTTATAATCGAATATGACAGAGCAATAGTAGCCGAAGACCTGCTTTAAAGGGATATCATCCTTGTGAAGCTTTAATGTTGCATTTATTACCATAAGAGCTTTAGCTCCTTCCATGTCGGGCGATTCGACGAGAGCATAACTCTCGTCTGGAATAGTGATTACCACGGTCTTTTTCTTTAATCTGTGTGCAAGTAATCTGTCTTTCAATCCCATGTTTATGCTTATAATGTCCAATTCGTATAATATTCTCCTGCCCAGCAAGGAGAGTATCTACAGATGTCTTTGATAGTCCATCTTCTCGTGGAGAATACGATCTACCCAGATGGAGCCATCTTTGTGCTTTTTGTAGAAAACGATGTGATGCCCAACCTTGAAACCAAAGAGCCCGGGTTTTATGACATCATATCCCTTTTCAAGGAAGACTGGCAAATTGTTTAACCCTTGAATCGTGGTATAAATCTGCCGATAATAAATAACAGCCTGGTCTTCTGACCAGGTTTCAACTGTATAGTCCCAAATGCCGTCCAAATCGGCAATGGCTTTTCTGGATAATCTGATCTTAGCCATTGTTCTTCCGCCCAGCCTTCAACTTCTCCAAGTGGGATTCAAAGTCAAAGTCTTCGACATACCCGCTTGCTTCACCTTCCTCAATGGCAGCGCGGAGAGCTGCTATCTTTTGCTCATCCTCCTCCAACCTCCTGAGCCCGGCACGAATCACCTCGCTAGCGTTCGTATAACGACCACCAAGGACACTGGATTGGATAAATGCATCAAAATGAGATCCTAATGCAACAGTAGTTGTTTTCATTTCTATCATTATTTGCTACAAATATAAGAAATATTCTTATGTCGAACAAAGGTTGCACCCCAATTAACATTTTGTTATTAACGCTATGTTATCTAAGCGCACTGTTTTTAGTCCACAAAATTGTTGACCAATTCAACTTGATAGATTATTTGGTCGCATTTGGGGAACCAAGTGATAAATAAAACCGAATCTATGCCTATGAAAGATTCTATTTCCCAGAAAGACCCGCTTGAACCACCTTTACGTTTGCTTTCTTTGAGAAAGAGTTTATCTGCACGATAGCTTCACGCTGAAGCGTGCTCTTATTTTGCTCAATATTCAGGACTACACCAGATCTCCAAGACGGAAGTGCCTTAGTCTGAGGATAGTTTTCGATTATTTTGGAGACAATAACCCAAGGCGTCACAGGTGTGCGATCCCCATTGTCTGGATCTGTATTCCATCTATCTGAATAGCCAAGTTGGATAGTCACATCATCTATACCTGTTGACACGACTGGGATGATGATTTCTCCACCATTTGAATCAACCAAATACTCTTCTTGGGTCACTGATATGGCAGGAATGTCCTGCTTACATGACATAAATAAAGTTGTCAAGGCTAAAAAAACTATAGAGTATAACTTCATAATCATGTATTTCTTTGATATAAATGCTGTTCTCATGCCCAAAGTTGCAAACAAAGTTCAATATCCTATATCGATTTATCAAACACAAACTTACAACTTTTTGGTCGCATTTGGTCGCATTTCAGGAAAGACTATCTCCGTTTTGTGGCAATGAAAAGCACAAGACCTACAACCCACTGAAAGATGAAGTAGTACCCAAACCACTTTATATAGGTCTTGGCTGGCAGTAATACCTCATTGACAGGCTTGGAGACACTCTCGACATTATAGCACTCAATGTTGAGCATATCGATGTCAATAGAATAATACTCCATTGCGCACAATGTGCAAAGAGTAATCGTGACAAGGGTGAAAAGGACAAAGAGGATAATCCGGTTCCGGTTGTATTTTCTGGTTTCAAGCATTGCGTAATAATTATTCCTTGGGGAGGTCGAATAATACTGGGAACGTGTAGTTCACGTCAATTGGCTCACCTTTGTAATTCAAACCAGGTTTCCAGATTTGCGGTGCCGATTCTATCACGCGGATGGCCTCCTCATCAAGAAGAGGATGAACGCCCCTAAGGAGCTTAACGTTGGTTAACTTGCCCTCTTTAGTGATGGTGAATCGAGTATAAACCCGTCCTTCAATCCCGGATTTCTTCGCCTCCTCAGGATAGATCTTGTGTTCGTTTACCCATTTCGAGAATTCATTGGCATCGCCGCCATTGAAACTGGGCTTTATCTCTTTGACACCATAATCAAGAGGCATCAACTTTACCGAATCCACCCGGACACTATCCTGTTCCTGTGCAAAAGCAGATACAAGGGGAAATAACAAAAAGAGTGACAGTATGATAGCACGTGATTTCATATAATCTTTGAAACCTGCAATTATTATACCTGTTAAGGGTACAACTATTTAGAAATCCTTAATAGTTTTACAAGATAGTAGCTATTCTCCGAAAACACTTGATAGATAGAGGTGTTTGGTCGCATTTGGTCGCGTTCTCGAAAATTTGGTCGCATTTGGTCGCATTTTTTTGAAAAAACCGGGTAAGAGCTATTCTATCCAGCTGCTTTGGACTACTTTTTCCTTGGATGGATCAAATGGATAAAAGACTGTTTCACCAGAGCACCAGGAAGTTCTCATATCAACTACATATCCATCTTCAAATAAATAGATGCTGAAAACAATTGGCATAGTCTTAAAATGCCAATATCCTCCCCAATGTCCTCTATCAACATGAATAAGCCTCCTTAATTGCGATAGTCTATCTTCGTTGATTTTAGTCCATTTTTCATAATCCATAAAATCATCTTCCTCGGACTCACAAACACCACCGATATACAGGGACAACAGCCTCTGAATTCTTGGTGAAATGTACAATATTTCTTTATCGGAATTGATGGACGGCACATAGCAGTAGCGCTCGGATGCCTTCATCATGTATTCCCAATACTCATCCCTATCTTGCCACACATCTTCCTGATTCGCGGGATAATCATTGGCCTTTCCTTGGTATCTGCGTATTTCAATATTGTCGGAAAAGGAAAGAAAAGCACAAGAATCTATCTCTTTATTCGAACTGTATTCTGAATAGACCTTCGTAAGAATAGTATTCAATAGAGAATCCTTCGAAATAGAACTCATTTTAGCAGACCACTGTTCCCACTCTTTTAAGAACGTCTCGAAATTCTTACTGGTAAGGCTATCATACTTTTCAACGAACGTAGAAGGAATCGCCGATTTAAAGTCCAATGTATCAGGGTGCTCCCTCTGCCACTGTTCCTCCTCTTTTTTCTCTTGCTCTCCCAACGTTTCCTCCCAAGTAGATTCATTCCATTGGCCATCACTGTATTTAAAATAGCCATTAACTTTTGTTTCGCCAAAAGATTCATCCTTCTTCCAACACCTGTTTACATCATGAAAATAACCAGAAATCGACAAAACTGGGAATAAGGTTAGTTTTTTCGTTTTAGAAAAGGCCACAGGGACACCATCTTCTAAAATCAATCTATCCAAAAAGACATTGATTCCTTTGACTTTTACGTATCCAGTTGTTTCCAGAGAAAGATTAAGGGCGCTTGGGAAATCCTCATCAAAGCATATCGAATTCTCCGTGGTTGTCACAAACAATGACGTATTTCGCACACTGGAAGAGTAAACCTTCAAAGAGTCTGCTGCTTTTTCCAATATTGCGCATACCTCACTATCTATGACCTCAAGTTTCCCAATCCGTACCAAACGGTAGCGCACACTAAAGAATACCGCAAAAGATATTAAAACTGCAGAAAGAATTAGGAATAGTATTTTTTGTCTTGAAGCCATAATTGATCCTAATGCTTTTAATCGCGTTTTTTCCGGGGCCTGTAACCGTCAACGTAATCGCTTGTTTTGATATCGGGATTTGGTTCTTTCCCGGCTGAATCATTTAGGTATTGGGGACGAGAAGGTGCGGTCGGGTCGTAGCCGTTAACGTATGTTAGGGCCGATTCGATAAGATCAATATTCAAGGCATTCTCCAGACGGGCAATGGTTTCAAGCGTCATGTTGGAACTTCCCTTCAGCAGATTGGAAACATACTGTTGAGTACACCCCATTCGCCTGGCAAGTTCCACTTGAGTGACCGACTGCTCTTCCATTGCACGCATAACCTGAAGCGTAATGTAACGAGCATACTTGAGCCAATATTCATTGTCTCTGCGCCATTGTGCGTCTTCACGCCAGCGGGATGGTGTGGGAGACTGATGCGCCTCCAGGAATTCAATTGCCCTGCTCATTATCTATGTAATCGTTAAAACCGTCCAAATCATATACGCCGTTATCCAGCAAATAGTTTCTTACGCGCTCCAACTTTGCTAATTCTTCCATGGTGTGACGGCGCTCTTCCATTGTAGCCGTTAGTTTAATAGCACCACCTGTTACAAGATAAACACCCGGTTCTATCTTGATGGCATAGATTCTAAGCCAAGATTGATGCCGATACCCTCCAGCTCCATATGCCTTCTCTCTACCAAGCGTCATCTCCGAGAATCGGCTGTTTTCCAGGTGCTTGAAAAGGAGGTCCAGATTCGCATCAGGGGTTATATCCATCATCACACACTCCAGCCTTTTAGCCTCGTCAATGGTTTCCATTACAGCCTCATAAACGTCCGTAATATGGAAGTATGATGACAGGTCTGCAAGGTTCTCCTGAAAGAAAGACCGCAGCCAATTCATGTCATACCAACTGGAGAACAGCAGGTCAAAACAATTAGCCTTCTCCCCATCATATTTCACAGCCCACAGCCGCTTATTGTCAAGTATCCTATCAAACGTCATAACTTCTATTTGCAAAGATAATAACAATATTTGTATTGTACAACACAAGTGTTGTATTCGGCCACGGTTTCTGTTGTTTAAAATGCATCAATTTTTTGGTCGCATTTCCCGCTCATTATTTGAATACCCCGGTGGATTCTATCAACCAATTGATAGACAAAACCTTCAATAGCCACCAGTCTTCTAGCTCCCGCCCGAGGCACGAGTTTGACAAGAAAACGTCGGCATTTCATTGATACTTCAGTGATCTGCCGGCGTTGATGTTTCATAGTGCCGTCCTACCCGTCAAACTCGCGCCTATGGCGCTACTACGTTACCCCGCCCCCAAACCCCCGCCCTCGGTGCGGTGGCTTAGTCGGCGCAAGCGCCTCCAAAACTCGCTGATTATCAAAGGCTTCCCCTGTGACCTCTGGAAGATTTTACCAGAGGTCATCAACTGGCATATGACGGGATGGGTACGACGGCGTTAAGAAGCATAAAGGCCTTGGTTGACAAAGAACTTGTTTTAGCCACCACCAAAGAAGACGGAACTTCGTATTCTGTCTAAAATGTCTTCATGGCCAGGTATTTGGCAATGGAGCAGTTTGAATTCCACAAAAATGTGGACACAATCGCATTGATAGATTATTTGGTCGCATTTGGTCACAACTGTGGAGAACGGGAAAGCGATAAAGTGGAATTCAACTGTTTTTCTTTTTCACCCAATTATTGGCGCCAATATGAGCAAGAAATCGCCAATCAAACCTCTAAGGCGCTTGACATTGTATTGCGGCCGTTCATCTTTCGATGCGGTGTTGTAGCCGGCAATCAGATTACGTCCTTGAACTCTTCCTTGCCGGTCATCAGCTTCTTGGCATAGGAGCATACCGGCAGAATCTTGACGCCCTTGGCACGAGCGGCTTCAATCACCTTCAGGACTAGCTTCCGGGCAATGCCCTTACCCTCGTACGCCTCGCGGACACCGGTATGCATGATAATCCATCTATTGTCTGAGTCCTCGAATTCGCATTCGCCAATCAGTTTTCCGCGGTCGTAGGCGGCAGCCCGGTCCAGTTCTTCTTCAAAGACTACCGAGATAGGATTCAGCAGTTCATACTGAAGAGCCTTGGAGGGACAGCGGTCGATGATATCGGCAATCTCCGTGGCGGGAGCCTGGGACAGGTCAATCCACGGACGGCGCTGTGGGTTGAACACGTTGAAGTTGCCCCGGGCGCATTCGCCGGCGTGCTGGCAAATACGGGGTTTCCAGAACACCTGGATATCCTCGTTCTCGTAGGTTTTGTAGCCTTGGGCCTCAAGTTCTTCTTTTTTCATACAGTACAATTTACAAATACCGATTTATAAAACTACTACAACTATACCCGCCGCCAGTGCCGCAGGTATTCCAAGTAACATTCCGATAAGGGCCCCTTTGATGTGAAACCAGTAATCGTGGTAGGCGTCCGTCATGTCTTCCGTCCCGGGAATCACGAAATGCTTGTCATGGCAGAACCAGATGCAGTCCAGGACCAGCGCATCGAACCAGTTGACCACCACCCATAGGGTATAGGCGGTCAGGGCGCCGCTCCAGAATGTCGTGCAGCCGTTCACATACTTGACCAGCAGCCCCAACAAGATGCCGAAGATAGCCATGGCCGTCATCTTCTTCACGTAAAACGCAACGCCACCGGGTTTATTGCTCGCATCCACCAGTCCCAACTCATCACAACGCTGGATAATGGCAGGAGGATAGTTGAAAATGATTTTAATCGGATTCCTGGACATCAGAAAAACGAACAGCGTGAATACGGCGCAGGCAATTAGTGATTCAATCAAGAAGGTCATTATCGAATGAAATTAATGAGGGCGAAGGCCAGAATAATTGCCGGCAGATTATTCCGGTCCGCTGCATAAAGAATGAGTGCCCAGATGTCGAAGCCGAACCGATAATGCTTGCAAATATTCATTCCGATGAATTACGATTTATCAAATACAAACTTACAACTTGTTGGATAATGCCTTTTCCATCTGAAGCAGCCGGACTTTCTTGTCTATACCGCCCGCATAACCCGTGAGGCTTCCGTTGGCTCCCACTACCCGGTGACAAGGGATGATGAGCGAAATGGAGTTGTGCCCGACAGCGCCGCCGACGGCTTGTGCTGACATCTTCTTCAAGCCCTTTTCCTTGGCAATCTGAGCCGCAATTTCGCCGTAGGTCATTGTCTGGCCGAATGGAATGGTAAGCATAATCTCCCAGACCCTTTTGCGGAAGGCCGAAGTCCGCATGTTCAGTTTGGGTGTGAAGTCTGGATTCTTGCCACTGAAATAGATATCCAGCCAGCGGCAAGTGTCGTCAAAGACTGGAAGCATCTCTTCCTGATGCTCCGCGTCCAGCGCCTCGGCAAAGTATCTCTGCCCGTCGAACCAAAGGCCGACCAATGCCTCGCCATTGCTTGCGAGCGTCATCCCGCCCAGCGGTGAATCATAATGCCATGTATAATCCATTCAAATTACAAATAAAATACTTTTTACTCGGTCGCATTCGCGAGGGGATTTAGTAGGTCATATCATGGGTCTGCCAGAACTTACTGTTGACGAAGTGCTGGTGAACATTTTCGGACTCGACACTTTCCCAGATCATTTCCTCGTCAGTCAGTTTTATGATATAGTAGGATTGATCTCTTGTCTCTGATTCTTCCTGTAAATGTAATACAACTATGTATTTCCCTTTTTTCTGGTCAAGAGTGTACAGAATGTTCTTCTCCCATTCCGTATTAGTATACCAATCGTAGGTGACAACACTGATGATATCTTGGCTGATGTACCATGTGCGGCTGCCTTCAATGTGATACCCAGGGCCATAATACTCCCTCCACGGCCCGAGAAAGTAATCTATATCCACGTTTTCCTCCGTCGCTTTGGAGCAAGCCACTGCGACCAGGGCTGCCAGGATAATACCCATATATGATGACATCTTTTTCATAACCTAATCTTGCATATTTACAAAGGCTTTGGTAGCTTTTGGTTACAACTTTGGAGAACGGGGAATTTAAGATTCCCGATACGCCCTTGGTGACAGGCCTTTCATCCTTGAGAAGAACTTGCTGAAGGACGGCGTGTCGGCAAAGTTGAGGCGGTCGGCTATCTGCGAGATGCTCAGTTGGGAGGTTTGCAACAGGAAAGAGGCCTCCATCAGCAGCATCTGGTTGATATAATCCATGACAGTGCGGCCCGTAACCTGACGGACCACGCGGGAGAGATAAACGGGAGAGATATGGAGCTGGCCGGCGTAGAACGGGATGTCGTGGTGCTCTACAAAGTAGCGGGGCAGAATACGGATGAAGCCGATGAAGATTTCTTCCACGCGCTGGGGCGTCTGGCGCTGTACGATGGCGCGCAGCTGGGCGTTCTGCAGGTCGAGCAGGAAGATGGAATATAGCATGCGCAGCACCTCGCCCTTGTAAATATGCTCGGAATGAAGACAGTCGATGATTTCGCGCATCTTCGCGGACAGATGCTGTGCGGCATCCGGAGGCAGCGTCTGTTTGGGCTCATGCAACTGTACGATGGGCAGATAGGCCAGATGAACAAGGTCGTGGACGGATGGTGCCTCAATGGTAATGTGTTCATCGGCTATCAGGCAAAGGCCGTGGAAATCGTCGGAAGTGGCTAGGACGTCGACTGGGAGGCCTGGCGAATAGGTGTACAGGTCGTTGGGGCGCAGCGTCAGATCGCGGCCATTGTAGTGAATCGTCATCCACCCTTTATCAACCAGCATAAAAGCGAAGCAGGAAACGAATCCCCGTAGCAGGTTGCTACGAAAGATTTTCGGGCCATCAGTTTCCAGGCAGTACATCCCGCTGTCCCAGCCTTTCTCGGGCAAGTCGTTGCCAACAAATACTGACAAATACTCTTTTAACGTATACATCTCGGATACAAAGATACGAACTTTTCCATTACTGTATCGTTTCAGACAATTATTGTATTGTTTCAAATTACGTTTTGTATGTATAATAGAGTAACTTTGTCACTGAAAACAAGAAAGTATATCGTTAAACATTAAATACAGACCAATTATGGACAACAAGAAATCTATTGAGGCATTACAGTTTTTCGTAACCCATCTGGCAGAAGGCGCCATCGTTCACAAGCAGCAGGGTATGATCTTCAAGTCGCAGGACTTCACCAAGCTCGGACAGAAGTACATCGACCACTTCAATGAAGAAATGGGCTGGGTAGAGAAGTTCACGGAGCGCATCCTCGACCTTGGCGGAGAGGTCAAGTTCGAAGGCATGAAGAGCCGCGCCCTTATCTGCGACCCTGTCGAGTATGTCAAGGCTGACCTCGCCATCCAGGTGCCTGGCGTTGAGTTGCTGATGAAGTGCATGGAGGGCGTGAAGGACGATCCCATCACCTACGACCTGCTGAAGGCTT
>JAFZBM010000037.1 GCA_017561765.1 Bacteroidales bacterium | reverse complement strand
GCTGCACATCAAGCCGGACAACGGGCAGGAATACATGAGCGACTGGGCTGGAGTGTGCCAGGTACCGGAGATCAAGAACCTGCGAGCCTCGCCCGGAAACGGCGTGGTGCAGATCGTGATGGATCTGGACGGTGCGGACAGTCTGTGGAATTTCCGCTGGGACTATTCCGAGAACTGGGAATATCACGCCGACTACCGTCCCGACCTGATGTTCGTTCCGGGGCTTCCGGAAAGGGACAGGGAAGACCCGTCCAAGATATACCGCCTGCCAAACGAGGACGAAGACTACTACTATTGCTGGAACAGCGACAATTCCGTGGAGCCCGGACTTGCAAGCGCCGAAGGGCAGAGTGTCAATTCCGTGAAAAATGTTGTAGTGCTGAACATCAGCAGGGCCGATCTTAAGATTTCACGCCTGTATGCCATCGACGTGACCGTAAGCGGCCTTTCTTCGGGCGGCCGCGCATGGCAGCAGCACCTCAAGGATATATCCAACGACACCGGTTCGCTGTTCTCGCCGACGCCCAGCGACATGCCCGGCAACATCCACTGCATATCCGATCCAACGCTCAACGCCGTAGGATATGTGGATGCCGTATGCCGCACGAGCCAGCGCCTGTTCGTAGGACCGGAGTACTACAGGCGGCCCTATGACCCTGAGTTATTGCTCTTCTACCCTGAAGCGGACGAAGACGGTCTGTACAACTTCGATAATTATTATTACACTGACTCCCCGGTAAGATTATCCGGTGAAAAGCCAAGCAAGACCAACGTAAAATGGGGGCCCAAGCGTTGCGTCGACTGCCGGGCGATCGGAGGCAGCAAAAACAAGCCCGAATGGTGGCCAAACGACGATAAATGATGAAACGGATACTACTGCTGACTGTGCTTTCGCTCGCGTACCTTGGTTCCGCCGCCCAGGGCCTCTACGTGGCCACGGACAAGTCGTGCTACCTCGCGGGCGAGGAAATAGGATGTTCGGCGTTCTGTGCTCCGGGGCCCGCAGTGGCTTATCTCGAACTTGTATCGTCAGAGGGGAGCGCAGCGGCGGTTAAACTCGCCCTGCAGGACGGACGTGGCGCCGGAACCCTGCGCATACCGTTCGACACGCCCACCGGCAACTACCGTCTGGCGGCATGGCTGCCCGGCATGGAACCCGACTCCGGCAGCGGCCCCGTCATTTCGGTCTTCAACACCTTCAGCACTGCCAGGGTCAGGAACGGGGTAGTAATTACCGACAAGCCCGCAGCCGCTCCCGTACCGGTCCAAACCGGCTATGGCATCAGCGCCGACACGGTGCGCGACTCCGTCATCATCAGCAATTTGTCCGGTCAGGACGTTTCGCTGTGCATATCGCTGTTCCGCGAGGACTCGCTGCAGGGGGAGACCCGCGGTCCGATTTCGTCGTTCAGCTTTTCCGGACCAGGTGAACGCAGTTTCGGCGAAACGTTAAGCGGCTGCCTGAGCGGTCCTGGCGCACCGGCAAGCGGAAGCGTGATACTGGCCGTACCGGGCTCAAAGACCGACTGCTACCAGGTGATGCCGGACGACGAAGGGCGATTCAGCGTGCAGACCGAGAATATTTTCGGCGATGTGGACCTGGTGTGCATTCCGCCGATAGGGAGCAAAGACTGCCACGTGGAGGTAGACTCCCCGTTCCGCTGCCCTGCAGCAACGGGACTGCCACAGCTGGAACTCAGCAGAAGCATGGAGGGAGACCTGCTGCGTCGAAGTGCGGCCTTGCGCACAAAACTGGCCACGGACACCCTCGCCATGACGCTGCCCATGCGCAGGGACCACTTTTTCCTCGAGAAAGAATGCACTTCCTATATCCTTGACGACTATACCCGTTTCCCCACCATGGAGGAGGTATTCGTGGAGATTATTCCTTTCGCCAAGATGCGCCACCGCAACGGAAAGACCAAAATATACGTACTCATAAACGGGGCCGTCATGGATTCCGCTCCCCGCTGGGGCGAGGCCATGGTAATGGTCGACGGCGTCCCAGTACCGGACGGAAGCCTTATTGAAAGCTACGATCCCTCTCTAGTGAAGACGCTGGATGTCTATCCTTACAAGTACAATCTGGGAGGGACGGAATTCGACGGAGTGATCAACCTGGTGACTTTCAAGGGAAATATGCCTGGGCTGCTGTTCGACGACAACGTGCGCATCTACGGTTTCCACGGCTGCAGCTATCCTGTGGCGTTCGAAGGGAGCGAGACACTGTTCTGGCATCCGCTCGTCAGCCTGCCCGCCGGAGGGCGCATCGCCATACCATGTTCCGGAGCGTCGGAAGGGTCCTGCTGTACATTGCGGGTCGAAGGCCTGAATGCCGGAGGGAGGGCGGTATATTTCCGAAAAACCTTTGTAAGATAATTGGAAACTTGCAAGATTTAGGTTACATTTGCATTCATATAAGATTTGTAACCTATGTTCATTTTCAACTCTTCCATCGGCAAGAAGTTCATCCAGGCGGTGAGCGGTGCTTTCCTCGTGATTTTCCTTCTGTTGCACGCCACCATCAATTTCTTCTCCGTCATTGATTCATTTGCCGGAAAATATGGCATCGCGGCCGCAGACGAAGCCCTGTTCAGCAAGGGCGACGGCCTCTTCAAATTGGGTTGCGATTTTATGTCCACCCCTGTCATTTCCATAATGGTGCCCATCCTGGCGCTCGGCTTCGCCATCCATATCCTATATGGTATCTGGCTCACTGTCAAGAATATAATCGCGCGCGGAGGCTACAAGCGCTATGAAGTTTCCAGCAAGGCCGCGACCGATTCCTGGTCGGCAAAGAACATGCTGGTCCTTGGTATCGTGGTGCTCGGCTTCATCTGCTTCCACCTCACTCACTTCTGGGCCAAAATGCAGCTTCCCGAAATGTTCGGCATAGGCGAATTCGAAAACAATCCCTACCTGCTGCTTAACTTCACCTTTGGAAAATGGTGGCTCCTGCTCCTGTATCTTGTATGGTTCGGAGCTCTCTTCCTGCACCTTACCCACGGATTCTGGAGCATGTTCCAGACTGTAGGCTGGAACGGACAGACATGGTTCAAGAGGGTCAAGGTTATCGGCATAATCGTAGCCGCCATCATCGTGCTCATGTTCGCCACCACCGCCGTCAACGCCTTCCTGCAGGCCAACGGGATTATATAGACACACATGAAACGAATACTTCTGCTAATTGCGCTGCTGCTTCCCGCTAGCGGCAGGGCCGCCAAGACTACTGCCCCCGACATAATGCCCGCACCTCAGAAACTCGAGATGACCAAGGGCTGGTTCAAGATGAAAGGGGTCAGCATCAACTGCGACTCCGCACTTGACGCCAAGACGCTCAGCCTGGTACGGCAGTTCGCCGACCGCCTCACCCTGGTCGGAGGCAAGACTGTGTCCGTCGCCAGCCCCATAGGGCTCGCACGTTCCGTCGAGGCCGGCGGCATCAAGGGGCTCTGCTTCATCAAGGATGCTTCCATCGCCCCGGAGGGATACAAGTTGAACATAGGCAAGAAGGCCATGGTTGTTCGCGCATCGGACTACAACGGCTTTTTCTACGCCCTGCAGACCATACGGCAGATGCTGCCCATTTCGGTGTACGGCACTTCCCCCGACCTTAAAGCCAAGTGGCGCGTCCCCTGCTGCGACATCGAAGACGCCCCTCGCTTCGGCTACCGCGGCATCCTGCTTGACTGCGGACGCCATTTCTTCAGCATCGATGAAATAAAGAAGGTGCTCGACGTGATGTCGATGTACAAGATGAACCGCTTCCACTGGCATCTTACCGAAGACCAGGGCTGGCGCATAGAGATAGACAAGTATCCCAAGCTGACCGAGATCGGCGCCTTCCGCGAATACACCATAATCAAGCGCGACATCAACAGCAGCGACGGGAAACGCCACGGCGGTTACTACACCAAAGATCAGATACGCGACCTTGTAGCATACGCACAGGCACGCGGCATCACAATCATCCCCGAGGTCGACATGCCCGGCCACATGGTGGCGGCCCTGGCCTCCTACCCGGAGCTGGGATGCGCCGGCAGCGGCCCCTACAAGGTGCTCCCTTACTGGGGAGTGTCCAAGCAGGTGCTCAATGTGGGCAAGGAAAGCACCATGCGCTTCCTGGAAGATGTTTGCGACGAGGTTGCCGACCTCTTCCCGGGCGAGTATTTCAACATAGGCGGTGACGAGTGCCCGCGCGACGAATGGAAAACCGATCCCGACTGCCAGGCCAAGATCAAGGAGCTCGGGCTCGTGAGCGACGATAAAGCATCCGCGGAGGCACGCCTGCAGAACTACGTGACCGCCCGCATGCAGAAGTTCCTCGCTACCAAGGGCAAGAAGATAATAGGCTGGGACGAGATCCTGGAAGGCGAACTTGCCGAGGGAGCCACCGTAATGAGCTGGCGCGGCACCAAGGGCGGCATAAAGGCGGCCAGCATGGGCTACGACGTCGTCATGTCCCCCAACATTTACTGCTATCTGGACCATTGCCAGTCCACCGACCTTGATTCCGAGCCGTACTGCATCACCACCAAGCCGGAACGGGCCGTTACCATGCCCAAGCTTTACGGCTACGAGCCCCTGGCCGACATCCCGGAAGAGGCGCAGCATCACATCCTCGGCGTGCAGGGCAATCTCTGGACCGAGTTCATAGGCACCGACGACTATCTTGAATACATGCTCCTGCCGCGCCTGATTGCACTTTCCGAGGTTCAGTGGTGCAAGCCCGAGAACAAGAACTACGAGCGTGTGCTTCAAAGTCTCGAGAACCACGAGCTGCCCATACTGGACCTGCTTGGCTACAACTACCGGAAACTTGATAAATAACCCTTTGCAATGAAAAGATTGTGTGTCGCCGTCATCATGCTGATGGCCCTTGGCTGTATGCCCCAGGTTACAAATCTGAATATCGTGCCCGCTCCCCAAAGCGTAAAGATGGGCAGGGGCACCCTGAACGTCAAAGGCATAGACATATACTGCTCCCCGCAGCTTGACCCGGCCAGCGTCGGGGCCGTAAACCGTTTTGCGGAGCGCCTCTCCACCTCATGCGGAAGGGCTTGCCAAGTTGCATCGACAGACAGAGCCAGTGGCAGTGGAATGTATTTCCTGAAGGACGACACCATAGCGCCGGAAGGCTATTCCATTAGCATTCGGACCGGAGCTGCCGAAGTACGCGCAAACGACTTCAACGGTTTCCTGTACGCGGTCCAGAGCCTATGCCAGATTCTTCCTATGGCGGTTTACGGTTCCGAGCCCGCCCCCGGAGAGAGCTGGAGTCTCCCTTGCTGCGAGATTTACGATGCGCCGCGCTTCGGCTACCGCGGACTGATGCTCGACTGCTGCAGGCATTTCTGGAGCGTGGACGAAGTGAAGAAAGTGCTCGACGTCATGGCGGTTTTCAAACTTAACCGCTTCCACTGGCACCTCTCGGAAGACCAGGGCTGGCGCATCCAGATTGACAAGTATCCCCGCCTTACCGAGGTGGGCTCCTGGCGCAACGGAACCATGGTCGGAGGCGACTGGGACAGCAACGACGGTATACGCTACGGCGGTTATTACACCAAGGACCAGATCCGCGACATAATCGCCTATGCCGCCGAACGCGGTATCACCATAGTGCCGGAAATTGACCTTCCGGGCCACATGCAGGCGGCGCTTGCGTCCTATCCCGAACTGGGCTGCAAGGGGAGCCTCCCGCAGCCCTATGAAGTCTGGACTATCTGGGGCGTGTCCAAGCAGGTGCTGAACGTGGGCAGCGAGAAGACCATGCAGTTCCTGGAAGATGTGCTCGGCGAGGTCGCCGACCTCTTCCCGGGAGAATACATACACATAGGCGGCGACGAGTGCCCGCGCGACGAATGGAAGACCGATCCCGACTGCCAGGCCAAAATCAAGGAACTCGGCCTCAAGGACAAGGACGGAGTCTCCGCCGAAGCGCGCCTGCAGAACTACGTGACCGCACGCATGCAGAAGTTCCTCGCCGGCAAGGGCAAGAAAATAATAGGCTGGGATGAGATTCTCGAGGGCGACCTGGCGGAAGGCGCCACGGTAATGAGCTGGCGCGGCACCAAAGGCGGCATCAAGGCCGCATCGATGGGTTACGATGTAATTATGACTCCGACGACCTACTGCTATCTGGACTACATTCAGTCCGCCGACATGGAGCACGAACCGTTCAGCATCACCCACCAGTGGGAGACGCCCGAGACAGTGGGCAAGTCGGCGATAACCCTCGAGAAAATATACGGCTACGAGCCCCTGGACGAGATTCCCGAAGAAGCGCAGGAGCACATTCTGGGCGTACAGTGCAACCTCTGGACGGAATATATCGCCACACCGGAGCATCTGGAGTACATGCTCTTCCCTCGCGTCCTGGCCCTGTCCGAACTGCAGTGGTGCAATCCCGAACACAAGGACTTCGACCGCTTCAAGGCCTCCCTCTCCTCCCGCTCCCTTCCCATCCTCGACAAACTCGGAGTAAACTACCGGAAATTGGATTAAATGAATCTTAAATCGCTGGCAAAGGATACGGCCATATATGGCCTGAGCAGCATAGTAGGGCGTTTCCTGAACTATCTGCTGGTACCGGTATATACTTACAAGATTGCGGCGGAAAGTGGCGGCTACGGCATAGTCACCAACCTGTATGCCTATACCGCCCTCTTCCTTGCGCTGCTAACCTTCGGCATGGAGACCACCCTCTTCCGTTTCTCCAACAAGGACGGTGAGGATCCCCGGAGCGTGTACGGCACCGCCCTTAAGATGGTGGGCGGCGTGGCCTTGACTTTCCTGGCTGTTGTACTCATTCTGCTTCGCCCCATATCCGGAGCAATGGGTTACGCAGAGCATCCCGAGTACATTGGATGCATGGCCGCTATTGTGGCGATGGACGCCTTCCAGGCCATAATGTTCTCCAAACTCAGGCTGGACAGGCGCCCCATCAAGTTCATGGCGCTCAAGTTCGCCTTCATCATCCCCAACATTCTGCTCACCCTCTTCATCTTCCTGGTGATGCCGAAGATGTTCGGCGCGCACCCCGGACTGGAGCAATTCTTCGTACGCTTCGACTATGGCGTCGGCCTTATCTTCTTTGCCAACCTGCTCTGTACCGCCATGGTCATGCTGGGATTCATCCCCGAGCTCAAGGGTCTGGCCGTACGCCTGGACAAAGACCTCGCACGCCGCATGCTTTCCTACACCTGGCCTCTGCTGCTGCTCAGCCTTGTGGGAATTCTCAACCAGGTTGCGGACAAGATCCTGTTCCCTTATCTGATGCCGGGCACCGAGGGGCGTGTGCAGCTTGGAATATATGGCGCGTGCGTTAAGATAGCGATGATAGTGGCCCTGCTCACGCAGGCGTTCCGCTATGCCTACGAGCCCATCGTATTCAACGGGAGCCGCAGCAAGGACAATCCCGAAACGCTCGCCGACGGCATGAAATACTTTATAATCTTTACCCTGCTGGCATTCCTGGCGGTAATGGTGTACATGCCGCTGCTGCGTCATTTTATCCATCCCGATTACTGGGTGGGCCTGGGCGTGGTACCGGTAGTGATGATGGCCGAGGTGTTCATGGGAGTGTATTTCAACCTTTCGTTCTGGTACAAACTCACCGACAAGACCTGGTGGGGCGCCATAATGAGCGCGACGGGAGCGGCGGTGATGATTGCCGTAAACGTTCTGCTGGTGCCGAAGATAGGCTACTGGGCGTGTGCCTGGGGAGGATTTGCGGGATACGGCATAGCCATGCTCATGAGCTGGATTATCGGCCGCAAGTACTTCTCGGTGCCCTACGATTTACGCAGTATAGCCCTGTTTACGCTGCTTGCGGCGGCTATTTTCGTCATGCTGTCGCTGCCCGGCTGGATGGGCGGGGAACTGGTGCCGTGGGTGCAGATAGCCGGAGGAACTCTCCTGCTCGCCGGCTATGCGTTACTGGCCTGGAAAGAAATCAGGAACGTCAGAAGCTGACGCCCACGTAGGCGTTCATGAACACCCTCCTGCTATAGGGATTCAGCATCCAGGAGACTCCG
This sequence comes from Bacteroidales bacterium, assembly GCA_017561765.1. Classification (GTDB taxonomy): domain Bacteria; phylum Bacteroidota; class Bacteroidia; order Bacteroidales; family UBA932; genus Cryptobacteroides. Next base: position 936 of record JAFZBM010000037.1, on the reverse strand, counting down.
AACGGCAGCGTTACACCGCCGCACTCCACTTCGTTAGTGTACTTAATTTCGCAGTGCACGAAGGCGAAATCTTCGCTGTAGGCAGTGTATGGGCCCTTTAGCACGCTGGCGCCCAGCAGCAGCGAGCAGCGGCCTCCCGCATCGAAGTTGTGCCAGCCCTCCATTTCAAAATATGAAGAATAGCTTGAAGCGCCCCGGCCGCCGTCGGCCGCAGGTAGCCAGTCTCCATAGAAAAATGTGAACCACCTGGCCGCCATCGGCAGCGACACCGGATTGAAACATACTATTCCTTCCAATATATGATTGGTGCTCTGCTTGCGGAAGTCGAAAAAGTTCTCTGGCGCAGGATTGTCGGCAAAGCGGATGAAATAATCAGCCACGTGCAGCGAAACGGGCCCGACAGCGTAGGAATAATCGACGTCAATCTCCTTGTAACTTCCGTCGAAGGGCAGGTAGGCGAAGGCCTGGGCGGTGAAATTGCCGGCCTTTAGCTCCATGGTGGGATAGAAATTGATTTCGCACACCTTTTCGCCGCGCCACAGATAGGCGCTCTGAACAATGGCCGTTCCGGATACTTTGACGGGACTCTGGGCTTTCATGCCCGCCGGCGCCAGCGCCAGAAACAGCGAGAGCAAGGAAGAAACTGTAGTGATTGCTGCCTTCATAGGCCACAAAGATAGCCAAAAGCAGCCGGAAAGAATCAGAAATTGAAAAAAATTGAAAAAAAATTTGCGGTTATCAGAAAACTTACTACCTTTGCATCCCGCTTTTGAGGAAGCTGTTGCTTCCGGGTAGGAAAAAGTTCATTGATAATATTGAAAAGATAAGTACAAGCAAGTACCGAGAACAACGAGAGCGTTGATTCTTTTGGAATCAAAGAGTGTCGGGATCAGCTAAGAATTATAGAATATACAAAGAAGAGTTTGATCCTGGCTC
>JAFZBM010000036.1 GCA_017561765.1 Bacteroidales bacterium | reverse complement strand
GGGCCAGGCTAATAACTAATAAGCTATAACCGCTTTTCCGCTCCTGCCGTCAATGCAGACCTGCAGCGGCTGCTCGAATCGTATATGCTTGACGTAACGGCTCTCCGACAGCGCCGGGAGGCTGTCCAGTCCCTCGTGGTCAATCATGTCGCCCTTTCTGGAGAATTCATCCACGCTCACGTAACCCACATTAAATGACGTGAGGTTCTGGAAGAAATGGGAGCCCTGGCTGGGATCGACCTGAAAATCCTGCAGCGAGCACTCCACAAGGGCTTTGGCTTCGGAAATATCGCTCCATTCGACAGGTATGCCCAGCGTAGGGATACTGGTCCCCCAGCGGCCGTAACCGATCAGCACATAATTACGGCCCTCCTCGCGCATGCGGTTATTGATGGCTTTGAGTTCCGAAGCTATCTCGGCGGTACGCATCTTGTCGAAACTTTCCTTGCGCACATAAACTATATCCCTGATATCCGGAATCCAGCCGGTACCGAGCGAACTGTCCGACATTACAAGAGGATGCTTTATCTCAATCTTGTCCCAGTCCACCTCGGTGCGCAGACCGTCGGACGATATGGGTCGGATCTGCAGAAGATGGAAGATGCGCCCCTCGAGATCGGCTGCGAACTCTATCTCCACACTGCACTTTATTTCGTTGGCGGAAATCTCAAGCAATTGTTTAAGTATATCGGCCAAAGGGAATGTATCATAGCGAAGTATGTGAGCGAAGGTAACGGCCTTAGGACCGTCCGCCATAGCTGAATCAACTATTCGTCCGTTCTGATAATCATAGGTGGACGCCACCTTTGCCAACTGCCTGAAACGGCCGCAGTCGCTTATAGGGATGCGTTCCAGATTCACAGCGTCGTCGACGGAAGTCTTGAACTTGCCGGGCAGAAGGTTCAGGGCATACATTACCTGCTGAGTATCTCTCATGGTAAGGCTCGGAGTCGATGTCTGGACTATGTTGCGGGGATGGCTGGGCGAGAAGCGCAGTACCTGTTCCCCGTCCACCACGGCCTTGCCCAGGCCGAAAGCAATCTTGGCAATGCCCTCTTCCGCCTTTTCATAACCCACCGGATAGAAATTGACGGAACGTGCCGTGCCGGAAAGGGCGGGGAAATAGTATCCGTCATCTTCAGCGCCGGAAAGTTCCTGAAGCACTATTCCCATTTTCTCCTCCGAAATGACATTGGCCGTAGCGGTAATGTAGCCCCTGGAAGAAGCATAATATACCGACGCATAAACGCTCTTTATAGCATTCCCCAGCAATCTCAGCTGCTGGTCCTCATTCTCCGTACGGGGAATCATATAAGTCGAATAAACTCCCGCAAACGGCTGGTAATAAGAATCTTCCAGCTTCGAGGAAGAGCGCACGGCAAGGGGTTTGTCAACGTATCTTATGAACACACGCAGGGCGGCCACGAGATCGGCGGGGAGGGTGGAAGAAACGAACTGCGTAAGCAGCTCGCTGTCGGAGAGGTCGGAATTGATCACGTACTGCAAGCCGTTCTCCAGGATGAAGCGGTCAAAATACTCGGTGGAGATGGCAAGGGTACGGGGCACCAGCACCCTCACGTCGGGCCACTTGTCATAAAGCTTGTACTTATAGAGAATGTGGCTGAGGAATGCCAGGCCGCGGGCCTTTCCTCCGAGCGACCCTTCACCTATCCGCGCAAAACCTATAGTATCGTTGTATGTATCCGGATCGAAGCGGGCGACCACGCCCAGTGCCTGTGAGGTCCGGTATTCATGGATGAGCCTCACCACCTCGCTCCTGAGAGTGGCGGTATCGGGATACACGGTATTCTTGATTTTGTATCCGACACCGAAAATACCTCTTGCAAGCAGCCAGCGCGAAATGTAGTTCTTGGCCCTCAGGGTAGCAAGATATGAATCCGGAATAGTTTCTATAATCCTTTCCGCACCCTGAAGGTCGGAAGCCCTGGCTATCTGGTGCAGATGCTTGTCGGCAACCACGAAATCGCCGAAGCCGAACTCGCGGCCAATATACTCTCCAAGTTCATGGGTGAGCATCTTGGACTGCTTGAGCAGGAAACCGGCGCCGAGGCCCTCGGCCACGCTGCGCATGCTTTCCTGCGAAGACTGCATAAGCACGGGCATCTTGGGCACTTCGCGCCTGATAAGCTTGCACAGGTCGACTCCCGCATCAAGTTTCTCGCTTTCGGGGTTGTCTCCCCTGTGCCTGACGAATCCTATGTCCGAGATAACGCCAAGCAACTGTTCCTTGTAGCGTTCGAACATCTCCAGCGCGTCGTCGTAATTGGTGGCGAGCAGTATTTTCGGGCGCGCCCTCTTGCGGAAAATCTGCTGGTCCTCGTTCAGGGCGTCGTCCAGGGCCGCTATGTTCTGCTGCAGCACAAGTTTGTACAGCAGAGGAAGATAGGTGGAATAATACCGCACCGAATCTTCCACCAGCAGTATACACTGCACTCCCCCGTCAAGTATGTCGCTGTCGGCGTTCAGGCTGTCCTCGAGAAGCTTGACTATGGCGAGAATCAGGTCGGTGGAACCGCTCCAGCAGAATGCGTAGTCTATGCAGCTGCGGTCCTGCTGCCGCAATTTCTTCCACACCTCGCGGGAATACGAAGCCAGCAGCACTATAGGCGTATCCGGCGAGGATTCTTTCATCTCCCGGGAAAACTCGAACACGTCGACCGTGCCGGAATTGTACATGGCGATTACCAGGTCGAAGCGCTCGCCGCGCGAGACCAGGTCAAGAGCTTCGGACGTAGTCTCCACGCGTTCGAAAACAGGCGGATTTGATAGATTGAGATCGGAATATTCGCGGGAAATGCGCATGTCGAGCCTGCCGTCCTCCTCAAGGGAGAAGTTGTCGTAATTGTTGCACACCAGCAGTATCCTGGAGATGTGGCGGCTCATAAGTGAAAGCGGACTGGTCATACTTCTATTGCTTCGCAAATATAAGAAAAACAGAGGAATAATCCGGCGGGTTTGCAAATTGACTCTTTTTTTATTATCTTGCAATGCTATACCAATTCACACTGAAACCAATGACCGACGTCAAGATTATCGAAATCAAGAAGAGCGTCTTCGCCGACAACGATAAAGATGCCGACGCACTCAGGTCGGAGCTGAAACGCAGGGGCGTCTATCTGCTCAACCTCATGTCCGCACCCGGCAGCGGCAAGACAACTACCCTTATACAGACACTTAACCGCATAAAGGACCGCATAAAGGTCGCCGTCATGGAAGCGGACATAGACAGTGACGTGGACGCCGTTAAGATTAAAGAAGCTACCGGCATACCGTCCATACAGCTGCACACCGGAGGCATGTGCCATCTCGACGCCGAAATGACGCGCCAGGGCCTCGACAACGTAAGCATGGACGGCGTGGACCTGGTTATTTTGGAAAACGTAGGGAACCTGGTCTGCCCTGCCGAATTCGACACGGGAGCGGTACGCAACGCAATGATACTCTCCGTGCCCGAAGGTCACGACAAGCCCCTGAAATATCCCCTCATGTTCACCGTCTGCGATCTTGTGATCATCAACAAAATCGACGTTATGCCCTATTTCGACTTCGACCTCGAAAAATGCAGGGAATACATTCATATGCGCAATCCTGAAGCCAGGATAATCCCCATCTGCGCCAAGACTGGCGAAGGCGTGGACGTCCTGGCCGACTGGCTCGTTGCCGAAGTTCAAAACTGGAAACAAGCTTAATCGCACTCATATGCCCGAAATGTCAACTAAGTTCGTCCCCAAGCACAAGGGCGACAAAAACCCCAATCCGAAACTCCTGAAATTCGTCCGCCATGTAACGGACCGCGTCCCGGGAAAGATCAAGATGACCACCGACGCCCCCGAGTACTGGGGCCTTGCCTGCATCTTCGAGGACGAAATGGACGCCGTGACACGCGAAGCCGCCCTGGACCTGTTGCTGGATATGCTCCCGAAGAATTTCTTCAAGGTACGCGAGCATCGCAGTTACGCCCTGCTGCACGAATGGAACGCAGCCAGGCATTATACTCCCGATGACGCGTCCTTCGACGAACTGCTGGACAAACTGGCCTACTTCGGCATGCTGGAGTATGACTACGGCGACAAGTACACCGACGACGGTCCGGTTCCCGGCACGACCTACAACCGTGAAGACCGCATTTACTGGGTGCCGATGTTCGTCCCCGGCAGCGCAGAGTACACCAACATGAACACCGATCTTATGGACAGGCATCCCGAGCTTGCGATGTTCTTCGAACGCATGACTTTCCTGCCCCTGGAGAAGATTACGCCTATGGTACCCATGGGCGGCTCCGGAATAGGCATGCATGTTATCCCGGTGGAAAAGGCCATAAGCATGGAAAACCAGTCGGTGGACATAGAGCATATTTCCTACTGGCTCAAGAAATACGAGGGCCACATAGGCGTCGGGATCTGCTCCTGCCGCTATGGCCGCAAGAAACTGGACGAAGGCTGCGCCGACGACTACCGCGACTGGTGCATAGGCGTGGGCGATATGGCCGACTACCTCCGCGAGACCGGCCGCGGCCATGACATAAGCTACGACGAAGCCATGGCCATACTCAAGAAAGCCGAGGACCACGGTTTCGTACATCAGATCACGAACATTGACGGCGAGGGCAAGATTTTCGCCATCTGCAACTGCAACGTCAAGATCTGCAACGCGCTCCGCACCTCGCAGCTGTTCAACACCCCCAACATGTCCCGCAGCGCATACGTGGCCAAGGTGGACCCGAAGAACTGCGTCGCCTGCGGACGCTGCGTAGAATACTGTCCCGCCGGCGCTGTAAAACTGGGCCAGAAACTCTGCACCAGGCACGGTGAACAGACCTATCCCAAACAGGAGCTGCCCGATGCCGCCAAATGGGGCCCGCACAAATGGAACGAGGATTACCGCGACCGCAACCGCATCAACTGCTACCCTACTGGCACATCTCCCTGCAAGACTGCCTGCCCTGCACACATAGCGGTACAAGGCTATCTCAAGAAAGCCGCCGAAGGCAAATACAAAGAGGCGCTCGAACTCATCAAGCGCGAAAACCCCTTCCCCGCCGTGTGCGGACGCATCTGCAACAGGCGCTGCGAAGACGCCTGCACCCGCGGTACCATTGACCAGCCCATCGCCATCGACGCCGTCAAGAAATTCATAGCCGAGCAGGATCTCCATGCCGACAGCCGTTTCGTGCCGGAAGTAAACATCTGTTCCAACATCCTGGAGCGATGGGAGGAAAAGATTGCAATTATCGGCGGCGGCCCGGCCGGCATGAGCTGCGCCAACTACCTGGCCACCATGGGTTACAGGCCGACCGTTTTCGAGAAGAACGAGGAACCGGGCGGCATGCTGCGTTACGGCATTCCTTCATACAAGCTGGAGAAAGATGTTATAGCAGCTGAAATCGACATAATGAAGGAGATAGGCGTCGAAGTGCGCACCGGTATAGAAGTCGGCAAGGACGTCACCATAGCCGAGCTCCGCGAACAGGGCTACAAGGCCTTCTACGTTGCGATCGGCTGCCAGGGCGGCCGTCTCCCCGGAATCCCGGGAGAAACGCTTCCCGGCACCGAAACTGCCATAGATTTTCTGCACCGGGCCAATACCGGCGACGCCAGGATAGAGGGCAAGGTCGTGGTTGTTGGCGGCGGCAACGTGGCCATAGACGCGGCAAGGGTGGCGCTGCGAAGCGGAGCATCTTCCGTGACCATGCTCTCGCTCGAGACGGAAGACATCATGCCCGCATCCCTCGAAGAACGGTCCGAAGCCCGCGAAGACGGCGTTGTGATCAATCCCGGCTGGGGTCCGAAGGAAGTACTCGGGACCGACAAAGTCAGCGGCATAGTGTTCAAGAAATGCACCTCCGTGTTCGATGAAAACCACCGTTTCGCTCCCGAATATGACGAAAATGAACTCATCACCCTGGACGCGGACATGGTTATTTTCGCCATAGGCCAGACGGTGATACTCAAGGACTTGCTCAAGGACACCAAGGTGGAATTCTTCCGCGGCGTCTATCCCGTGGCGGACAAGCTGACGTACCAGACCGCCGAGCCCGACATATTCGTGGGCGGTGACTGCTTCACCGGCCCCAAGTTCGCAATCGACGCCATTGCCGCAGGCAAAGAGGCCGCCGAGAGCCTGCACCGCTACGTCCAGCACGGACACTTGACCATTGGCCGCAATCGCCGCGATTTCATCGAACTGGACAAGAGCGACATCATGGTGGAGTCCTATGACAACTCCTCCCGCCAGGATCCCGGCGTCACTCCGCACAAGGATCCGTTCCGCGAATACCACAACACGCTTACCGAAGAACAGGTGCGTAAAGAGACCGCCCGCTGCCTCTCCTGCGGAGCCTCCGTCGTGGACGAGAACCGCTGCATAGGCTGCGGAGTGTGCACCACCAAGTGCGGTTTCGACGCAATCCACTTGTACCGCGTGCATCCTGAGGCAAGTCATCTGATAACCTCGGAAGACAAGTTCAGCGGCATACTGCCATACATGATAAAACGTACCGGCAAGGTATTGTTCAAAAAGAAATAGCAGATGCACGAACTGGGCATAGTATTCTACATAATCAGGGACGTCAAGGAAACGGCCCTGCAGAACAATGTGAACCACGTGTCCGCAGTCGTGATGAATATAGGCGAGGTCTCCACCGTAATCCCTGAATACCTCACCGACTGCTGGCGCTGGGCCGCCGACAAGGAAGAAATGCTCAAGGGATGTGAACTGAGAATCAATACAATTCCCGCCGTTACCCGATGCGATACTTGCGGAAGCGAATACGATACGGTACGATACGGCAAGAAATGCCCGCACTGCGGCAGTGACGATACCTGGCTGCTATGCGGTAACGAAGTAGAAATCAAAGAGATAGAAGTAACTTAATATGGCTTGTTTTGTAATTCCGATGGTCGAGGCTATCGCCGTAACCGTCATTCGTAAACACAATCCAGGGGCAAAGAATCTCCCCGCGCTCGAGAAAATGCTCTGGGGCGGCACCATCATGCTCGTAATCGACCACATAATCAACGGTGAACTGAGCTGGAAGTTCCCCTTCTTCACGGCGCTGGGCCAGACAGGAGGATGGGAGGTCATGTGGCATGAGATGCTTACAGTAGGCGTGCCCATGGCCGTTGTCGTCACCGCCGTCTGGGCGGTTTGGGCCGCACTGAAAAGCAGACGCGTTCAGAAACCTGTTACAACCAATTAATAACTTATTTTAACCATTATGTTTTTCCAAGTTTACGGAGAACATGCCCTCGCACAATGGGGAATGCTCATCGTAGTCCTTCTGGGCCTGATTCTCCTCAATGAATTCGCCCGCCGCACAAAGCTGGGCGGCAGCATCATGTTCTTTGCGATTCCCATCGCACTGACAGTCTATTTCCTGGCCATATTCATCGGCTCCCTGACCGGCGCCGAGTGGGTCAACAACAATCCCACGCACCTTTACATGAGAGGCTGGTTCCATTACGCCAAACTCTATGCAGCCACCGCAGGATGTATCGGTTTCATGATGATCAAGTACAAATGGGGTATCGGCGCCAAGCACTGGTTCAAGCCCTTCCCCTTCGTCATCGTGGCTATCAACATCCTCATCGCGGTAGCTTCCGACTTCGAGTCGGCAATCATGGGCTGGAACAAGTGGTGGCTCTCAAGCGAAGGCGTGTGGCTCTATGGCGGCTGGCACAATGTTATGAACGGCGTGGCCGGTATCCTCAACATCTTCTGTATGACCGCATGGTGGAACGTCTATCCGTCCAAGGACAAGAAGGATATGATCTGGGCTGACATGACCTGGGTGTACATAGTAATCTACGACATCTGGAACTTTGCCTACACCTACAACTGCCTGCCTACCCACAGCTGGTACTGCGGTGTCGCCCTGCTTCTCGCCCCCACCGTGGCAGCCCTTCTGTGGAACCGCGGCGGCTGGATCCAGAACCGCGCCAACACCCTTGCCATGTGGTGCATGTTCGCACAGGTAGTACCTCTCTTCCAGGAAACCTTCAAGGATGGCCGCCAGTGGACTAACTGGGCCGTGCTTCCCGTACAGTATCCCCAGGGAGTCGAGACCGTGAAGCAGATTTACGAAGCGGCCGGCGGAGAAGCCGCGGCCATAGGCACTACCGTGGACACGGTGGCTGCCAATCCTTCCATGATGCTGATTATAAGCGCCCTGGCCCTTGTGACCAACGTCGTGGCCCTGGTTTACATAATCTGTGTATCCAAGAAGCGTCACATCAATCCTTACAAGGAAGACGTCTTCGTCAACCAGAAGTACTACATCGATTCCATGGCCCGTGCCGACGTAAGCTAGAATTATCCGACACTTTTTGTTCGGGCAAGGTTCCGTTATGGGGCCTTGCCCTTTTTAATTGCCGCCGTCCAGGATCGGATCGGCTTCGGCAAAACTGCCATAGACCTGTTCCGAGGCGGCGCGGCATCCCCCGTTGCAACGGCTCAGGAACGTACAGCCGCTGCAGCGCTCCGGCACTCCCGAATAGCGTTCAAGGGTGGCCGGATCATTCAGAATATCATTTATGTTCCGCTCATGGATATTCCCCAGAACATAGGGAGAATGGTTGCAGAAACGCACATCGCCCTTGTAGTTGACTGCTACCGGGCGGCGGCTGAAGTCAGTGCTGCACCATGAAAACTGTATATGCGGATAGGGATTGACGTCCAGCATGCATAGCGGGGTGCATACTCCGCTGACGAAACGCATGTCCGGAAAGGCCGTTGCAAACGCCTCCACTTCAGCGAACGCCTGTTTCAGCATTGCCGCATCCAGCACCAGTTCGGATCGGTGCCTGAGCCCCATTCCGCCTATGTTGAAGCGGTTTACCATCACCCGCCGCACACCAAGTTCGCGTATGAGTTCAAGAGTACGGGATACGCCGGGAGCGTTTACGGCGGTAATTACCAGCACGGCGTACGCACCGTCCGGTTTGACCGAGGCCACTTGCCTGAGGGCATCCGTCGCCCTGGCCCATGATCCGGGGAGTCCCGTAAGGTACTCGTGGACGGAGGCTTCGGCGCTCAGGATTGGAATCTGTATCGCCCCGACGCCTATGCTGAGGAAGTTGGCAATCGCGTCCCCGTCAAGGAGGGTGCCGTTGGTCAGCACATTGACATGGCTCCCTTTGAATCTTGCGGAAAGTGCAAGATCATGGATGTTCCGCAACAGCATGGGTTCACCCCCGGAGAAGGAAATCGTTCCTACCGCCGCCTGCGAAAGAAGCTTGCGCAGGGTCTTTCGCACCAGCCGGGGATCCGGAGCCGCTATGGGAGAGCTGCCGTCCCTCCAATAATTATAACAGAACCTGCAACATTGGTTGCAGGCCTCTGTAAGTTCAAAAACTATGTTGCCTATGCGGGTGCGGGTCATCCCACGATCTCAAGATATATTGCTGAGCCGATCCCTATCTCTGTAGTCTGGCCTTCCTGATTCTCATAAACGGCGGCTGAAACAATTGTGATTGTGCCCCGGAAATCCGTGGGGGCAAGGATCTGCTCAAAGGAAACGGTATTCGTATTATTCTCTTGAATCCGGTAATTAAATTCCTGAATCAAAGTAGCCTGAGGATCACCGGCAATGATACGGAAGTGGTATTCCTTGTACATGGGATTCTCTATGCTGAATACCATTGTATCTCCCGGCTTGAGTTTGTTGCCGCCGTAATCCTTTACGGTCACAGATACAACATCTGTTTCCATGGCCACATCGTAACATTCCACCACAGGTTCGTAGCACGTGACAAAGGGGCCGGGACCTTCGCAGGAAGCGGCGGCAAGCATGGCCCAGGCGGTAAGCATTATTCCGCCCAGCTTGTACTTGGCACGCACGGCCTTGGCGCTTCGCCCGTTGGACAGGAAAGCCCAAAGGGAAACCGCGACGAACGCTACGCCCACGACCAGATATATAACCAGATACTTTATCCTCATACAATAATCCTTTACACCACAAAAATACAATTATTCCCGGAATCTTGCATCTAAGGGGTGATAAGATCAGTCAATTGCCGTCAGTCCGTCCAGGCTGACAATCAGTCCTTCATAAGTAGGCTTGTCGCTGAAATCGGTCACCTCGAATATTACACCTTCTCTAGTTACCGAGCCGTTGGTCTTCATAATGCTCCATTTGTAGTAGGGCATACCATTCTCTTTGTCGATGTACATAATGGTTTTGCCCCAGACTTCGACTATCGAGTTCTTCTCCGTCGCTTCCTTCGTAATAATGTAAGCTGGACGGCCGAATATAGTAGTGTCCCTGGTCGTGGTACCTTCTTCCCCTTTCTTAAGAGCCTTCCCGAAGACGGTTTCACTCATCTGGCCCTTAAGATATTTATAGACAGCCTCGTCCACGCTCGAGAAGCCGGATTTCTCTCCCCTCTTTGCATAACGGCCCTTTTCATTGCCTATCAGATATTCCGTACGGGTCGAGTCGGTGCAGACGAAAAGGCTGGTGGTGAGGCTGCCCTCGGATGTGCCGATCACAATATTCCCTTTGCGGGCGTAGATCCTGGTCATGCTGGCGCTTCCTACATACATCTTCTCAGTCAGGGTGAAATCGCCCTCATACCATTTCTTCGCATCCGCCTTCCGCTCCTGCCCGGCAGCTGCGGCATCAGTCTTTGATTCCGGCGTCCCGGCCGCCTCTGCGGTCTGCTCCGTATTGTCATCCCCGGCAGTTTTAGCGCCTTTGCCGGTGTTGCCTCCGCAGGCGACAAATAAAGTCATGCCCGCAACATACATTAGAACAAGTAGTAATCTTTTCATATTCATGGGTGATTGGTTCTTTTGCAAAAATACAATTTTTCCCAGAAATCCGTATCTTTGCAACTATTATGGCCGAATCCAACTTCATAGACTACGTAAAGATATACTGTGCGTCCGGACACGGGGGCGCGGGGAGCATGCACCTGCACAGGGCAAAGTATATTCCCAAAGGCGGCCCCGACGGAGGCGACGGCGGACGCGGGGGGCATATAATCCTGCGCGCCAACGCCCAGTTCTGGACGCTGATACATCTGAAATACCGCAAGCACATAAAGGCCGACGACGGCGAGAAAGGCGGAGCAGCGCTCTGCAAGGGCAAAAACGGCGCCGACATTATCCTGGACGTGCCGGTCGGGACCGTAGTCAAGGATGCTGAAACGGACGAAGTAATCTTCGACCTTACCGAAAACGGACAGGAACGCATACTCTGCCGCGGCGGCAAAGGAGGCCTGGGCAACAACAACTTCAAGACTGCCACCAACCAGACGCCCCGTTATGCCCAGCCGGGAGAAGACGGGCAGGAAGGCGTTTACATACTTGAGCTCAAGCTCCTGGCCGACGTAGGCCTGGTGGGCTTCCCGAACGCCGGCAAGTCCACCCTGCTGTCAACGGTTACCTCCGCAAAGCCCAAGATTGCTTCGTACGCATTCACCACCCTGGAACCGAACCTGGGCATTGTACGGTATCACGACGACCGTTCTTTCGTGATGGCCGACATCCCAGGTATCATCGAAGGAGCGCACGAGGGCAAGGGAATAGGAACCCGCTTCCTGCGTCACATTGAACGCAACTCAGTGCTGCTGTTCATGGTAAGTTGCGAGGAGGAAGATATCGCGGCCGGTTACAATACCCTGCTGAAGGAGCTTAAACTCTACAACCCCGAACTCCTGACCAAGCAGAGGGTGCTTGCAGTGACAAAATGCGACATTATCGACCAAGATATTGAAAAGGATATAGCCAGACGCCTGCCCAAACGCATCCCTCACGTTTTTATCTCCTCCGCAACCGGGGAAGGCATTGACAAACTTAAAGACATGTTATGGCAAGCACTGCAGAAATAGTTGACGCTTTCCGCTGGATGCACCATATCGACAAGGACATCACCCTTGCCATAAACGCATGCAACTCCCCTGTCACGGACAGCATCTGGCAACTTTTCTCTGCACGCGCAATCTGGCTTGTTCTCTATCTGGGAATTGCCGCATTCATGATTTTCCGCATGGGCTGGAAAAAAGGGCTGCTGCTAATTCTAGCATGCATACTTTGCGTCACTGCCAACGATCAGCTGGCCAATGTGATAAAGGAATCCGTGCAACGCTTGAGGCCTGTTTTCGATTCCGAGATGATTGCCCGGGGCCTGCATGTCCTCGAGGTGCCCGGACAGCCCTACGGATTCTATTCCGCCCACGCCGCCAATACTGCCGGCTTCGTGATTTGCTCGATCATAGGCGTACATGAGGACAAGAAGCACAAATACACGCTCTATGCCGTGTTGATGTGCCTGTGGAGCCTGCTTGTCGGATTAAGCCGAATATTCGTGGGTAAGCATTTCTTCGGCGACGTCTGCGCCGGATTTATCATTGGAATAGCTATAGGCATCCTCTTCGGACTCCTGTTCCGTCTTGTCTGCGCCAAACTGATCCGCGGCTGATTCTTAAAGCGCCGGCAGTACTTTCTCCATCTGAATGCCGCGCGAACCCTTTACAAGCACGGCACATCCATCCAGCGGATTGGCCGACAGCCAGGCCGCCAGTGAATCTGAAGTATCAAAGCAGCTGAAATCACTTATACCAGTGTTTTTCAGCGCCTTATTAAACTCCTCCCCCACCAGGATAGCGGAAATGCCTTCAGCTTTGAGCTGCTTCAGCACAGCGGCATGTTCGGCTTGCGACTCTGCTCCAAGTTCACGCATGTCGCCCAGCAGGGCAAGCTTGCGGGGAGCCTGCAGCGCGGCGAAATTGTCCAGCGCCGCCTTCATTGAAGAAGGGTTGGCATTATACGCATCTACAATGAGAGTATTGCGCTCAGTGCGCATCATCTGCGAGCGCTGGTTTGCGGGGATGTATTCTTCAATTGCGGCAACCGCATCCGCACGCGGCACGCCGAAGTATTCACCTACCGCCAGGGCGGCAAGAACATTTGTGGCGTTATAGGCGCCTACCAGACGGCTGTGTATTTCACAAGCGCCGAGACGCAGCCCCATGAAAGGATTCTCCGGCGAAGTCGGCAGAAGCGCGGCGCCCTGATAATTCAGTCCGTAACCGAAGAAATGGCAAGGGAGACCTGCGGCCATCCCGCGGAGATCTTCGTCATCTTCATTCAGGAAGATGAGGCTTCCGGGGCGCGAGCCAAGCCATCGGTAAAGAGCGCCCTTCGCCTGCTTGACGCCTTCGAATGAGCCGAAGCCCAGAAGATGCGCCCTGCCCACATTGGTTATGAGGCCGTAGTCGGGACGGCTCACACGGACAAGCTTTTCGATATCGTCAGGATGGTTGGCGCCCATCTCAATCACCGCAATTTCCGTATCCGGAGTGATTGACAGCAGGCTGAGGGGAACGCCGATGTCATTGTTCAGATTCCCCCTGGTTGCGGTCACCCTGTATTTTTTGGACAGCACCGCGGCTATAAGCTCCTTGGTGGTGGTCTTGCCGTTGGTGCCGGTAAGACCAATCACCGGAAGAGCGCCGTCACGCACATGGGTACGATGCCAGATTGCAAGTTCGCGCAAAGTGGCGTAAGGATCCTCCACGCGTATCAGGCGCGCATCTTCAGGCAGGCCGGCATCGGCATTCACGACAGCCCATGCGGCTCCGGCATCCAGCGCCTTGAGGGCAAAATCGTTGCCGTCGAAATTATCACCGCGAAGGGCGAAGAACATCTCTCCGCCCTTGATCGTACGGCTGTCGGAAGTTACCCTGTACCCGCAGCCGCAATATTTATCGTACAATTCTTTCATTTCGTTCCCGTACTTCCGAAACCGCCTTCTCCACGAGCGGAGTCGGCAAGCTTTTCCACGCTCTCCCATTCAACCCGCTCGTGACGGGCAAGCACCAGCTGTGCAATGCGCTCTCCCCTTTCAACCACGAAATCCTCCGACGACAGGTTCACGAGGATTACGCACACCTCGCCGCGATAATCGGCGTCGATGGTTCCCGGCGCATTGAGCACGCTGATGCCCTTTTTTGCCGCCAGGCCGCTTCTGGGACGCACCTGGACTTCATATCCGGCAGGGATCTCGAGAAAAAGCCCGGTAGGCACCATCGCCCTGCCAAGAGGCTTCAGCACAATGGGTTCGGGATTGTCGGCACGCACATCCAGCCCCGCAGCCAGATCCGTGGCATATTGGGGCAAGGGATTCGAACTGCGGTTAATTACCTTGACCTTCATTGCGCTACTGCCTTTTTCTTCTGCGGATCCTTGAACAGGATCATGAAGAGCACCGCGACCACGAAGGCGTAACCGGCGAAGATATACCATGCCGTGGACCACTTGCCGGGATCCTGGAATACTCCGACCGCATCAACAACGCCGCCGGCGGCGAGCGTACCGATGGTCGCGCCGAGTCCGTTGGTCATCAGCATGAACACGCCCTGAGCGCTGGAGCGGATATCGGTAGTTGTATTCTGTTCAACATAAAGCGATCCGGAAATATTGAAGAAGTCGAACGCGACACCGTAAACAATGCAGCTCAGGATGAAGAGCAGCACTCCCGGCATGGCGGGATTTCCGAGGCCGAAGAAGCCGAAACGGAACACCCAGGCGAACATTGCTATCAGCATTACCTTCTTGATGCCGAACTTCTTCATGAAGAACGGGATGAGCAGGATACACAGGGTTTCCGACGCCTGGCTGATGGCGATGAGGGCATTGGAGTTCTTTACCGCGAAAGTATTGGCCAGGGCGGGATCGGCCGCGAACGAGCCCAGGAAGGTGTTTGCGTAGCCGTTGGTAATCTGGAGCGAAGCGCCAAGCAGCATGGAGAATATGAAGAATATGGCGAACTGACCGTCCTTGAAGAGCGAGAAGGCCTTGAGGCCGAAGGCGTCGGCAAATGACTGCTTCTCCGCAGACTTGTTTACAGGGCAGGCCGGCATCGTCAGCGCATAGCCGCAAAGCAGCAAGGACAGGATACCCGACGAGAACAGCTGGGTGTAAGAGTCCTGCATGGCCACGCCGCCTATCTTGAGGAAGTTGGTCAGCAGCATGCTGCAGATGAAGCCCACGGTACCGAAAACACGTATCGGAGGGAAAGCCACTACGGGATCCATTCCCTCCTTGCCCAGCGCATTGTACGCCACGGAGTTGGCTATTGCAATGGTAGGCATGAAGAATGCGACGCTCACGCTGTACAAAATGAACAAGGGCGCGAATGCCACCGCATCACCCGCATTCATACAATACAGTCCCGCGCCGATCATGAACAAACCGGCGATTCCGTGACAGAGGGACAGCACCTTCTGGGCCTCGATCTTGCGGTCCGCCACTATACCCATGAGGGTGGGCATGAAGATGGAAACGATGCCCTGCATCGCAAAGAACCACTTGATCTGCGAGCCAAGGCCGATATTGCCGAGATAACGGCCGAGAGAAGTAAGATAAGCTCCCCAGACTGCAAATTCCAGGAAATTCATCAAGACAAGCTTGACGGTAATGGGTTTGATTTTCATCTGCTTTATGGTTAAATGTTATTGTCCGTACCGGGTAAACATACAAATATACGATTTTTTCCGTACTTTTGCACTATGTTCTCATTTGTGAAGACAGCATCCGACCCCGGCTCCTCGGCACGTACGGGCGTGATTTCAACCGATCACGGCCAGATACGCACGCCGATCTTCATGCCCGTAGGAACGGTCGGGTCGGTAAAGGGTGTCTATCACAGGGATTTGAAGGAGGACATCAAGGCCGAGATCATTCTCGGCAACACCTATCACCTCTACCTGCGGCCCGGGCTCGACACCCTGCGCGCCGCCGGCGGGCTTCACAAATTCGAGAACTGGGACTGTCCCATACTTACCGACAGCGGCGGCTTCCAGATTTTCAGCCTCAGCCAGATCCGCAAGATTACGCCCGAAGGCTGCAGGTTCCAGTCTCATATAGACGGCTCTCGCCATCTGTTCACTCCGGAGAACAACGTTGACACCCAGCGCATAATAGGAGCAGACATAATGATGGCCCTGGACGAATGCT
Organism: Bacteroidales bacterium; assembly: GCA_017561765.1. GTDB lineage: Bacteria > Bacteroidota > Bacteroidia > Bacteroidales > UBA932 > Cryptobacteroides. The sequence continues at coordinate 23,550 of JAFZBM010000036.1, read as the reverse complement.
GCCCGGGCGATGCCGACAGGGACTATGCGCTTAAGTCACTGAAACTTACGCAAGGCTGGCTGGAGCGTTACTCCAGTCGCTTTGAAGAGACGGAACCGCTTTACGGACATGAGCAGACCTTCTTCCCCATCATTCAGGGATGCACCTGGCCCGACCTGCGCGTCATGGCTGCGGAACACGCCTTGGAGTACTCGAAAGTCGGGATAGCCATAGGCGGCCTTGCAGTCGGAGAGCCGGTCGAGGTCATGTACGAAATGCTGGAGGTTCTGGACCCGGTTATCCCCCAGGACAGGGCCAGGTACCTTATGGGTGTCGGCACTCCTGCGAACATTCTGGAAAGCATCGCCCGCGGCGTCGACATGTTCGACTGCGTGATGCCGACGCGCAACGGCCGAAACGGAATGCTCTTTACATGGAACGGCATCATGAACATGCGCAACGCCAAATGGGCTGACGACTTTACCGAAATCGACCCGGAAGGCACTTCTTTCGTAGATCACGCCTACACGCGCGCTTACCTGCACCACCTGTTCATAGCCGGCGAGATGTTTGCAGCTATGCTTGCCAGCGAACACAACCTGGCGTTCTACCTCGACCTTGTGAGACAGGCGCGCATACATATAGAAAACGGCGATTTCACGCCCTGGAAGGAAGCCGCAGTGAAACGCATCACCCGAAGACTCTAATGACACTCAAGCCCAAAATACTCGACTGGTACATAATGAAGAAGTTCCTGGTGACCTTCTTCATAGCGCTGTTGATTATCATAGGCATAGTCATCATATTCGACATCTCGGAAAAGATCGAGAATTTCGTGGAGCACGAAGTCCCCGTGCAGTCCATCATATTTGATTACTATGTGAACTTCATCCCCTACTTCATCAACATGTTCTCCCCTCTGTTCGTGTTCATTACGGTGATTTTCTTCACCTCCAGGATGGCCGCGAACTCGGAGATAATAGCCATCCTGTCGGGCGGAGTGAGCTACCACAGGATGATGCTGCCGTATATTGTGTCGGCGGCCATAATAGCCCTTTTCTCCCTGTGCCTGAACCTGTTCATAATACCTCGGTCCAACGCCACCCGAGTGGAATTCGAGACCAAATACGTGGACCAGAACTACACCAAGTACAGCCGCAACAACGTACACTACCAGATTGCGCCCGGTCAGTTCATTTACGTGCAGTCGTTCAGCGCATACAACAACACAGCCTACAAGTTCACGCTGGAAAGCATAGAGAACAACAAGCTGGTGTCAAAGCTTACCGCCGAATCGGCGGTGTGGGACAGCACCATGGACGGATGGCACCTTAGACGCTACTTCATACGCGACTACACGACCGGCCTGGAAGACCATGTGCGCTGCGGAGAAACGCTTGATACTGTGATAGCGCTAAAGCTGAGCGATTTCTACCGTAACCAGAAAACCGTGGAAACGCTCCCGCAGAAAGACCTCAATGCCCTTATCGCCACCCAGAAGATGAGGGGTGACGCCAATGTGATGTACGCCCAGATCGAGAAGAACCGCCGCATGACTCTGCCCTTCTCCGCCTTCATACTGACCATCATGGCCGTTGCCCTTACCAGCAAGAAGAAGCGCGGCGGAATAGGTTTCAACCTCGCGCTCGGAATTGGCCTTGCATTCCTCTATATCCTCTTCCTGAAGTTCAGCGAGATGTTCGTCTTCACGGGAACTATGTCCGCGGGACTGGCCTTGTGGCTCCCGAACTTCGTCTACATCGCCATAGCGGCCGTTTTGTACAAGCTCGCACCGAAATAAGCCGCTATAACATTTTTGTTAATGCTTTTAACAAAATAGTTTCCCGTCCTGACTACCAATTAGTAAGGACGGGAAAACTAATTCTATTGGAAGTATCCTCTTAACGGCGCCTGCCACGCTTCCTGCGGCGGCTTTTGGCCACCCTGCTCCATACTGCAAAGCCCACAAGGGCGACCATGAACACGCTTACCACCACTATTGTCATGCCGGAAGCGTTCTCGCCCTTTACGCGCGCCCACATTTCCACAAGCTGCGGAGTCTTGTCTCCCCAGTCATGCTCCTGGGTACTGCGCTCTATGTCGGACTTATCGGGATAGAGTACCGGATTCACGCGGGCAGAATCAGCTCCGGGGCCAAAGAAGTACGTAAGGTCGATGGGATTGTATTTCTCATCCGAAAACGCCTCCAGCACCTCCGGGGCACCGCTCACCGACACATAACCTGTATATTCCACGTTACGTATAACGATATCGGGCCTGCTCATGAAGTTGATCCAGTATTTCGCGGCCCTGACATTCTGCGCGAACTTGGGTATTACCCAGCCGTCGAACCACACCGCAAAGCCTTCCTTCGGAAGAGAATAACGAAGATCGACACCCATTTCAGCGGCTTCTTCTATCGCCCACACTCCGTCACCGCTCCAGTTAAGGCTTATCCAACCGCGCTCCTGCGTCATCTGGTCCTTGCCGAAATCGGCCTCCCATCCGGCCACAAGCGGCCTGACCTGCTTCATATATGCCTCCACGGCTTCCAGCGACTCATAAGAAGAGTCATACATAAGGTCATCCAGGGTAACCTTGCCGTCCAGCACGTCCTGATGGCGCAGAAAGATTATAATCTGGGAATAAACGTCACGCGGAGAGTCTTTGATGAATATCTTGCCGGCAAATTTCGGATTGCGGAGAACATCCCATGTAGATGCTTCCTCGTCGGTGACGTACTTGGCGTTGTAAATGATTCCTGTTGTCCCCCACATGTAACCGACGGCATAATCGTTGGCGTTGAAACTACCTCCGCTCATCTTGTCGAAACGGTCGCGCACATAAGGAGACAAGTTTTCGTCGATATAATTAGGGGTATCGCCGAAATTCCTGTCAATGGGCAACAGCAGATGGTTCTGAAGCATGCGCTCGATGATATAATCAGAGGGGCAGAGAACGTCGAAATCTTCATGGCCCTTTTCTATCTTGGAGAGCATGGTCTCGTTGACGTCGAAGGTCTGGTATATTACCTTCACCTTCTCGCCCGTCTGCTCCTCATACCACGCTTCGAACTCCGGGATTACGGTTTCATCGATGTAGTCGGACCAGTTGTACACTTTAAGTATCTGATCCCTGTTCTGGGAGCAGGCACAGAGTACTGCGGCCGCAGCAAATATGGTAAAAATCTTTCTCATTGATTTATTGTTTTTTCATTTTTTCCTGCCTCATGTTGATGACTATCAGCAGAATAAGCACTATCAGGAAGATGATGGTCATAAGGGGCCGCAACTCGGGAGTAAGGCCGCCCTTTCGTGCATCCGCGTAGATATAAGTGGACAGGGTCTCGAGGCCTATGGTTCCGCGGGTGAAGAATGTAACGGCAAAATCGTCGAGCGACATGGTGAACGCCAGTATGAAGCCAGAAATCATGCCCGGACGCAGCTCGGGTACAAGCACCTTCCAGAGAGCCTGGCCGGGAGTGGCGCCCAGGTCGAGGGCCGCTTCGTAGATGTTGGGATTCATCTGGGCAAGCTTCGGAAGCACATTCAGGACAACATATGGCGTGCAGAAAGTGACATGCGCCAGAACCACGGTCGTATAACCCTGGCTGAAGCCCAGGAAGACGAAGAGCAGGAACAACGATACACCGGTGATTATATCCGGATTGATCATAGGGATATTGTTCAGGAACTGCATCGTCTGCTTTTTGCGCCCCTTGAGATTGAAGATGCCCACTGCCGCCACCGTTCCGAGGAGAGTAGATATCGCAGCCGCGATCAACGCTATCAGAAGCGTGTTTTCCACTGCCGCCAGCAGCGACGAACCGCCGTTCATGCCGCCGGTAAATAGGTTAGAATACAACTTTGTGGAGAATCCCGTCCAGTTACCCAGAACCCGGGACTCGGTAAAAGAAAATACGGCAATGAACAGCAGCGGTGCATAGAGCATCGCCAGCAGCAGGTAGAGGTAAGCCTTGGCCAAAACTTTCTTCATAGCCTAAATAAGCCCTCCTTCCGCCTGCGTTTCCTTGTTCTCGCCGAACAAGGAGGTAATACCTATGATAAACAACATGATGAACGCCAGTGCCGCGCCGTAGTTCCACATACTTGAATTGATATTCTCCTGAATGATGGTACCGAAGAGCTTTATCTTGTTGTTGGTGAGGAACTCCGATATCGCAAAAGTACTGACCGTAGGCATGAACACCATCAGCACGCCGCTCATGACGCCGGGCAGCGAGAGCGGCACCGTAACCTTCCAGAATACCTTCCAGGGCGTTGCCCCAAGGTCTTCGGCGGCCTCCGCGTATGAATTGTCCATCTTCATCAGGGTATTGTAGATGGGATAGATCATGAACGGAATGTAGTCGTACACCATACCGAAGAGCAGCGTGCCCTTGCCGAGGGTGAAGCCCAGCATGCTGAAGAGCTCAGCAGTAGCCAGCGTGCGCATCAGAGCATTAATCCACATGGGCATGATGAAAAGCATCACGGTGACAGCGCTGCGGTTCAGTTTCCGGTTGGACAGAATCCAAGCGGCAGGATAACCTAACAGTATGCATATCAACGTGTTCTCTATTGCCACCTCTATTGAGAGTGCAAATGTTGAGAGGGAGTCCGAATCCGTGAAGAAACGGGTGATGTTGGCGAAGGTGAGATGCCCGTGACCGTCCTGGAATGCATACAGCACAATCAAGAGGAGAGGCAGCACCACGAACACCACCATGAAGATGAGGTACGGGAGACTCCAGTAACTTCGCTTAATCATTCTTCAGTTTCAGTTTGATTGCTTCGGACCTGATGTCAATGCCGACAAGGTCCCCCTTGTCCCAAATATCGTCCGTATCCACCCACAGGCGGTCACCGTTGTCGGTGAGAATGGTCAGGTGATAGTGGTCACCCTTGTACAGCAGGAAGTGCACCTCCCCCGCCAGTTTTCCGTCCTCCTGATGGTCGAGAAGCTCAATCCCGTCGAAAGGCACCTCGGCAATGACGGTATCGCCCGTCGCCGCATCGTCCGGCACCTCACATTCCCATTCAGCGCCGAGCATGGATACATGGTGCGAATCCAGCACTTCCGCCTCGATGGTATTGATTGTGCGCTCTTTGTGCATCACCTGTATATCGGACGGGCGTATGAGCAAGCCCACGGTGGAACCCGGCTCAAAGGCATTGTAGTCCTGTATCATCAGCTCATAGCCTTTGTCGGTCTCCACGAACATCTCGTAATGGACTCCCTTGAAGATGCAGGACTGCACGACGCCGCTGAACTGGGCGCCCTCCTGATGGTTCATGATGTACACATCCTCGGGACGTACCACGACATCGACGGGCACATTCTCGCCGAAGCCCTCGTCGACGCAGTCGAACTCATGCCCCATGAATTCCACCCTGCGGTCGCGTATCATTGTACCGTTAAGGATAGTGGACTCGCCTATGAAGTCCGCGACGAAAGAGTTTACCGGTTCGTTGTAGATATCGGTAGGCGTGCCTATCTGCTGAATGCGGCCTTCGTTCAGAACCACTATAGTATCAGACAGTGTCAGCGCCTCCTCCTGATCATGCGTGACATATATGAAGGTGATGCCCATCTTGCGATGTATCTCCTTGAGTTCCATCTGCATATCCTTGCGCATCTTAAGATCAAGTGCAGCAAGCGGCTCGTCCAGGAGCAATACCTTGGGATAGTTGACGAGGGCTCGGGCGATGGCGACTCGCTGCTGCTGTCCGCCCGACAAAGAATCGACCGAACGGTCTTCGTAGTCAGTCATCGACACCATCTTGAGCATCTTCTTCACCCGCACTTCAATTTCCTTCGCGGGCAGCTTCTGGAGCTTCAGGCCGAATGCGATATTGTCGAACACGTCCAGATGCGGGAAAAGTGCGTAGCGCTGGAAAACCGTATTGAGCGGGCGCTTGTAAGGGGGAATGCCGGAGATGTCCTTGCCTTCCAGAAGGATACGCCCTTCGTCGGGGGCGATGAAACCTGCAATCTGACGGAGGAGCGTAGTCTTGCCGCATCCTGACGGACCGAGCAATGTTATGAATTCTCCCCTGCGAATATAGAAATTAATGTCATCCAGCACCTTGACGTCTCCATAGGACTTGCTCAAATGCTGAATATCAATGATATAATCTTTTGCCATCTACTAAAGTCGAAATAAATGCAAATTCACTTTCAAACCCGCCATGATTGAAATGGCGCTTGTGTCCTTATCCCATCCCAGAGCAGCATGAAGCCGGATGGGCTCGATGGGACAATAATGGAAAAATGCGCCGGCGTTCATGCCGTACAGATCTCCGAGACGCGTATAGACATTGGACGCCAGGCCCATGTCGAACTTGTCCGAAGGCGCCCACGCCAGTGTTGTACGGAAGGTGTTGCCCCTTATGAACTCGCAGGGCACATCATCCTCGCCGAAGTCCACATCCGCAATATTGTACCAGTCAAAACCGGCGGTAAAATCGCCGAAGGCAAAACGCTGGGTCAGGGCCCACAGCCACTCGAAACCGCCGTCAGGACGCTGGATAATCGACGCCGACCAAATATTGTTTACAGGGCCGTACTCTCCGGTCCACTGGAGGGAATAGTTGTAGAGACCGCTGGCGAACGGACGCTCACCGAACGGCGACGTGGTCATCTGCAGGGCAAGTGCAGTGCTTTCCCCTATCGAATAGCCCAGTTTGGCGCCCCATTGATATGAAGGCAGATTATACCAGAGATATGACGCCAGGAGCGGGGTATCCCCCACAAGCAGATAATCCACATCCACATCCCACTCATCATACTCGAAGCCGGCGGTAGCAATGCAGTCCTTGCCGAGAGTGAAGGTCCAGTTCCCGAAAGAAAAATCCACTGTGGCTATATCGAGCCAGTTGAAAGCATTAGAATACAGCGTGGATGTATACAGTGACTTGACATCAGCCCAATCACCGGAAGTACATGCGAGCCAGTGATTGCTTAATGTGAAAGATACGTGGTCGGAAAGGGTCCCTTCCACGAGGGTATAAACTGAAGAATTACCGAACGAGGCTCCGCTTGAACCGTCACCGGACTGTCCCGGCGTAAAATAGGGATTGTACTCGAAGCGCGGAATAAACTGAACATCGACGGACCTGCCGGTGTCGTCAGCCTCTTGCGAGAACGCAAGGAAGCACGGCAGCAAAGCTGCGAAGAACAAAAGCAGTTTCTTCATTTCTTCCCATAAAAAGATATTTAGTTCAACTTCGACGCAAAGTTACTAATTATTTGTGGATTTCAAACCTATTTCCAACTTCCCTTCCCTGACGGAAATCTCGGCCATGCTTCCATTGCCAAGGTCAAGGCTAAGCGCTTCCACATCCACGGTCTGTCCGGACATTTCAAGCGACAAATTTTCATATAGCGACAAAATGCGCCTGGCATATCCGAGGAAACGTTCTCCTGCGGGTGTCAGTGCCACCGAGCCTTTGTTCCTCAAAAAAAGCCGGCACCCGGAAGCATCTTCAAGCTGGGCTATGTTCTGGCTGACGGAGGGCTGGCTGCACCCGAGAAGATGCGCGGCTTCAGTGAAACTGCCGCACTCCGCCAGGGTCACAAACACTTTGAGTCTGCCGTCCGTAATCATATCTTCCACAAAGTTAAAAAAATAATTCTTATATTTGTGAAATATAAGGCGGGACGATCTGCCGCGGCGGAAACGCTGAGGAAAGTCCGGACAGAACAGGGCGCCCTGCTGCGGAAATCGCAGGTGGGGGTAACCTTACGCAAGCCGTAACAGAAAACAACCGCCGTAGTCGGCGTGCCGACGGCGGCAAGGGTGAAAACGCGAGGCAAGAGCTCACGACGTCTCCCAGCGATGGGCGACGGGTACGGCACCAGGGTCTGCAAGACCAAATATACCGGCAGTTGAGGGCGGCCCGCCTGATGCCGGGGGGTAGGTTGCGAAGATAAATGGCAGAACGAACAGAAACCGGCTTACGGTCCCGCCTTTTTTTATAAGTATTTGTAACACAAGACAATATGCCAATCAATAACGAGTTTGACGTTATAATAGTGGGCGGAGGAATCACGGGTGCGGGCACAGCGCGCGATTGTGCGATGCGCGGCCTCAAGGTGTTGCTCATAGAACGTCATGACATAGCTACCGGAGCGACCGGGCGCAACCACGGACTGCTCCATTCCGGTGCCCGCTATGCTCTCAAGGACAGCGAATCGGCCGAGGAATGCATAAGGGAGAACAAGATTCTCCGCTCCATTGCATCCAACTGCATTGAAGATACGGGCGGTCTGTTCATCACCCTGCCCGAAGATGCAGACAGCGGTTTCGGGCTTGATTACCAGACAAAATTCATTGACGCCTGCATCAAGGCAGGCATTGACGCCCAGGCCATCTCCCCTGAAGAAGCCCGGGAGAAGGAACCGTCCGTCAACCCGTCCCTCATCGGGGCCGTGGTGGTGCCCGACGGTTCGGTAGATCCGTTCCGCCTATGCGCCGCAAATGTCACCGACGCCGCGATGCACGGAGCCAAAATATTGGTCTACACGGAGTTCCTGGATTTCATAAGGGAGGGCGACACCATCCTCGGCGTCAAGGTTCTTGACACGCGCACAGGCCTGAAAGCCGAATACCGGGCTCCCGTCACGGTCAATGCGGCCGGTATATGGGGGCACGGTGTGGCCGCGAAAGCCGGAATCCACATAGGAATGTACCCTGCCAAGGGCGCCCTGCTGGTATTCGGGCACAGGGTCAACAACGTCGTCATCAACCGCTGCCGCAAATCCGCAGACGGCGACATACTGGTGCCGGGAGATTCGGTAACCGTCATCGGAACCACCTCCACCAAGGTCCCGTTCGAAGAATGCGACAACATGGAGGTCACTCCGGAAGAAGTGAGCCTGCTGCTGCGCGAGGGCTGCGCTCTCTGTCCTTCACTGGCATCCACCCGCATTCTCCGGGCCTATGCCGGTGTCCGCCCGCTCGTGGCTGACGACAGCGATCCAAGCGGCCGCAGCATAAGCCGCGGCATCGTATGCCTGGACCACGAAACCCGCGACGGCGTCAAGGGATTCGTAAGCATTACCGGCGGCAAGCTGATGACCTACCGCCTGATGGCCGAACTCGCCACCGATGCCGTGTGCCGCAAACTCGGGGAGAACAAATTGTGCGAGACGGCGGAAACTCCCCTCCCCGGTTCAGTCGACGGACGCATCGAGACAGTCAGCAAGCGTTTCGAAGGCAAGGTTTCACTCGGCCAGAAGAGTGCCGCGGGACGCCAGGGCGACCTGGTGGGCAAACTGCGTTTCGACTCCGAAGCCGACAGGCAGCTGGTCTGCGAATGCGAGAATGTTACCCTGGCTGAGATAAAATATGCCGTTGCGGAACTGGGCGTCACGTCCCTGATGGACCTGAGGCGCCGCACCCGCGTGGGCATGGGTACCTGCCAGGGCACGCTGTGCATACGCAAGGCGGCAAAGGCCCTTGCCGCAGCGCTGGGAGATCCCTCGCTCGAGGGCAAACTTGCCGCGGACTATCTTGACGAACGCTGGAAAGGAATGCGTGCGGTAGGCTGGGGCGACACCCTTCGCGAAATGGAATTCATGCAGAGAGTTTATAAATACGAGAAGCCCTATTCATACGATGAAATTTGATGTTGTGATTATTGGAGGCGGACTTGCCGGGATGACGGCCGCCACCGAACTCCAGAGCAGCGGGCTGCGCTGCGCCGTTGTCGCTGAAGGGCTCTCGCTGCACAACGCATCCAGAAGCGGTTTCAAGGCCGCCGGCGGCACGCTGCTTCAGGGCGACCGGGTTATTTCCGGCCGTATCGAAAACGGCCGCCTGACGGGCGTATTTACGGAAAAGCTGGGCGACACGGTACTGGAAGCCGATAATTTCATCCTCGCAAGCGGCAAGTACTTTTCCAGGGGGCTCGTCGCCGACATGGACAAAGTCTATGAGCCTCTGTTCGGACTGGATGTCCAGTATGAACCCGACCGCAGCAAATGGTTCGACCGTTCGTTCGCAGCCGATCAGCCTTTCCTCGACTTCGGGGTAAAAACCGAAGGCCTACTGGCTCTAAAGGACGGCGTTCCCGTTGCCAACCTCTACCCTGTGGGCGAGGTGCTGGCAGGCATAAGCAGCGCCAGTGGAGACGCCACGGTGCAGATACGGAACAGTGCACTTGCAGCGGTAAAAGCCATAAGGAGGAACTAGTTATGCAAGAGAAGAACATCAGCGCTAACAATTTCGAGCAATGCCAGAAATGCTCGCTCTGCGAGACCGTGTGCCCCGTAATGGCCAACAACCCCGAGTACGGCGGTCCCAAGCGCTCCGGCCCCGACGGCGAACGCTACCGTCTCAAGAACGGCATATTCTATGATGACTCGCTGAAATACTGTCTCAACTGCAAGCGCTGCGAAGTAGCCTGTCCTTCAGGAGTACGCATCGCGGATCTTATCCAGCAGGCTCGCATCGACTTCAACCGCAGGCCCCCTAAACTGCGCGACATGATGCTTGCAAGCACCGACCAGATGGGTCCGGTGGCAAGCGCATTCGCCCCCATAGTCAATTTCTCGCTCGGGCTGGCACCTGTCAAGGGGCTGCTCGATGTTACCATAGGGCTGGATCATCGCCGCACCCTTCCGAAGTATTCTTCCGAGACCTTCGTGCGCTGGTTCAACAAGCACGCAGCCGCTTCGCAGGACAGTTTCAGGAAACATGTCAGTTATTATCACGGCTGCTATGCCAACTACAACTATCCCCAGCTGGCAAAGGATTTCGTGGCGGTTATGAACGCCTTCGGCTACGGAGTGCACCTGATTGAAAGGGAGAGGTGCTGCGGAGTCGCCAAGATAGCCAACGGCATGATAGAGGCCGCTACCCGCGACGCCAAAATCAACATGGCGGCGTTCCGCAAGTCGATTTCGGCTGGAAGGGACATAATCACAGTCTCCACCACCTGCACGATGACCTTGCTGGAAGAGTATCCCGAACTGCTCAAAGTCGATAACGGAGACGTCAAGGCCCACATAAATCTGGTGGAGCAGTTCCTTTACAAGGCCATAGCCTCGGGCGAAGTAAAGCCGGTCTGGAAAGAAGGATGGAAGGCGCGCGCCGCATACCACTGTCCCTGTCACCAGGAGCGACTCGGCCTCGGGATTTTCACCACTGAATTGCTGAAGATGATACCCGGAATGGAACTAATCGAACTGGAAAGCAACTGCTGCGGCATCGCCGGCACCTACGGATTCAAGAAAGAGAATTTCAAGGTGTCTCAAATGATAGGCCGCCCGCTGTTCGATGAAATAGCAGCCGTGGCCCCAGAGTTCGTCGCATGCGAATGCGAGACCTGCAAATGGCAGATAGAAATGTCAACGGGCGTGGCGGTCAAGAACCCCGTGAGCATCCTGGCTGACGCCCTTGACCTTCAGAAGACTTCAGAGCTGAACAGCCTTTAAGTCATATTCATCCGCATCCGTGATGCGGACGTCGATATAGGAGCCGATGAGATTCTCACCGGCTTCTTTCGCGCTTACCAGGATCTCCCCGTCAACCTCGGGGCTCTCCGCGAAACTGCGGCACACAAGTATGCCGTTCACCACGTCATCCACCAGGACACGCTCGACGGTGCCTATGCGTGAACGGTTGAAATTCAATGAGATGTCAGCCTGGAGCGACATAAGCGCATCCAGTCTGCGACGCTTCTCCTCCTCCGGCACATCATCGGTCAGATGCCCTGCACCCCAGGTCCCTTCTTCCTCGGAATAAGTGAATGCACCCAGCCTTTCGAAACGGCTCTCCCGCACGAAATCGAGCAACTCTTCAAACTCTTCCTCCCCTTCGCCGGGGTGCCCGACTATCAACGTGGTACGGAGAACGACGCCGGGCACCATGTCCCGCAGACGCTTGATCAAAGCCCTCGTCCGGGCACCGTCGACATTCCGGTGCATATTGGACAAAACTTTGTCGGATATATGCTGGAGCGGTATATCCAAATACTTACATACCTTTGGATTGGACGCCATCTGCTCAAGTACGTCTTCAGGAAAGTCGGCAGGATAGGAATAGTGGATTCTCAGCCTTTCCACGCCCTCGATCGCAGAGAGTCTGCGCAAGAGTTCCGCGAGGGAACGCCTGCCGTAGAGGTCCAGGCCGTAGAAGGTAGTGTCCTGGGCGATAAGCAGCAATTCACTTACTCCTTCCGATACCAGCTGGCGCGCCTCCGTCTCAAGGTCTTCCATCGGAACGGACTTATGCGCGCCGCGGATGAAGGGGATGGCGCAATAGGAACAACGCCTGTCGCAGCCCTCGGATATTTTCAGGTAAGCATAGCCGCGTGGGTTTTCCTGGCGACGGGAAATAAAACGGGAAGGCGGGGCGCCCAGATATTTCAGAAGAGGGTTCATGTCCCTGGCTCCGAACCAGGCGTCCACTTCCGGTATGAGGGACGGCATCTGTGAAGCGTAGCGCTCAGAAAGACAGCCGAATACCACAAGTTTGCCGGCCTCTCCCCTGCTTTTGGCCTGCACGCCCTCCAGGACCGCCTGAATCGACTCTTCCTTGGCGTCGCCTATGAATCCGCAGGTATTGTAAAGCAGATAATCGGCGGGACCGTCAAAGTCAACGGTAAACTCTTCCGGCGGCAAGGCCGCCAGAAGATGCTCCGTATCTACGCTGTTCTTGGAACAGCCCAGGGTTATGACCTTAATTTTCTTCAACGCCCTGCTCCCTTTCCTCGTCGGTTACGAAATCGAGAGAAGCGTACTTCTCCAGTTCGTCATACCATTCAAGGACCTTCTTCATGTGCGACACGTAAAAACGGTCTTCATCATAATTGGGAACTGCCTTGGCAAAGAACATTTTTATTTGGGAAGCGTCCGCCTTGGGCGCGGGCACAGCAGCGCCTTCGTCGGCAGCCTTCTTCATGGCCGTAAACACATCTGCAAGGCGCATTTCGCCCTCGGAAGTGAAGATGGCTATATCGGACAGAGTGGATATACGGCTGTGCGCGTCAAACGCCGTACGCTTCTTGTCACAGAGCGACTCGGCGATGGCGCCGCTGCGGGACTGCGCCAGATAGCGGAACAGTCCGTGCTGTCCGGAAACGGACAGGATTTTTGCCAGATCGGTTTTCATGATTATTTGTCTTTCACACACATGCCTGTCGGGCACCGGCCCGGCAGGCACACGTCAATAAATTGGTTTATTTTTTTATACAGATAAGTCTTGGTCGAATCATTGTAAATAACGCCGTCAACTCTCGACAGATCATAATTCTGAAGATGACCGCGGGCGGCGGCGTTGCTGTTGCGGGCAAGCCGGAGTTCCTTGCGGGCGGTGATGAGCAGGACACGGTCATAGAGGCCGTCAAGGCAGGGTTTGTCGAGGGCGATTGCAGACTCCACAAAAGCCAGCGGGCTGTCAAGTTCCGATTTCCAGGCCTTCAGGTCTTCAACCAGGAGAGGATATACCAGAGCCTCCAGCTTCATGCGCAGATCATCGTCTTCGAAAATGCGTCCCAATTCCTCAAAGGCTATGCCCAGCTCTTTTTCAATCCGCTGCTTCAGGCCGGGGACTTCGGCATACAGCCGCTTGCAACGGGAGTCACAATCATAGACAGGATAGCCCATGGACTCCAGATAACGGCAGGCGGTGGATTTGCCGCCCCCTATCGGTCCCGTAACAAGAACTGTGATCATTCCGCTTCCTCCCTTACCATACAGTCAAAGATTTCCTGTCCGAGGCGCCATTTAAGCACATAAGGCGGCACATTGTCCGCGTGGCATACGCAACGGCCTGATTCGGACACGAGGAATTCGTCATAATCCACATAGAACTCGCAGGTGGCGGCAGGATCGCTGCGTGTCGGGAACTGGCAGAGGAACACGGCCTCGGTACGGGAAGGATATACTGAAAACGACACCCCCTGGGGAACGTTCCTGACGCCTATGCTCACGTCTGAACGCAGTTCGACGAAGCGCACGACGTCGAGCGACCAGGTGACATCACGCTCCGACATCCTCAGACCGGGCACCGGGACCAGTTTGACCATACCCCCGACACTCTTTGACAAGTCATTGAGCGTAAGCACCTTGGTAAGTACGGCCTCCACGGTCGCAAGATTGGCGTCGTCACCGTAGACAGTCACTGAATCGGGGCTTACGTTCATGGGACCGGCCGCCATGTACTGGGGTTTGAACGATGCCGAGTATACCGCCTTAACGGGAACCGTCTTGTATGTCTCCGGGCTGAATTCGAAACTGTAACTCTGGTTAAGGAATGTTACCAGTTCCACCCCTTCGCCGAAAATATCGGAAGAATACTTGGCCATCTCGGCGGCGGAGACAGTATAGAGGTCACCGCCGGCAGGAATCAGGTCCTCCCCGTGAATGTCGACGTGTACGTCACGCCCCTGGTGCTTCAGGCGCAGGAGCCTGAAGCCGGTGGCAGAGCAACGTGCCCCTACGCTCACGGCTGTGCGGGACTTGGCCGCCCGGCCCAGAAGTTCGCTGTGAGCTACGACCGACACGTTCACAACCCCCGTATATACCTGGGACAGATTGTGAATCAGCCAGATGCTCCCGGAGAGCAAGAGGCACAGGAGGAACTGGGGCCAGTGTTTCAATTACTGCTTCTTTTCCTCTTCAGGAGCCGCGGGAGCCGCTGAAGGATCTTTCTGTAGCGAAGACTTGTCGATGCGGAGTTTCACATCGCCGTCAACCTTGAGCAGCACGGTGCGCTCATTATCCTTGACTTCGGCAATGGTGCCGTAGATTCCGCCGGCGGTAATTACCTTGTCGCCTTTCTTGAGAGAACTGCGGAACTGCTCCATCTCCTTCTGCTGCTTGCGCTGAGGACGTATCATGAAGAGCCACATGACGGCAAAGATGACGATGAGCATGATCCACATGGACCAGCCGCCGCCCTGGGGCTGGGCCTGGGCACCTGCCGCGGGAGCGGCCGCCTGAAGTAAGAGAGTCAAAAATTTCATAATAATTATTCTTTGTTGATTAATTTATCAAGCACTCCGTTCACGAAAGCACGGCTCTCTGGCGTACTGTAGAACTTGGATATTTCCACGAATTCATTGATGGTGGTACGGTAATCTATGTTCCGGAACGCGTCAGCCTCGGCAAGGCCGCAGATTATCAGCGCCAGGTCGGTGGCGCAGATGCGGCCGGTGTCCCATTTGGGCGTAACCGCCGAAATCATCTCATGGTAACGGTCGAAATTGCGCCATGCCGTACGCACCAGATTGAACACGAAGGCCTTGTCGCTTTCCTTGCCTTCCGATCCGGGCATCTCGCTGAGGAACAGTTCGGGAAGCGTCCAGCGACGGCCGCGCCCCATCTGCTCCAGGCTGCGGCAGCACCATCCCAGGGCATACTCCAGCTCGTCATTCCAATATATGGACAAATCTTCCAGAATATCGTGCAGTTCAGTATTATCGGGAAGCTCCTCTTCGAAAATGCGGCAGAAAAGAGCCGCGTCAGCGGCCTTGGACGTGCCGGGCTCCGCCATATAAGCCTTGAAATAATCCCTTGACCGCACCGAATCATAAAGGTGACGGAGGAACATGTCGTCGTTCTCCCAGGAAATCTTCTTTTTCTTTATAATCTTGTTGAAATCGGGATCGTCCGCGAGCTCTGCGGCAAGGGCGTTGTCCACGAATTTCATATTGGGGTTGAGTTCCTCGGGGGTGGGATTGAATTTGGAACGGGCCGCTTCCGTACGGGCCTCCGCTTCCCTGGTCAGAGGGAGCACAAGGGCAAGCAGACGGAGATACAGATCCCTGGTTGCCTCGCAGGACTGTTCAAGCTCAAACTCAATGTCCGCCAAAGACATAGCAGGATTTTCCACGCGCGAATAAATTGCCTTGAAAGCCTTTATCCGGAGGATTCTTCTGTTCAGCATAGATTTCAAACAAATTTTCCTGCAAAGATAACATGTAATCTGCAAAAAAATCCTATTTTTGCACAAATCATTTATTTTTTTGTTATGTACAGAGAGGATTACGATTCGGCGGGATATGTGGACCGCAATTCGGAGGATGTTTATTCCAAACCCGTCAGGGCCGGAAAGCGCACCTACTTTTTCGACGTCAAATCGACGAAGGGCAACAATGATTTCTTCCTTACCATAACCGAGAGCAAGCGCAGGAACAACCCCGACGGGACGTTTACCTACGACAAGCACAAGATTTTCCTTTACAAGGAAGATTTTGAGAAATTCAAGGAAGGTCTGGACGAAGTGATAACCTACATCACCGACAAATGTTTCGGCGGTGTCATTCCGCAAAGGGAGCGCGAAGAAAAATCCGTAGAATTCGAAGACCTGTAGCAAAGTGATACTGCTCAGGAATATAGAGATTGACGGAAACGCATGTGACGTCTTGATAGAAAAGGACGTTATCTCAAAAATCGCCCCGGCCGGCAGCAGCCGTTCCTGGGAAATTGCCGGGGACATCGAAATGATGGACTGCAGCGGCAAGGTGGCAATCCCGGGGTTCATCAATATGCACACCCACGCCGGAATGTCCCTTATGAGGGGCATAGGCGAAGATATGGTGTTCCAGGACTGGATACAGAAAATCTGGGCGATCGAAGACAAGTTCGATTCGGATTTCGTATACTGGAGCACGAAGGTGGCGTGCATGGAGATGCTGCGCACCGGCACCACGACTTTCAACGACCAGTACTGGTTCTTCCCTGCCGCCCACAAGGCTGCGGTCGAGATGGGCGTGCGCCATTCCCTGGGCTACGACATGATGGACCGCGGCGATGCCGAAGAAGCCGAGCGCGAGAAAGACCAGTGCCTCCGCTGGTACGAACAGGCCAGGGATATCTGGAAGAAAGGCAGCATATACCAGGTGGCATTCCACGCCGTTTATTCCGTCAGCGAGGACCTGATCAGCTGGATCTCCGACTTCGCCCGGGAGCGTGACCTCAACCTTCACATCCACCTGAGCGAGACCCGCAAGGAGGTCGAGGACTGCAAGGCTGCCCACGGAGGGCTCTCCCCCGTCGAATATCTCGAGGAACTCGGGGTTCTGGGGCCCAACCTGCTCGCGGCCCATACGCTATGGCTTTCCGAGCATGACATCGAACTGCTGGCAAAACGCGGGGTGCACTGCATACACAATATCAACTCCAACGCCAAGCTGTCATCAGGATACAAGTTCCTCTACAATGAGATGCGTGACGCCGGCATCAACCTATGCATAGGCACCGACGGCTGCGCATCTTCCAACAATCTCGACATACTGGAGGCCATGAAGACAGCGGCCCTCTTCCAGAAGGCATGGAGGAACGACCCGAAAGCCCTCCCACTCGACGAACTTCTGGCCATGGGCACCGTCAACGGAGCCAAGGCTTTGAAAATCAATGCCGGCACGCTGGTCGAAGGCGCCCTGGCCGACATCAGCATTGTAGACACCGACAACACTTTCTTCCTGTCTCCGGGAGGATTCCTCGCCAATTTCATCTATTCTGCGCACTCCGACTGCATCGATTCCGTAATCTGCGGTGGCCGTTTCGTCATGCGGCACCGCGAGATTGAAGGAGAACGGGAAATAATAGAGCAGGCGCGCAGGGAAATAAAACGAATGTTATAACACTATGGACGAAAGAACCGAAAGAATCAACCACGCAGCCCGATACCTCAAGTCATGCATCGGGCCCGAACTGCCGAAAATCGGCGTAGTCCTCGGCAGCGGCCTCGGCAAACTGGCCGAGCAAATCGAGAATCCTGTAGTCATTCCTTACAAGGAAGTCCCCGAATTCCCCATGTCCACCGCCGTCGGGCACAAGGGCAATTTCATTTACGGCACACTCGGCGGCAAGCGCATCATCGCGATGCAGGGACGCCTGCACTATTACGAAGGTTATCCGATGGAACTCGTCACCCTGGGCATACGGGTAATGAAGATGCTGGGCATTGAATTCCTCTTTGTGTCAAACGCCGCCGGCGGGACCAACATCGAGTACCATGTCGGCGACCTGGTCATCATCAAGGACCACATCAACATGATGCCCAACCCGCTCATCGGTCCGAACCTCGACGCGTTCGGCCCCCGCTTCCCCGACATGACCTGCGCCTATGACCTTGAGCTTCAGCAGCTTGCCGAACAACTCGGCATCCAGATGGGACTCAACCTGCGCAAGGGCGTGTACTTCGGCAGCACCGGCCCTACTTATGAGACCCCTGCCGAAATCCGTTTCTTCCGCGAGGTCGGCGCCGACCTTGTGGGCATGTCCACCATCCCCGAAGTCATCGTGGCCCGCCACTGCGGGATCAGGGTGTTCGGAATGTCTGTCGTCACCAATGAGGCAAACAGCCGCAATGTTCCCAAGAACTTCAACGACGGCGACGACGTGGTCAAGCAGGCCGGCATAGCAGCCGACCGCATGTCGGAGCTGTTCCGCCGCATGATTGAAGCGTTGCAGGTATAAGCGGGCCGTCAGCCCAGTATTTTAAGCATAAGATTGTCCGGGACGTCTCCACAGATGTTCCGGACAGTTTGTTTAAGAAAGTCGAATGACCGGGCGGGCGTAAGTGACGACTTCAGGCTCACGCTCCGGTATCCGGGAAACGGAAAATCAAGGTCTTCGAAGAGCGCTTCCGGAGCGCAGAAACTGCTGCGCTGCCAGCCGGAGTAATGAAGATCGGAGCCACGGTAAACCCTGGTGATATCCCCTGTCACCACACGTGTCTGCATCTGCAGCTTGGAAAGCAGGGCGTCGGCTGCCGATTTCTTGACGCCCAGCAGCCTGCGTACTTCGGCCACCGACACGGAACCGTTCTCGTGCATATAATCAAGTACCTTCGTCTGCTCGGCAGTGGGCTTGTATTTTGGCAGGGAGCGGCGCCAGTTGATTATTTCCTTGTAAACATCCGGGGTGGCGAAAGCGGCCTTGCCTCCCCAGAGATATTTCCCGTACACCACATCCCCGCTCTGCACACAATCGATTTTCCAGTCCCACGGGCCCAGGATATCGTCAGTGAACCAGCATCCGGGGGCCGTATGTTCCTCAATCGACCAGCCGGCGACAGGATTCACGAAGAAAGGGATAAGCCTGAACTCGCGAATTACCTGCAGCATGGCGGCAGGACTGTCTATCTGCCTGGAAATCATTTATCCTTCCACACTTTAAGATATTGTTGCAGCGCCCACATTTCGTCGCGATAACGCGCCGCGGTGGTGAAATCCAGCTCGGCCGCAGACTTCTTCATCCTTTCGCGGTCGTCGGATATCATCTTCTCAATCTGCGCCCGCGACATTGAACGGATCACGGGATCCTGCAGCACTGCGGCAAGGTCGGCCTTGACGAAACCCTCAGAATAAGCAGCGCCCTTCTCGCGCAGGGCATCGTGACCAAAACCGACCGAGACGCTTCCGCGCCCGTAATCGGAAGGATTGGGAATATACTCCGGAGCGTCGTAGGAATTGGCTGCCGACACGCGTCCGGTAGTGCCTCCGGCAAGCCGCCCGCCCACAGGCTTCACTCCTCCAAGTTCAGACAGAAGCACGTTGCTGCGGGTCTGCACCTGGGTAGGCGTAATATGGTGCAACTTGTTGTACGCTATCTGTTTGGAACGGCGGCGCTCGGTCTCCCTTATGGTCTGTTCCATGGACGGGGTGATGTGGTCGGCGTACATTATCACCAGTCCGTTCACGTTACGGGCGGCGCGGCCGGCGGTCTGAGTCAGGGCGCGGCCGGTACGGAGGAATCCCTCCTTGTCAGCGTCCAGTATGGCCACCAGCGACACCGAAGGTATATCCAGGCCCTCGCGAAGCAGGTTCACCCCCACCAGCACGTCGAACAGGCCGTTCTTGAAATCCTCAATTATTTCTACACGCTCGGAGGTGTCGACGTCGGAATGGATGTAGCGTACGCGCACGCCTATGCGGCGGAGATACTCGTCCAGTTCCTCCGCCATGCGTTTGGTGAGGGTGGTCACCAGTACGCGCTCGTCATCTTCGGCGCGCTTGCGTATCTCCTCCACCAGATCATCCACCTGGCCCTCGACGGGACGAACCTCTATGGGCGGGTCAAGCAGCCCGGTAGGACGCACAAGCTGCTCGACGACAAGGCCTTCCGACTTTTCAAGTTCGTAGTCGGCAGGCGTTGCGCTCACATATACGGTCTGCCCAGTAAGGGCCTCGAATTCATCGAATTTGAGAGGCCGGTTGTCCGATGCTGCAGGCAGGCGGAATCCATATTCCACAAGGACGCTCTTGCGGGAATGGTCGCCGCCGTACATGGCCCTCACCTGGGGCAGGGTTACGTGGCTTTCATCGATGAATGTTATGAAGTCCTTGGGGAAATAATCCAGAAGGCAGAAAGGCCTCTCCCCTTCCTTGCGCCCGTCGAAGTAGCGGGAATAGTTCTCTATGCCCGGACAGTAACCCATCTCCTTTATCATCTCGAGATCGTACTCCACCCTCTGTTTCAAGCGCTTTGCCTCCAGCCCCTTGCCTATCGATTCAAACCACGCCAGCTGCTTCACAAGGTCGTCCTGTATCTCGCTCACGGCCGCGATAGAACGCTCGCGCGTAGTCACGAAGTTGGTCGCAGGACAGATGCTTACATGATCTATCTCCTCGATGTGGGCTCCCGTGACCGGGTCGATCAGGCTAAGGGAATCCACTTCGTCGCCGAAGAACTCCACCCTTACGGCTTCATCGGCCCCGCCAAGGAAAACATCGATTATGTCGCCGTGCACCCGGAATGTGCCGCGTTTGAAATCGGTCTCCGTGCGGCTGTAGAGGGCATCCACCAGCTTGTACAGCAGCCCCGTCAGGCTGCGCCTCTCGCCCTTCGATACTTCTATGGTCTGCGCGTGAAAATCCTCCGGATTGCCTATGCCGTATAGGCAGCTCACGCTGGACACCACAATGACGTCGCGCCGGCCACTCATAAGCGCCGATGCGGCTGAAAGGCGCAGTTTCTCCACCTGGTCGTTTATGCTCAGGTCTTTCTCGATATAGGTGTCCGTGGTAGGGATATACGCCTCGGGCTGGTAATAATCGTAGTAGGACACGAAATACTCCACGGCATTATTGGGGAAGAAGGATTTGAACTCGCCGTAGAGCTGTGCCGCCAGGGTTTTGTTGTGGCTCAGGACCAGCGCGGGACGCTGAAGGCGCTCTATCACGTTGGCCATCGTAAAAGTCTTTCCGGAGCCGGTTACGCCCAGCAGGGTCACATCCGGCACACCCTCCCGCAGGGCCGAACACAACTGTTCTATGGCCTCTGGCTGGTCACCGGAAGGAGAATATGATGATTCGAGAACAAATTTCATATACACTGCAAAAATAACAATAATTGTCTATATCTTTGCATATATGGAAGAAGCTCTTTCAACCCTGGCCAGGCAGATTGCGCTGGCCGCTCTCGAAGGCGAGACGCGCTATGACGGCTCGCCCTTCATCTCGCACGCCGACGGGGTGGCCGCCATCGTTACAGACGAGATAGGCCTGCCCGACGCCTGCGCTGCGGCAGTGTACCTGCACGAGGCCACCAGAGAGCATAAGGATGTGGATATCAGCGGCTTCCCGAAGGATGTCCAGACCATGGTGGACGGGCTCAACAAGATATCGACCATCAAGCCCAAGGACACACGCCTCGAGGCCGAAAACTATAAGAAACTAATTGTCCAGTACTCCACCGATCCCCGGGTCAGCGTAATCAAGATTGCCGACCGTCTGGAGGTGATGCGCCATCTTGGAATGTTCCCCAAGCTCTCCAGGGACCAGAAGCTTCTGGAGACCATGATGCTGTACATGCCTATTGCGCATCAGCTGGGGCTTTACAAGATCAACAGCGAACTGGGCAACATCTACTTCAGCTATGCAGAGCCGGAGCATTACAGGGCCATAACCAACAAGCTGAAGGCCACCGAGAAGGACCGCGAGCGCCTTACCCGGGAATTCATCGAGCCGCTGAAGAAGAAGCTCTCCGATGCCGGAATCAGCTACACGCTGAAGATACGCACCAAGAGCGCCTGGTCCATCTGGCGCAAGATGCAGGTGCAGAAAGTGCCCTTCGAGGGGGTGTACGACGTATTCGCCATACGCTTCATAATCGACTGCCCCGAAGATCCGGCCACCGAAAAAGACCTCTGCTGGAAGGTGTATTCTTACGTTACCGAGGAATACGAGCCCGATACCAAACGCCTGCGCGACTGGGTCACCACCCCCAGGCCGAGCGGCTACGAGTCCCTGCACATTACCGTCAAGAACCGCCAGGGCAGCTATCTGGAAGTGCAGATACGCACACGGCGCATGGATGACGTGGCAGAAAACGGGCCCGCCGCCCACTGGGCATACAAGGGCATCAAGCAGGAGCAGTCGACCCACGACTGGCTGCTGAGCGTGCGCGACGCCCTGGAGCACCCGTTCGATGCAAATCCCGAAGACCTCCCCGCCCCGCCGGACAAAGAAATATTCGTATTCACTCCTACCGGCGAGCTCAGAATCCTGCCAACAGGGGCCTCCGTTCTCGACTTTGCATTCAACATCCACTCCGGACTCGGTGCGCGCTGTACGGGCGGCAGGGTGAACGGCAAGGCGGTCCAGCTTCGCGAAAAGCTGAAAACCGGCGACACCGTGGAAATCCTGACCCGCAAAGACCAGAAGCCCAACCGCGACTGGCTTAACTGGGTTGTCACCTCCAAGGCAAGGTCCAAGATCAAACTGGAGCTCGATGCCGACGAACGGAAACTTGCCGCGGAAGGCCGCGAGCTGCTTGAACGGCGCCTGCGCAACTGGAAGCTGGAATTCCCCGACGGGATGCAGACCGAATACATGAAGGCTCACAAGTACACTTCCGTACTTTCTTTCATGGCGGCCATAGGCACCGGCGAGATAGACGTCAACGCCATCAAGGCTTTTATCCTGGAAAAGGCGGAGAAGGGCGTGGAAGGGCCCCAGGAGCCCGTTGCAAAAGAACGCGTCACCGGCTATTCCGGCGAGGGCGGAGACGACATCCTGGTACTTAACGCTAAGGACGTCAAGGGGCTCGACTACAAGATGGCAGCCTGCTGCAACCCAGTGTTCGGCGACGATGTTTTCGGATTCGTCACCCGCAGCGCAGGCATCAAGATCCACCGTATCTCCTGCCCCAACGCGGCCAGGCTCATCGAGCGCTATCCCTACCGCATCCAGAAGGTCGTTTGGCAGGAAACAGCGGCCGCCGGCAGCTTCCTGGTATCGCTGGCTATCACCTCGGACAGTGAGCATTCCGTTATGGGCGCGATACTGGACGTCACCGGTCAGTTCCGGGTGTCGGTCCGTTCCTTTACGGTCAACGAGAACCACCGCAACGGGACCTACGAGATCATCCTCCGACTCCTTGTCCCCTCCAATCTCGAACTCGACAAAGTCATATCCCAGATCGGCGCCCTCAAACAAGTGGTCAAAGTCAAGCGGCAGTAGCTCGGCCCGGACGGATTTCAATTAATGTAAAAATTGATTATCTTTGTAGGATTTAAAGATTTGGAGAAATGGCAGAGCAGATTAAGTACACTGACGACAACATAATCACTCTTGAAGGGGTCGAGCATATCCGCATGCGTCCCGGCAT
>JAFZBM010000035.1 GCA_017561765.1 Bacteroidales bacterium | reverse complement strand
AGCTCTCTTCCCGGGACTCTAACGGAGAAGCTCTCTGCCGTTGAACAGGCGATAACGAGCCAGACGTCGAGCCTTGACACGAAGCTTGGCGCAATCGAGCAGGCAGTAGCGAAAGGCTTCACGGACAGCGCTGGCAAGCAGGACCTGATAGAGCAGGCGATCAGGAGCCTGGGCGATACTGTGGAGGAGGTGATAGGAGATCTTCAGGAGGCGATGTCGGGCTCGCTGTCGAACCTCGAGACGAAGCTGGAGACGATAGGTACGGCGGTGACCGACGGCTTTGCAGACGCGACCGAGGCACTGGGCCTGATCAAAGATGCAATCGACGAGGCACAGAAGAGCATCGAAGGTACAAATACATCTGTTGGCGACGTGACTAAGGCCCTGCGCGACGTGGTCAAGGCCATCGAGGATACGGACAAGACAATCTCGGACGATGTGGTCTCCGTATTGTCAGATATCCTTGATGCCATCGCAAACGCGCCGGACTACAGCACTCTCCTTCAGGATATCATGGATGCGATAGAGGAGATTAATCTTGACATTTCCATCGAGTTCTCCGATCAGTATGTGGAAAACGACGTGGTGATGATGCTGACCGAAGACCAGCTCTCCATTCCTTACATCGTGACATCGAATGCCGACGTCACGGTGACCGTAGATCCTTCCGATGACATCGCGGCTTCCGTTGTTCCGGACCAGGACAAGCCTCTGGAAGGCATCATCGAACTTATGTCCGGAAAAAGCATCACGGAAGGGAAAACGCAGGTAGTCGTCACGGCTTCCAGCAAGAAAAAAAACATTGAGCGGACGCTGGCTATCAAGGAAGCGTATCTTACGCCGGTCTCAAGCCCGGTTGATTCCATCCCTATCGGCTGGCAGGGCGGCACTGTGACGATTCAATACAAGACCAATCTGGAATGCGCCCCGCCCGCGATTCCGGATTCGGCAAGCACGCTCATCAAAGTGCTTGATACCAGTGTAAAGGATGATGTCACGACCCTCACAATCGACATCTTGCACAACGATGGGGGCAGGCCCCGCTTGACAAGCGTGACGATCAAAGAGACGAGATTCAATAAGGCAACCCTCACGTTCACCTTCTGGCAACAGTATGAGGATGCGGAAATCAAATTCGAGGACGATGGACTGAGGCAGAAGATGATAAGAGCAGGCGTCGATACCAACGGGGATGGCAAGATCTCCCGTGCTGAAGCCCGGGCGGTCAAATCCCTTACAACAATATTCGGTACTGAACTGACCGATGGCGCAGAGTACGAGTCTTTCAATGAATTCTGGTATTTCACCGGCATCGATACGATTCCCGAAGGAAGTTTCAGGAACTGGAAAGAACTGAGAGAGATCACGCTTCCCCCCAGCATAACGACGATTATGGGCGGCGACGGCGATGCTGACGGTCCCTTCGTGAATTGCCACAGCCTGGAATTCATTTCAGGCAAATATTCGACAGCCGACAGTACCGCCTTGATTTATGACGGCAAACTTCTCAAGGTCGTAGAAGATTTCAAGCATGCCCCTAAACAGTATGAGATTCCGGAAGGCGTAAAGGTCATCGGCAGCAAGGCCTTCTACAAATCCCCGCTTAAGAATGTCATATTCCCTGAATCCCTGACAACAATCTGCGACCATGCCTTCGAGTATTCCAAGATAGAGTCCGTGGCATTCCCGATGAACGATAAGGGAGCGGCGTATGTCGAGTCCATCGCCGAAAACAGTTTCGTCCATTGCTTCAACCTGAAGAGTTTCGTCGGGCCGGCGAAGAATGGAGCTGTCCGGGTAACCCCGGACAATCTGGGCTTGTACATAGATACGACCCTGATAGCCTTCGCCATGGGGAACGGAACTGATAATTACGTCATACCCGGCGACCTGGGCATCAAAAAGCTGGCAGCAAGCGTCTTCAGCGTGATGGATAAAAACAACAAAGACGAAGACGTAGTGAACGACAGTGTGGAACTATT
Source organism: Bacteroidales bacterium (assembly GCA_017561765.1). Taxonomy (GTDB): domain Bacteria; phylum Bacteroidota; class Bacteroidia; order Bacteroidales; family UBA932; genus Cryptobacteroides. Next base: position 21,087 of record JAFZBM010000035.1, on the reverse strand, counting down.
GCTTTATTTAGGCTTGCCTTCCACGCTCACGCATATCGGGGAACACGCTTTTTCAGGTCAGACAAGGCAGTTGAGTATCTATTTTGAGGGAGAGAATCCGCCCACGATGGAAAAAGATGTGTTCGACTATGCCAAGGATGTTACCATCTGGGTGCCCGCCGGGGCGGATGTTGAGGAGACCTCCGCTCGAATAGCCTCATTCCAGAATGCGATATGCTCAGAAGACCTCCACAGGATCAGAGAAATACTTTCCTACACCAGTTGGCCCTTCGCCATCAGTACATCCGCCTCAGGAACCGGCGAGAATTTCGTTTGGGATTAATCTGGATAAAACGAGAATCAAAATGAAGAAAACGCTCTCGATTATAGCCCTTCTTGCCATAGCGGCACCGGCTTGCAACAGATTGGATATTGTCCCGGATGACGGAGAATCCGTTTCTGCGGACTGCATGATCACCGAAACCATCATCGCCACCGAGGGAGAAGGCCGGACAAAGGTGTCGATCCGCGAGGATAACGGCGGATTTACCTGGGATGCCGGTGATAAAGTCGCCATGCATGCCAGCAACGGTGAGTACTACGTCACAGAAGAGCTTGGCTCAGGCGGCACTGGAACCTGCACCTTCACCATTAGTTATCCCCAAGGGTGTGTGCGTGATGCTTTCGCCATCTTCCCGAGTTCGATCGTATCCGCAACCGAGGTCAATTACGGTCAGGGCAGCCAATCCCTGGACGTGATGCTTCCTGACAGCTATTCCCTTTCACAGATCAGCGGCGCCAAGACCCCCTGCCCGATGATCGCGATCAACGAGCCCGGCTCCGGCTGGGTATTCAAGCAACTCTGCGGCCTGCTGCGCCTGACTGTGAAAGCGATTCCGGAGGAGACATCGTATCTGAAGATTGACTTCCATCAGTATGTGGCCGGGAAGTTTTCCATTCCCTCTCCCGTGGAACCCGGCACCTCGACTATTGCAGTCCAGAATGCCAGCGGAAGCAACTCGACGGTCATCACCGTTACAGACTTCCCTGACGCTGCCGATGCGACATGCACACTCAACATTCCGCTCCCGATCGCGACCTACGACATCGTCGACATCACGGCTTATGACAGCTACGACAATGCACTGCTTTCTTCCACGCGCCGTATCCGCTCAGAGTACGACCCCAGCTATACCGCTTCCCGCGCCCATGGCAAGAAGCTGACGGCCACGCTCGTCTCGTTCTCGGTCAGTTCTACCAAGAAAGTGATCATCGCTCCGGGCAACCTGGTTGCGAAGGTGGATAATTCGAGCCCCAATAGAGTAGGGGATGGGGATGTCTATTCTGCCTCTAAGTGGTATTTCGCCGACCATCAGTATGATTTTAACGAGGATGACGAACTGGATGGCACCCACACCATTTGCGATCATTTCGGATGGATAGGTGCCGGTACCTCTGATCAAACCCTCAAGGAAAGTTATGGATTATATTCATCTCGTAAGGATGACGATTATTCGACCACATCAGAAGATATCTTGGCGAATGACTGGGGCAAAAATGTCATTTGCCTTTCTTCGGCATCGGAAAGCAGTTATCCCTCAGACACATGGCGGACGCTGAGGGATGATTCTGGTGATGGGTGGTCATTTTTATTTAAATACCGGAGTACTTCCGGCGCCCGGTTCGCCAGGGCGACAGTTGCCGATAAGGCGGGTGTCATAATTTTCCCCGACAACTATTCCCATCCTTCCGGGGTGGATGATCTGCAACAGATAAATAACTTTGATGCAAGTTTTGAGATCAACAAATATGATGAGGTTGCCTGGGAAGCTATGGAAGCGGCCGGATGCGTCTTTCTGCCCGGTGCGGGCAGACGCATGGATTTCGAGCTCTTTAATCCCGGAGAGGGATATTATTGGATGAAATCATCGAAGGAAGTAGAATGTGCATTTGCTTCTGCCTTTGTCAATCATTCTTGCTACTTCACCGGCGAAATGCATCGTTATTACGGCTGTTCCGTCCGCCTCGTCCGCGACATCTGAGCGCCTATAAGCGAGGATAGTGGCCGGAGGGGCCCCATAGATATTCTTTTCAGAAAATGTAAGATAGAGTGAGAAGAATATCATTCGGGAGTATGAAAACTTTTTCCCCTCCGCCACTTATCTTCCCGCAGTGCAGACACTCATATGCGATGTATTTGTCGTATCCGCCCCACAGTCCGAGTCCTATATCGAGGTTCAGGTGAGTATTCAGCATAAAAGTATAACCGGCCGAGAGCCCGCCGCCGTAGCGGTCGCCTTCCGATGCCTGCGGTGATACTATTCCGCCGCAGTTGTATTCCTGCCATTTCAGTTTGCCGGTAAGCCACCATCCGGAGTAAATGTGCCAGGGCCAGAAGCGGGCCCCGGCTTCCACGCTACGCTGACGGTCGGCCACTTCGGCGCCGCCTGTCCGCCAATAAAAAGGATTGTACTTTACGCCGGCCAGTACGGTCCATTGCCGGGCAATACCGCAGGACGCTTCCAAATTCAACGTCCCATAATCCACATAGTCGAGCACATTGGTTGTCACCGAGTAATTCTGCGCTCCTGCTATAATCCACAGGAAGAGTCCTGCGGCAGCCGACAAAAAGTTTTTCATAGCCAGTGAAGGTTTAGTTTCCGTATCTTGTATATGCTTCATTTATGACGCTTTTGAAAGAGGGATAATAACTCAGCAGCTTGTCGTGCAGGACATCCATGTCAGTTACCTCCGAAGTGAACATCGAGGGCAGTTTGTCCAGCCCCAGCCCCCGTTCGTCGAGGAACATCAGCAGTTGCGGCGCGAACCACCAGTGCGTTCCGAATACGGCGGCGGATTCCCGGTAGTGCTTTCTGTAGAGCATGCTCTGACAATAGTATGCGTAGGTTTCGGCCACCTCACAATAGTTGTAGCCGTCGTCGTCACGGGCGCCGTACGGATTTTTCAAGGTGCTGGATATCAAGGATCCGGCCGCATATTCGGTATAGTCTGACCACCAATCTTTCCCGACCTGCGAGAAGTGTCCGCCATGTGCGAACGCGTGCAGCCCCAGGGCGTAGATTTCCTCATAAGTGCTTGCCCCTTTGTATCCCGACAGGACATCTGCGTGTATCAGTTTGGCGATGGCGGCGAATTCCCCGAGAGCGGAACTGAGCGGCTCGTAGGTGTCAAATATTACCCCTTGGTGCAGCATGTCGGGCAATTCTCCCTCCCAGAACGGCAGATTCCAAATCCTGAAATCCTTTGGCGGGAACGGCAGGGTGCCGGGATTCTCTTTTGCATATTCCAAATAGTCGTATCCTGCATTGTTCATCACGCAGCGCGCAAACAGCTTGCTCTCCGAACTGGAGTCGATAATTAGGCTGTAGCCAGTCGGCTCATGCTTGCCGAGGGTGGAGACCGACGCGGGAACGAGTATATAGTTGATGCCCTGGCAGAAGCCCTTGACATTCTGGAACACAAGCCTGTACTGCAGGTTCGAGGAAAATGATTTCCCCATTTTGTAGTATCCTTCCTCGTCGGTATAACAGGTGCTGAATTTTACGAATGCATTGCAACTCACTTTCACGCCTTTTACGCCTGTCGCTTCTTCGTCGAACGAAGGATCCATTATAGCGATGCGGCCTTGCGGTGTCCCGGCGCCGCTTGTCCCGTCGTCCCTGGTCGACGGCGGCAGGAATTCCTCGTTGCCGGTAAGCCTGAAGGCCTCCCGTTCAACCGCGTCCCAGTCTATCCCGTCCGATTTGGTGGACGGGTTATGGTCGGCTATGAAGCAGTCGTCCAGACGCTCGTACCGCACGTTTTTAGGGAAAGTAAAATCTACGGGAACCACTGCGTACTGCCAGGTCATATCTCCCTCAGGAACCGAGGGGTCGTGGTACCAGTCGCCGTGGCGGACTATGCGGTAATCAAGCGGATAATCCGTCAATTCCAGGCCGAGGTCCAGCAGGGTCTGCATCTGCGCGTCATCCTTGGGAAGAAACCTGACATAAAAGTCGGTGGGCTCGAGATTCGTACGTCCGGCTCCCGCAGGCGCCACTGCCTGAAGGGCCCTGGACATATTGCTTACCGAATAAGGGTCCGGCAGCTGCTCACCGAGGACTATCATATCATGGGAGAATTCCTCATCATCTCCCTTTTTCTCATTCCATTGGAAAAGGCTGTTTTTGGAGCAGCACAGGGCGGCGCTTGCAACGGCAAGGATAATCAGAAACTTTTTCATAGTCGTCATCGTTCTTTGCCTGCAAAGATGGAACTAATTAGCCGTTTTATAAAATGTTGCAACGGCTAATTGTAAAAACGGCCTCCCGCGCACGCGGAAGGCCGTTTTTCATAATCCTGTTTTGCTGGCATCAGGGCATTTGCTGCATAAAGCCGGCAAAGTAATTTGAAAATATGACATTGGTCATAAGGTATCCGACCACCGTGGATACAATGACGGATATCAGTCCCGGCATCATGAAACTGTGATTCAGGAGGTATTTTCCTATGACCGTGGTGCCGGAGCGGTCGAAGTTGACCGTTGCAATGTCGGAAGGATAGTTGGGGATGAAGAAATAGCCGTACACGCTCGGGAATACGCCGAGCAGCACGGGTCCGGCGATGCCGAGTTCGTATGCCAGCGGCAGCATGGCCACGACCACCGCTCCCTGAGAATTGATCAGCACCGACACGAGGAAGAATACGAAGGCTATGCTCCAGGGATAATTGGTTACCAGGCCGGAGAGCATCTGCTTCATCTCGTCCATGTAGTTGCCGAAGTATGTATCGGCCAGCCATGCGATGCCGTAGATCGCCACCACGGCAACCATGCCCGACTGCCAGACGGCACCGGCGACAGCCTTTTTGGGCGAAGCTTTGCAGAAGATAATATTGGCGGCGGCGGCCATCAGCATGATTATCTGGATGCATATATTCATCTTCGGAAGATTGATGGCTTTGGCCACCGTCTGTCCGTCCGCGGTATGGAACATCTGCAGGAATGCGAAACCCACTATGACCAGCAGGGAACCCAGGAAGATGAACACCGAAGCTTTGGCCTGAGGAGTGATTACCTTGTCGAGGGTGGTTGCGGTATTGCCGTACATGTAGGCGTACTGCTCAGGATCGGCCTTGCGCTTGAGAAACTCGGGATCCTTGTCGAGGTCCTTGCCCCTCTTGTAAGATGCAAGCGAGGCGCACATCAGCCCGAGCAGGCAGGCGGGAATGGTGACCATGAGCACCTGAGGAATAGACACCATGAAGCCGTTGGCGTTGGAGATGGTGACGAAGGCGACAACCGCCGCGGCGATGGGGGAGCATGTGATGCCCACCTGGGACGCAACGGAAGCCACTCCGCACGGACGCTCGGGACGGATGTTCTTCTTCAGGGCGATGTCGCAGATGATGGGCATGATGGTATAGACTACATGTCCGGTGCCTACCAGCACGGTGAGGAAGAATGTCACAAGCGGTCCGAGGAAGGTAATATGTTCAGGATGCTTGCGCAGAAGTTTTTCCGCTACCTGGATCATCCAGTCCATACCGCCCGACGCCTGCAGGGTGCCTGCGCAGGTCACGGCGGCGATGATGATGTAGATAACGTCGGTGGGAGGCGTCCCCGGAGTCAGTCCGAAGCCGAATACCAGAATGGCGAGGCCGATGCCCGAGATGGCACCGAGGGCGAGGCTGCCGTAGCGCGAGCCTACATAGAGAGCCGCCAGCACTATCAGCAGCTCGATAATCATTGCGAAGGTCATATCTTAAATCAGAATTGATACAGATTGAGTCCGGTTTCTTCGTCAAACCGGCGGCCAATGGCATGGCTGTCGGCGAAATCCTCCACCAGCAGTTCGCATGCGCCGTTGACACGCGCGCTGAGAAGATGCCCGCCTATGCAGCTGTAGTCCCTCCGGCTTGCGGTAATGTGGATGTGGAGATAGGGGTCGACCGGATTGTCGGGGCTTTGGGAGATGTTCCCGGTGAGATTGGTAATCTCCATTTGCTCCTCGAACGTCTTGTCTACGTATTGCTTGATTGCCGGGTCAAGGAAACGGAAAGTCGCCTGGTTTATAGCTCCCAGGCCGGTTATGCTGCCGGCGTATATCTCTTTTTCAATGCAGAACGCCTTAAGGGCGGTACAGATTTCAACGTGATTGTCGAGGCTCAGGACATACTTGTTGTCCGCCACTTCTGTGTATTTATACATAACGGCTGTATTTTCAATGCGTAAATATACAAATAATGTTGGAATAAAAACAGCCCCGGGACCGGTGTCAACGATTGCTGCTAAACCCTAGAAACAACGCAGCGCTCGTATCTTCCGGTCCCGGACTATTCAGAAGTCAGCCGCTAAGCTGCAGCCGGGGGGAAAGTTAGTCGGCAACGGGACCGGACCTTGTCCAAAGCCCGTGCCCCGTCATTATATAATTAACCGCTCTTCGGCCCTATGGAAGCGCGCAAGCGCCTCGTCCCGGCCTATGAAACGCATTATATCGGCAATACCGAGTCCGTTTGACGAACCCGTCAAGGCAAGGCGTATGCAATTCATTACCTTGCCCATCGGCCACTCCCTGGAACGTATATATTCTTCCATATCGTGGGCCGATCCAGTCTCCATGAGCGCTTCGCGCGCCATGGCCACATTCTCGCTCTTCCAGAATTTTGCGGCATCCTTCTCCACGTATTCTTCCGGAGCATTGAAAAGGTACCATGCAATGTCCCAGAAATCCCGGACGAACGTGGCCCTCTCCTTGATGAGCGATACTATTTCAAGTACGGATGCCGGCTCCGCGCTTACTCCGTGCTCCGCAAGAACGGGCATGAAAAGCGCAGTGAGCTCCTCGTCGGAACGCATCCTCAGGTACTCTTTGTTGAACCATTTTGCCTTGTCGGGATTGAATTTGGCTCCCGACTTGCCGACCTTGTCCAGCGAGAACGCCTGTACAAGTTCTTCCAGCGAGAATATCTCCTGCTCGGTGCCGGGATTCCATCCCAGCATGGCCAGCAGGTTCACGAAGGCATCGGGGAAGTAACCGTCCTCGCGATAGCCCCTGGAGACCTCCCCGGCGGGGGATACCCAGCGGAGAGGGAATACGGGGAAGCCCATCTTGTCGCCGTCGCGCTTGCTGAGCTTGCCGTTTCCGACAGGCTTGAGCAGCAGGGGCAGATGTGCGAATTCAGGCCTCTCCCATCCGAAGGCGCGGTAAAGCAGGAAGTGCAATGGCAGCGAAGGCAGCCACTCCTCTCCGCGTATCACGTGGCTTATCTCCATCAGATGGTCGTCAACTATGTTGGCCAGGTGATAGGTCGGCAGTTCGTCGGCACGTTTCCAGAGCACCTTGTCGTCGAGGGTGGAAGTGTTGACCTCGATATGCCCGCGGATTATGTCGTCCATTTCCACCACCTCGTTTTCGGGCATGCGGAAACGTATGGTCCAGTCGTCACGCTCTTCGAGCAGCCGCTTGACCTCGGCGGGATCCATGGTAAGAGAGTTGCGGAGGGAGCTCCGGCTTGCGGAATTGTAGATGAAGGTCTCGCCCGCGCCTTCGGCTGCAGCACGTGCGCTTTCAAGCTCGGCGGCGGTGTCGAAGGCATAGTATGCAAAGCCTCCGTCGACCAGCTGCTCGGCATACTTGCGGTAGATGCCCTTGCGCTCCGACTGCCTGTAGGGGGCGTGCGGGTTGTGCACGGAACGCTTCGATGCGAGCTTTCCGTCAGCGTCCAGTCCTTCGTCGGGCAGTATCCCGCACCAGCGGAGGGACTCTATTATGTATTCCTCGGCACCGGGTACGAAACGGTGGGAGTCGGTGTCTTCGATGCGGAGTATGAAATCTCCTCCCATCTTCTTGGCAAAGAGATAGTTGTACAGTGCAGTGCGCACTCCTCCCATGTGGAGGGGCCCCGTGGGGGACGGCGCAAATCTTACTCTGGTCCTTTTCATATTCTGCGTATTGCGGGTATGTTTTCAAGGTCGGACAGCTGGTCCTCCGCGGTTACCAGCAGGGCGGGCCTGTGCTCCGGGTCGAAGCGGAAGGCTCGCAGGTTGTCGGTGGAACTGTAGCCTATGCGCGAACCGACATTGTCTTCGATCAGGCTTATGCCCTTGGTGCTCGCCGCCTCGTTCTTGTCGTATTTGAAGTTGCGGGTGATCATGATATAGTTGCCCATATCCCTGCGCGAGCCCACTATGTCTATGAATTTCAGCCCGGTGACTATGGACGTGATGTGTATGTGGTCGCCCACTTCGGGATCTTCGTCCCAGATGAGGCCGCGCTTGAAATTATTGGCTCCGCCCGTGTACTCGTCGATGCGGCGGTTGATTTCCGACATGTCGTCCATGGTCAGGCCCTTCTCGTTCTTGCCGCCGGTGATGTTGACCAGCACGTTCTTGGCGGTCGTGAGGTCGAAGTCGTTGAGCAGGGGAGACTCGAAGGCCTCGCGGACCGCGTCCTGAATGCGGTTGGGGCCGCTGCCCTCGCCGTATCCCATAAGCGCCATGCCGCTGTCTTTCATCATCGCCATAACATCTTCGAAGTCAACGTTGATGTATCCGGGCTTCTGGATTATTTCGATGATGCCTTTCACGGCGGTGGTGAGCACTTCGTCGGCTTTGGGGAAGGCGTCGTGTGTGAGCTGGTCGCCGTAATGCTCGTAAAGTTTCTCGTTGTTTATTATAAGCAGCGAGTCCACGTTCTTTTCCAGCTCCTGGATGCCGTCGATGGCCCTGGACATGGCCCTGTCGCCCTCGTTCTTGAACGGGAGCGTCACTACGGCCACGGTCAGGATGCCTTTCTCTTTCGCCATCTTGGCGATTATGGGAGTGGCTCCGGTGCCGGTGCCGCCGCCCATTCCAGCGGTGATGAAAAGCATTTTGGTGCCGGTGTCGATGATCTTTTTCTCTATCTCCGCCTGGCTGTCAATAGCTGCGTTGCGGCCCTTGATGGGGTTGGTGCCCGCGCCGAGTCCGGCGCCCATCTGTATCTTGACGGGTACGGGGCTGCCCTCGAGCGCCTGGGAGTCAGTGTTGCACACCACGAAACTGCATCCTTCGATGCCGGTCTTGTACATGTAGGACACGGCGTTGCAGCCGCCTCCGCCTACACCTATAACCTTGATAATCTGGTCGGAGCGTTTCCAGTCCTTGGGGACGGTAGCCTCCAGGTCTATATTGAAATCGTCGAACATATCTATTTCTCTTCGTTGTTGTTACCCATATCGTCGTACAATCCGGCAAGCGTGCCTTCGAAGCCTTTCTCGAACACGGAGCCTACTTTCTTTTCCACATTGGTCCAGAAAATCTTGAATCCGGACGGCTTGTCGTTCTTTGGCGCCTTGGGCTTGGGAGTACGTTTCTTGCCGTTTGAAGGAGTCTTTACTATCTTTTCTTTGACCACGGTATCAAAGTCGTCGCTGCCGAACAGGTTGCCCTGGCCGTTGGCGTCGGGTTCAGGGTCACGGACAGGCTCGGGGTTGGTCTCCGCCTCGTTCTTGACCGATGCTTCGGCGATGCAGTTCAGGAAAGGATCGTTGCTGGCCTCCAGGATCATTCCCACCGATGCCGCCGCCTCCGCTTCACCTATTCCCGGGCAGCCGTCGGACGAGAATTTACGTGCCAGGGGGAAGCCGACGCGTACATTGTATCCCGATTCTTCCTTAATGAGGTTGGTAAGGTTGGCGAGGTTGGCGCCGCCGCCCGTGAGCACGATGCCGCAGCGCAGCCTGTCTGCGAAGCCGCTTTCCTGAATGAGGAACAGGATGGCCTGGATTATCTCGCGGCAGCGGCTGGTGATTATTTCGGAGAGGTATTTCACTCCCAGATGTTCATAGGTGCCGTTTTCTTCGTCGTTGATCTGCAGGACCTTGTCGCTCATGGTCTGGAGCTTGTCGGGGAGACAGGCGCCGAAAGCGAGCTTTATGTTTTCCGCCAGCGTGTCGTCGAAAGCGCACTCCAGGCGTATGTCGGTGCTTATGCTCTTGCCGCCGAAGGGAATGGAGGCGTAGTAGCGCATTATTCCGCCCTGGTAGATGGAGAGCGAAGTCACTCCGCCTCCCATTTCCACGAGCGCCACGCCGTTGGTCATTTCATCGTCCTTCAGCACTGCCTGGCCGACTGCGGAGGGCGTGAAAATGGCCTGGGCAAGGGCCACGCCCGCGTCGTTGAGCATAATGTCGATATTCTTGACGGCCTTCTTGGCGCCGACGAATATCTTGAAGTTTCCGGAGAGCGAGTCGCTGGTGGAGCCCACCACGTCGTCTTCTCCGCCTATGAAGTCGTCGGTCGAGAAAGACTGCGGAACGGCGCCGTAAATCAGCTCCTTGTCGCTGTCGCTCAGCGGATAAGTGTCCAGGGCGATGCCCTTCAGGGCGGCTATCTCGTCGTCGCCGATAAGCGATGACGGGTCGCTGCGGTCAATCCTTGCGCTTGCAGTCTCCTGGTGCACATTGTAGCGGGGAAGTCCCACGGCAACCTGCAGAATCTTTATCTGCAGTTCGTCTTCGGCCTCGGCTATCGCCGCGCGAAGGGGACCGGCCGCCTTCTTCGGATTGAATACGCAGCTGTAGCGTATATGGGTCGAAGGCCTCTCTTTGTAGTAAATGATCTGGACGTTCTCGCCTATGATCTTTGCCACGCAGAGTGCGAGTTTCGAAGAGCCCAGATCTACTGTCGCTATATATCTTTCCTGCATATTATTTGTTTGTTGTATTTCAAGTTAACGCTCTTGTAATATCCTTCTTCCTTCGAGGGCTTAATATGGGTGTAATATTTCCCCATTTTCTCGAATTTCGCCCGTATGTCGTCGGGGAAGCCGAAGATGAACCTTTCCTTGCCCTCCACCGGCCGGAGTTCCACTTCGCCCTTGTCGTTCACGCATATCTTTTCGATACGGTCTTTCCACACTTTTGATGAGGCCAGGTATGACGAAAGCTCCAGTATGCCGGCGCTCCAGTCGCTGTTGAGGCCGTCTTCGAGCGGAGGTATGTTGCCCTCGATCAGGGGAACCGGAGCCGTGTAGCTGCTGTGCAGGGGGAATACATAGCCGGTGTTGTCTATGTAGAAGCCCTGTCCGCCCCTCTGGAAGCGCAGCGCCGGTGCCCTCTGCACTATGCTGATGTGCAGGACTCCGTCGCGAGTCGTCCATGCTTCGCTCTTCTTCACCACGCTCTTCTCCTCGAGCATGCGCTCCATGCGTCCCAGGTCCAGGCTGTCCAGCCTCATGCCTATGTACACGCCGTATTTCCTGTCCAGGAAACTCCTTATGTCTTCCGCAGTCACAAACTCGTAGGCATCCTTGAACTGAACGTCCAGGGCGTTGCACAGCACCTTGTCGCGTCCTGCCTTCCCGCATCCGACCAGAAGGGCGAAAGCGGCGAGCATGAGCGCGACGACAGCGCAGACTACGATATTTTTGATTGCGATTCTCATTTGTCCTGAAGCATGCGGGTGATGGGTTCGACGAATCTGTCAATATTGCCAGCCCCGAAAGTGACAAGCACTTCGAGACGCTCTTTGGCGAGCGTGTCCATTAGTTCTTCCTTGCGTATGAGCATCTTCTCGGGAGCGGTAACATCCTTGAAAATCAGTTCCGAAGTCACTCCGGGAATGGGCTCTTCGCGTGCCGGGTAAATGTCCAGCAGGATGAGTTTGTCCAGTTTGCTGAGCGCCGCGGCGAACTCCGGCGCAAAGTCCCTGGTGCGGGTGTAGAGATGCGGCTGGAACACGCCTGTAATCTTGCGCCCGGGGAAAATGCCGCGGAGCGACGATATGGCGCTCGACAGCTCTGCCGGGTGATGCGCATAGTCGTCGATATAGACGATGCCGGGACGGTTTACATGTTCGTCCAGACGGCGCATGGCACCCAGGAATGATCCTATGGCGTGCCTTACTTTCTGGCCGTCGGCCCCGTAACAGAGGCATGCGGCGGCAGCGGCTACGCTGTTCTCGACGTTCACCCAGCCCAGTGCCCCCGAACGTATGTCCTTCAGGGTGCCGCCGGGATAAACCAGGTCGAAGGTATAGTGTCCCGTGTCGTCCAGCCTGAGGTTGGCGCTGTGGAAATCGGCGCGGGTGTCGTTGAAATGATAGGTAAATATCTTGGCGGACGTATCGTCCCCGTTAACGGGTAGGCCGTATTTGATTATGACGGTCTCGTGTACCTGCGATGCGAATTCGCGGAAAGCGTCCTGTACGTGCTGCAAGTCTCCGTAAATGTCGAGATGGTCGGCGTCCATTGCCGTAATCACGGCTATGTCCGGATGAAGCTGCAGGAATGAACGGTCGAATTCGTCGGCTTCGGCCACCACCGTGGGCGTGCGGCTCATCAGCAGATTGGTGCCGTAGTTCTTTGAGATGCCGCCCAGGAAGGCGGAGCATCCGTAACCGGCTTCGGTAAGGATGTGGGCGATGAGGGTCGACGTGGTGGTCTTGCCGTGCGTGCCGGCTACGGCCAGGCAGGTCTGGTCGCGGGTAATCTCGCCCAGGGCAAGGGCCCGTTTGACCACTTTGTATCCGTGCTCGCGCACATACTGCATCTCCTGCAGGTCGGAAGGAATGGCAGGGGTGTAGATGACCAGGGTGGAGGCTGTATCGGCCGGTATCAGCGAAGGATTGTCTTCATAGTGAACTCCTATGCCTTCCGCCTCCAGGCTTGCAGTCAGATCCGAGGGCGTGCGGTCGTAGCCGGACACCTTGAAGCCGCGGAATTTGTACCATCTTGCGATGGCGCTCATCCCGATTCCGCCTATTCCCAGAAAATAGACATGTTGGAGCTTTCCTTCTATCATTTTGCCAGTATTTTGTAAATTTCGTCAACTATAGTCATCGCCGCGTCGGGCAGGGCCATTGCCAGGGCGTTGCGTTCCAGTGATGCAATGCGTTCCGGGTCGCGCACCAGCTCCAGTGCGGCCGGCATAAGTTTGGAGGCGGCGTCGGCATCCTTGACCAGCAGGGCCGCGTCTTTGCGCACCAGCGCCATTGCATTGTGCGTCTGATGGTCTTCGGCCACGTTGGGGGACGGCACGAACACGGCCGCCTTAGCGGTGGCGCATATTTCCGAAACCGACGAGGCACCGCTGCGGCTCACTATGACATCGGCCATGGCGTATGCCAGGTCCATGCGGCTGATGAAGTCGCTGTGCTTGATTGCGGGCAGGTTACGGCCTTCCATGAAAGCGTCGATGCCTTTCTTGTAGTATTTACCGCACTGCCAGAGTATCTCCACGTCTTCGCCTCCCGGGCATCCCGCCTCTATCCAGGCTTTCATGGCATTGTTGAGGGTGCCGCTGCCCAGGCTGCCTCCCACTATGAGTATATGCTTCTTTTCGGGGCTGAATCCGTAGAGCCTGAGCCCTTCCAGACGGTCTTCGGCCGTGTAGGGATGCATCTCGGGACGTATGGGATTGCCGCTCATGACAATCTTGTCGGCCGGGAAGAAGCGCTCCATGCCTTCATAAGCGACGCAGATGCTCTGTACTTTGTTGCCGAGCATCTTGTTGGTCAGGCCGGCAAATCCGTTCTGCTCCTGTATGAGCGCGGGAATCTTCATCCGGGTGGCCGCCATAAGCAGGGGAGCGCTGGCGTATCCGCCCACGCCCACTGCTATCTCCGGCTTAAACTCCTTTATGATGCGTCTGGCCCTTGCGATGCTGCCGACAAACTTGAACGGTACCTGAATGTCGTTGACAATGTTGCGCAATGTCAGCTGGCGCTGCAGGCCGACTATAGGCAGGCCGACGATGCGGAATCCCTCGCGCGGCACCTTCTCCATCTCCATCTTGCCCTCGGCTCCCACGAAGAGGATCTCGGTTTCGGGATTCACCTCCATGAGCTTCCTGGCAATGGAGACTGCCGGGAAAATGTGCCCGCCAGTGCCGCCGCCGCTGATAATCACCCTTAGTTTCCTATATTCCATAATCGTTCATTTCGTCTATTATTTCCTCATCCTGGGCTTCTCCGCTTTCAAATGCGTCGAGGTCTTCGAGTCCCGCCTGCACGTTCTCCTTGAGCTCGATGAGAGGCTGGGCCTCGCGCTGCTCCTTCTCTATGCGCCTCTGGGCTATGCGGCTGAACGACAGTATGATGCCGAATGCCAGGCTGAAGCACAGGAAGGCGCTGTTGCCGTGGCTTATGAGCGGCAGGGTCTGTCCTGTCATGGGACCGATGTCAGCGTTCACGAACATGTGCAGGAAGGCCTGGCCGGAGATGAGCAGGCAGAGTCCCGCGACGCTTATCTTGGCGTACAGGTCCTTGCCGCAGTTGCGCACTATGATGGAGCCTCTGGCGAGCAGGGATACATAGAGGAAAATCACTATCAGGGCTCCCCAGAGTCCGTATTCCTCTATGATGAAACTGTACATATAGTCTTCCGAGATGTCGGGCACCACATATCGCTGCGTGCTCTGCCCGGGGCCCTTGCCCAGTATTCCGCCTTCCTTTATGGCTATCTTGGCGCTGTAGGGCTGGCGTATCTTGTCCAGGGCTTTGTAGTATTCGTCGGAGCCGGGGCGGGCGTCGAGCACCTGCTGCTCCCAGTCGTCGTGTTCCGACAGACGGCTCACCGCCGTGCCTATGCGCCCGAGGGCCTTGTGGCCGCTCAGTTCGTATATGCCCCAGCACCCCGCTATCAGCACTACCGCAAGCAGGGCCAGCAGACCCATGTCGCGCAGGTTCCCGCCGCCGAGCAGGATCACTATGAACATGATTCCGCCTATGAACAGGGCCGCGGAGTTGCTGCCCGGGATAATCATGAGCAGTATCGCCACGAAGGGGAAGTATATGTATATTATCTTCTTCCAGATTTCCTTCTTCGGCCCCTTGAGCTCGCCTTTCTTGAGAGCGTCCATAGCCCATGCCAGATATAGCACCATGGCCACTTTGACCACTTCGAACACGTGTACCTGCACCCCGGCAATCTGAAGTATGCGCCGTGCGCCGTTGAGTTCGATGGAGCGTACCACGGGTGTGTCTATCTTTATCAGCAGCAGCGTCAGCAGGGCGAACGATATAAGCGCACCCCACTGCGAGAGCCAGCGGAAGATCTTGATGTTCTTTATGTTGTAGCAGACGATGATGAGCACAAGTCCGGCCGCCACCACGAAGAGCTGGCTCTTCACGATGTCCAGACGGGTCTGGCTCCCCTCCAGCAGACGCGAAGTGGAGGAGAATATGCACACGATGGAGATAAGGATCAGCATCAGGACGATGATCCAGACCACCTTGTCGCCTTCGATACGGTCGAAGAAGTTCCAGACTGTGCGTTTCTTGTCCGACATTATAGTTTCCTTACTGCATTCTTAAACTGCCTTCCGCGGTCTTCGTAATTTTCGAAAAGGTCGAAGCTGGCGCAGCAGGGGCTCAGCAGAACCACATCGCCCGCTTTCGCAATCATGCTTGCCGTCTGTACGGCCTTTTCCGCGCTGTCGGTGTCGACTATGTTGTCCTTCCCGACTATCCCTTCAAATGCCGCGTGTATCTTGCTGTTGTCCACTCCAAGGCAGACTATGGCTTTCACTTTCTCGCGCACCAGGTCTTCGAGCACGCTGTAGTCGTTGCCCTTGTCGGTGCCGCCCACTATCCAGACCACCGGCCTTGTCTGGCATTCGAGCGCGTACCAGGCGGAATCAACGTTGGTGGCCTTCGAGTCGTTTATGTACATTACGTCGCGGATGCTCAGCACGGGCTCCAGGCGGTGTTCGATGGGGGAGAAGCTCTTGAGGGAGTTGCGTATTACCTCGTCTTCGATGCCGGAGGCCTTGGCTGCCAGCGCGGCGGCCATGGAGTTGTATATGTTGTGACGTCCGCCGAGGGCAAGTTCGCGCAGATAGATTTCGCTCTCGCTCTGCTCGTACCTGACTATTATGCGGTTGCCGTCCACCCATGCTCCCTGCTCAAGGTCCTTCTTCTCCTGGGAGAAGGGCAGCATCTTGGCCTGGAGCACTATGCGGCTCAGGTGTTCGATGGTGATGGCGTCGTCGGAGTCGAAGATAAAGCAGTCCTCGGGGCGCAGGTTGCGCACAATCTTGAACTTTGCGCGCACGTAATTCTCCATATTATGGTCGTAGCGGTCGAGGTGGTCGGGGGTAATGTTCGTTATTACCGCGATGTCCGGCCTGAAATCATAGGTATCGTCGAGCTGGAAACTGCTGATTTCCAGCACGTAATAGTCGTGCTTCTCGGTAGCCACCTGAAGGGCGTAGCTCTTTCCTATGTTGCCGCCAAGGCCTACGTTGAGACCGGCCTCCTTGAGCAGATAGTGGATCAGGGATGTGGTGGTAGTCTTGCCGTTGGAACCGGTTATGCAGATTTTCTTGGCGCTGTCGTAGCGCGAAGCGAATTCGATCTCGGACACAATGTGGGTTCCCTGGGCCGCCAGTGCCTTTACCATGGGCGCTGTGGAGGGGATGCCGGGGCTCTTGACCACCTCGTCGGCGTTCAATATCTTGTCGGGGGTATGTCCGCCTTCCTCGAAAGGGATTTCCCATTTGCGCAGCATGTCGGCATATTCCTGCTTGATGCTTCCGTTGTCGGAGAGGAATACGTCAAATCCTTTTACTTTTGCGAGCACCGCGGCTCCTACGCCGCTCTCGGCCCCGCCCAATACAACTACTCTTGCCATAATTATCTTATCTTAAGCACCGCCAAAGTAGAGACGGCCAAAATGATTCCTATAATCCAGAAGCGCGTTACTATGCGCGGCTCCGGAATGCCTTTTTTCTGGTAATGATGATGGAGCGGCGCCATCAGGAACACCCTGCGGCCCTCTCCGTATTTGATTCTTGTATGCTTGAACCAGCTCCTCTGTATAATCACCGAGAGGCTTTCCATGAGGAAGATGCCGCACAGCAGGGGAAGTATGAGTTCCTTGCGGATGAGTATGGCGCTGACGCCTATGATTCCTCCTATGGTGAGGCTGCCCGAGTCGCCCATGAAAACCTGTGCGGGGTAAGTATTGTACCACAGGAAACCTATTAGGGCTCCCACGAACGCAGCCATGAATATGGCGACCTCTCCGGAACCGGGTATGTACATGATGTTGAGGTACTTCGCGTCGATCACGTCACCGCTCAGCCATGCCATAACGCCTATCGTGACACCCACTATGGCGGAGGTGCCGGAGGCGAGTCCGTCCATTCCGTCGGTGAGGTTGGTGCCGTTGGAGCAGGCAAGCGTAACCAGGATGATCATTATCATGTAGATGCCCCAGGAGCAGTAGACTCCCAGCTGGCCCTTGAAGGGGGAGAGCCAGGAATAATCGAACTCATGGGCCTTTACGAAAGGTATCGTGGTGATGAGCCTGTCGGTGGGGATGTCGGGGCTGATGCACACGGTGAGCGCCACCACCAGGCCGAGGCCGAACTGCAGGATGAGCTTGCCCTTTTCGCTCATGCCTTCTTTATTGTGCTTGAACACCTTGATGTAGTCGTCGGCAAAGCCGATTCCGCCGCACCATAGCGTGGTGACAACCAGCAGGATGGTGTATATGCTGTCGAGACGGCACACCAGCAGGACTGATCCGAGCAGCGATACGATTATTATAATGCCGCCCATTGTCGGAGTGCCCTTTTTCTGCATCTGTCCTTCCAGGCCCAGGTCGCGTATGGTCTCGCCTATCTGATGCTTCTGCAGCATGCGTATGATCTTTCCGCCGGCAAAGAATGCTATGAGCATGCTGAACACGACGGCGAGCATCGCCCTGAATGAAAGGTAATGCATCAGTCCAATTCCCGGGAAGTGGATCCCGAGGCTTTGAAGCCAGTCTACAAGGTGGTAGAGCATTGTGCGAAAATCTCTTTAACTATTTCTTTTTCGTCAAAATGACGTTTCTCGGTTCCTATAATCTGGTAGGTCTCATGACCCTTGCCTGCTAGCAGCACGGTGCTTCCGTCGGGCGAGAAGGTAAGGGCCGCCCTTATTGCTTCCTTGCGGTCGGCAATGAATACCGCCTTTGCAAGTCCTTTCGGCGTGAAGCCGCGGCGTATATCTTCGAGTATGTCTTCGGTCTTCTCCGTACGGGAGTTGTCCGAGGTCACTATTATCTTGTCGGCCCATTTTTCCGCCACTGCGGCCATCTCCGGGCGCTTCGTGCGGTCGCGGTCGCCTCCGCAGCCGAAGAGGCATACGAGAGTCTTTGCCGGGGCTACGTCCCTGAGGGTCTTGAGCACGTTCTCCATGGCGTCGGGAGTGTGTGCGTAGTCGATGACGGCGCAGAGTCCGCGCGGGCCATGTATTGTCTCGAGCCTGCCGGGAGCGCTCTCCAGTTGCGAAAGGGCCAGGAGAACTTCGTCCTTGCCCGCACCGAGTGCCATGGCTGCGGAATAAATTGCCAGAAGGTTGTAGGCGTTGTGTACGCCGATGAGCCTTGTCCATACTTCGGTGCCGTCGATACGCAGCAGCATGCCTTCGAAACTCTGCTCGAGTATGTGGCAGCTGTGGTCGGCCGCGGAACGGCAGGAATAACTGAGCTTGCGGGCCGCCGTGTTCTGCAGCATCACGTCTCCGTGCTTGTCGTCGATATTGGTGATGGCAACTGCATCCGGTCCCAGGCTGTCGAAGAACTGTTTCTTGCAGCGCAGGTACTCGGCGAAAGTGCCGTGATAGTCGAGGTGGTCGTGGGTGAGGTTGGAGAATATGCCCACCTTGAATTCAAGCCCTGTCACCCTTTCCTGCTCCACGCCGATGGAACTGACTTCCATGAAACAATATTCGCAGCCCTTTTCGACCATGTGCGAAAGCAGGGAGTTGATGGTGAGCGGGTCGGAGGTGGTGTTGGCGGTCTCAAGCCTTTCGTCGCCGACGTAATTGGCTATGGTCGAGAGCAGGCCGCATTCGTAACCCAGGCTCCGGAAAAGGCGGTATAGCAGGGTTACCGTGGTAGTCTTGCCGTTGGTGCCGGTTATGCCGACCAGGCTCAGCTTGCCGCTGGGGTGGGAATAGAAACTGTCGGCCGCCATTGCAACCGCCTTGCGGCTGTTGCCGGTAACAATGTAAGTCACGCCTTCGGGACGTACGGGAACGGCACCGTCCGCAGGCATTTCGAACATGACCGCCGATGCTCCTGCCTCTATAGCCTTGCCTATGAAGGCGCGTCCGTCGTTGCCGCAGCCGTTGACGGCTACGAAGAGGCTCCCGGGGCATGCTTTGCGGGAGTCGCTGACCACCGTGCCGATGTCCGTTCCTGTGGGGCCCTGGATATCGAGGACGCCGCAATTCTTAATTATCTCGCCTAGTTTCATTTGCTTACGCTTAATTCGGGTTGGAAACAAGGATCAATGCAGTATATGCCGTTCACAAGGTTCTTGATGGCTCTGGCAGGTATGCCGCCGCCCTGGAACTGTTTTGAAGTGGGCTTGCTGAAAACCGTGCAGATGACGCTGTAGCGGGGCTCGTCAGCGGGGAAGAAACCCACGAAGGTGCCCTGGTACTTGCGCCTGCCGTGCTCGTCTTTGTAAGAGCCGCCGCTGTAGGTTCCGAAGGAAGTTCCGGTCTTGCCGGCAATCTGGCAGCGCGCATCTTTAAGACGTCGCGCAGTACCTTCTTCCGTAACGGCCTTGAGGGCGCGGGTGATGGTGTCGGCTACCGCCTTGCTGCATATGGTCGACATGAGCGCCGGACCTCTCTTGTCCTTGACTATGCCGTTCAGCTCGATATCCTCCACAAGGTAGGGCTTCATCATCCGCCCCTTGTTGGCGATGGCGTTGTAGAAGCACAGTACATGCAGGGGAGTGACCCGGGTGCCGTAGCCATAGCCCATTACCGCCAGGTCGCTCAGGCTCCAGTAACGGTTCTTGTCGTTGGGCGAGGGCACGGTGGGGGAGGCGAGGCCGTCGAGGTCAAAGGCGAATGCCTCGGCAAGCTTGTAGCTGTGTATGTTCTCTATGAACCGCATCGGTTTCTTGCTGTAATTGGAAACGGCAAGGGTTCCGAACACGTAGTTGGATGATATCTTGAATCCGTCGATGACGGAAATAGTATTGGTCTGGTGCACCCTCTCGTGATCGAGCATGTGCACGTCCTGCGGTACGCTGCGGACGCCCTTGATGACACCGTGGTTGGTGGGGATTTCTTCGTCGAGGCTCTTGACATAGCCGTCTGAGAGCACCTGCATCAGGGTCACGGTCTTGAATACGCTGCCCGGCTCGATAGCCCTGCCTATGGCGAGGTTGCTGACTTCCTCGAAATCGGGGGAGTTGCCGTCGCGGTACAAGTTGACCATGGCGCGTATGGCGCCGGTGCTGCTTTCCATGAGCACCAGGCAGGCTCCTTCAAGGTCTTCCTCGGGAGCGATCTCGTCGTAGAGGGCGCGCCAGGCGATGTCCTGATAGTCGATGTTGAGGGTGGTGCGTATGTCGCGTCCGTCAACGGGCAGGGTCTTGGTGCTGTCGTTGTCGAGCACGCGTCCGAAGTCGGTCAATTTCGTGTACTCCTTGCCCTCCTGGCCGTGAAGCACATAGTCGAATTTGCCTTCGAGCCCCACGTGGGTGTTGCCTACGTCGGAACGGTTGTTCCTTACGAATCCTATGGTCCTGCGGGCCAGCTTGCCGTAAGGATAAATGCGCACGTTCTGCTGCTCGGCGATGAATCCGCCCCGGTAGCGTCCTTCCCTGAACAGGGGCATGGCGGCCACGCGGTTATAGACGTTGCGGTCGACGGGCTTGCCTATCTTCAGGTATTTCTTGCCGTTGGCTCGGCCGTTCTTTATAAGCTTGAGATAATCGGCCGCACTCTTCTCTGGAAATACTTTGGCGAGTTCCACGCTCAGTTCGCCGGCCTTCTTCATCCACTCCTCTTCCCTGGCGGCTCCGTCCTTGTCCTTCGCGAACTCCTCGCGCCTTACTGTGCAGTCCATGGCTATCTGATAGGTGGGGCAGGACATTGCGAGGAGACGTCCCTTGCAGTCGATTATATTGCCGCGCACCGGCTCGATGAGCCTGGGCCTGCTGCCGGGAGTGAGGGCGCTCTGTATCTTGGGGTCGGGCTTGAAGAATATCTGTATGCCCGCTATCTTGACGAACAGCAGTACGGAAGCCATAAGCAGCAACACGTAGATCACATAGAGGATCACCCCTATGCGGTCGCGTTTTTTCTTGTTCATGTCTGTTGCGGCTTCCATT
>JAFZBM010000034.1 GCA_017561765.1 Bacteroidales bacterium | reverse complement strand
CAGGAAGCCAAAGACGCTATAGTCAAGTGCCGCAAATACCTTGACTGCAAGATGGAAGACATCGACAGGCCGCTGTACGGAATAACCACCGGCTTCGGCTCGCTGTACAACGTCACCATTCCGCCCGAAGAGCTTTCGCAGCTCCAGCATAATCTTGTAATGTCGCATGCATGCGGCACCGGTCCCATGGTCCGGCCGCAGATTGTCAAGCTCATGCTCTTCCTGAAGGCGCAGAACCTCTCGTACGGACATTCGGGAGCGCAACTCATTACCGTTCAGCGTCTAATCGACATGTTTAACGAGGATGTCCTTCCGGTAGTGTACCAGCAGGGCTCGCTCGGTGCCTCCGGAGACCTGGCCCCGCTCGCCCACCTCTGTCTCCCGCTCATAGGCATGGGCGAAGTACTGTATCAGGGGAAGATACGTCCCTCGGCCGAAGTGTGGGCCGAGAAGGGCTGGGAGCCAATAACCCTTCAGTCAAAAGAGGGACTCGCCCTGCTCAACGGCACGCAGTTCATGAGCGCCCACGCGGTGTGGGCCCTGCTCAAGAGCATGCGGCTCTCCCGCTGGGCCGACCTCATAGGCGCAATGTCGCTCGATGCCTACGACGGCCGTATCGAGCCATTCCTGCCCCTTACCCACCAGCTCCGCCCACACAAAGGCCAGATACTCACCGGAAAGCGTTTCGTTGATATTCTGTCGGGCAGCGAGCTGATCAATCGTCCCAAAGAACACGTGCAGGATCCTTACAGCTTCCGTTGCATCCCTCAGGTCCACGGAGCTGTAAAGGACAACATTCTGTATGTCAAATCGGTGATAGAGAACGAGATAAACTCGGTGACCGACAACCCGAACATATTCCCTGACGAGGATATGGTAATATCGGCGGGCAATTTCCACGGCGAACCCATCGCCATTCCGATGGACGCCCTGTCCATAGCCATGTCGGAACTTGCCAGCATCTCAGAGCGGCGCACCTACCAGCTTATCCACGGCCTGCGCGGCCTTCCAAAATATCTGGTGGCCAACCCCGGCCTCAACAGCGGATTCATGATTCCGCAATACACGGCGGCATCGATTGTCAGCCAGAACAAAGGACTCTGCTGGCCCGCCTCCTGCGACTCCATCCCATCTTCCCAGGGACAGGAGGACCACGTGAGCATGGGCTCCAATTCCGCCACCAAGCTCGTACGTATAGTGGACAATGTGGAGTCCGTACTCGCCATCGAACTGTTCAATGCCGCCCAGGCCCTGGAATTCCGCCGGCCGGCCAAGTCCTCCCCCGTCATCGAACGGATATTCAATGACTTCCGTGAAATTGTCCCGTTCATCGACAACGACACATACATGCATCCGCTTATTGAAAAATCAATAGAATTCCTCCACCGGGAGCAATACCTGTAGCCCCTCCGAGAAATGAAAACTATTATCAACATTGGAGAGCTGACGGGCATCGTGCCGGAGGGCATACTGCGGAAAGAAGGCGCCGCGATGTCGGACACCGGCACCCTGAAGGGCGCCTGGCTCCGTATCGCCGACGACGGCACCATCGCCGACTTCGGTCTGATGTCTGACCAGAATCCTGCGTGCCGACTTTGGCCCTTACGAACAGGAGGCGCGCAGGATTCCGGTCAGACAGAGACTGATGCCAGCCCCCTGCCGGACGGAGAGCAAATTGACGCCGGCGGAGGCCTCGTGATGCCGGCATTCTGCGACAGCCACACCCACATCGTGTACGCCGGCTCCCGCGAAGGCGAATTCATAGACAAAATCAACGGCCTCAGCTATGAACAGATCGCGGCCCGCGGCGGCGGCATACTCAATTCCGCCGACCTCCTCCACCGCACCGCCGAAGACGAACTCTACGGACAGGCTCTGGAGCGCGTACAGGAAATGATGTCCAAAGGCACAGCCGCCATCGAAATCAAAAGCGGCTACGGCCTCAACCCCGAAGACGAACTCAAGATGCTCCGCGTCATACGCCGCATCAAAGAAAACGTTCCCGCCACAATCCGCTCAACCTTCCTGGGCGCTCACGCAACAGGCCGCGGTTACACACATGAAGGCTATGTCCAGGAAGTAATCGATATGATGCCTCGCGCAGCCGCACTCGCCGACTTTGTCGATGTTTTCTGTGACGAAGGATTCTTCACTCCGGACGATACCGCCCGCATACTCGAAGCGGGAGCACGCAGCGGCCTGCGTCCCAAAATACACGCCAACGAACTTGCCGTCAGCGGCGGAGTGCAGGTAGGAGTAAAGTACGGCGCCCTGTCCGTCGACCACCTGGAACGCACCACCGATGCCGAAATCGACGCCCTCAAAGGCAGCGGCACCATGCCAACGATGCTGCCCGGATCGTCATTCTTCCTCGGCATTCCCTTTGCCCGGGCCAAAGAATTCATCGCCGCAAGCCTTGGAATAGCCCTGGCATCGGACTACAACCCGGGTTCCTCCCCCATGGGCGACATGCGCTTCGTAATGGCCCTGGCCTGCATAAAGATGAAACTCACCCCGGTGCAGGCCCTCAACGCCACTACGCTCAACTCCGCCTATGCCATGGGCATAAGCAAACAGACCGGCTCAATTACCAAAGGCAAAAGAGCCGATCTGATTCTTACATATCCGGGATGGACACTAAACCGAATCCCTTACACTTACCAGACTCCGTTTATCAAGTCGGTTTTCATCAACGGGGAAACTGCCGCCTGACCAGACCGGACAATTCTCCCGCCGGCTTAAAGTCATGCAACGCTCCCGCCCTGTGACGGAAGCCGTCTAAACCGTGTTCCGTATCGTAGCCCCTGGCCTTGGCTGCGGCAGCTACGGCCTTGGTAGGCTTATAGGCAATGGACTTGATGATCAAGCGCTCATAGGAACCGTCTATCGCATCGTCGACAAAACCCAGGAACAACAGATCCAGTCCATCCTTGGCATAAGCGAACTCAAGACTGTGAGGCGCAGTCACATTGAACAGGATATCGTCGGTATAGAAGTATTTGTCATCGCCGAGATATAGCTTCAGCCAGCAAATCTTGGTCTTACTGTCATCGGTATAGAATCCACCGAGCACCTGCCCGGACGGAATCGAAAACTTCTTGCCGGACACATCGTAATCACCGTACAGTTCAATGTTTTCGGTTATGCCCAAGCTGCCGGTCAGCGCCACCGGGCCTTTGTCGGGCTTGTCCGAATAGCTCAGAGTAATCTCATCGCTGTAAGGACCGAGGCCTTCGCTTGCATAATACGAAGTGGAGTTGATGATATAAGTTCCCGCCAGATCGGCCTCAATATCTTCCTTCGAGGCCTCGGGGAACTCGACCTTGCAAGCCTCGACACCGATTATGTGAGTGCGCTTGAATTCCACGCTTTCCGTAACGCTGATGGGATACTCACGGTCGTTCGGATCGACGACATAAACCGTGAAACCCTTGTCAAGCTTCACAGGAGGCACTGCGAGCCAGAAATCCGTGGCGTGCTCCTCGTCCGAACCTATGGTAACAAGATTATAAATGCAGTCCAGATAGACATAGCTCTTAGTGTTGGCATCCCCTGGGGTGAATGAAGGATCCCCATTGGGAGATACAGTCACCCACCCTTGTCCGGAAACGGGCTCCTCTTCGTTGGTGTCCAGCTCCAGGATGGCGACCTGTACGCCGGGGCCGTACAACTGCATATGCACATATCCGCCCACATTCCTGAAATCAAGGTCTTCGTCCGTCGAGACTGCCACCATGACGTTGGCCTTGTGGGCGTATGTGTTGCCCTCATAGTTCTGGACCGTGGGGAAATAGACGCCCAACCTGCCGTCATTGCCGAGGGTGACAGAGCGATGATAGGGATACACAGCATACACATATCCGGCTTCCCTGCCGCTCTCGGGAGCGGCAGGGGCCTTGAATATGCCTTGATCGCCGTCAGTTTCACTGAAAACGGCAATGGTATGCACATTGTTTTTGTAGAAAACGCTGATGGAATCCCCTGACATCCAGAAAGGATAGTCCCCCGCTGCCGACCTGTTCTCCATGGTGGCATAGAAGACAAGCGAATGCCCGTCCGGACGCACCCTGTGGCCGCAGGACACTGCCAGCAAGATGACTACTGCCGATAATAAGAGCTTCTTCATCTACTAGATGCAAGTATAACCACCATCAACGGCGATGTTCTGGCCGTTCACATACGTGCTGGCGGGAGATGCGAGGAACAATGCGCAGGTGTCAAGCTCGCCGCTCTTTCCGTAACGCGCCATAGGAATGCTCTGCTTGGCGATAGCCTGGAAATAGTCGGAGTCGAGGGTCGCGGTGGTAAGGTCGGTGTAGAAATAGCCCGGGCAGATGCTGTTGACGGTAATACCGTACTTGCCCCACTCTGCCGCAAGTGCGCGGGTCAGGTTGACCACTCCGCCCTTGGCGGCATGGTAAGGAGAACTGCCGCAGATGAGATTGCCCACCAGGCCATACATGGAGGCGATGTTGATAATGCGGCCATAGCCGGCCTTGATCATTTCCTTACCGAACTCACGGGAGCATACAAAGGTTCCGAAAAGGTCGATGTCGAGTTCCTTCTTGAACTGCTCGTCGGTAATCTCCTCAGCGGGAGCGACTGCGCCGGTACCGGCATTGTTCATAAGTATGTCGACACGGCCGAATTTGGCCATGGTGGCGGCAACTGCGGCCTTCACCCTTTCAGTATCGGTGATGTCGCAGGCGAAAGGAAGCACTTCCACGCCGAATTCTTCGTTAATTGCCTTTGCGTTCTCCTCAAGGAGGTTCATACGCCTTGCAAGGAGGACAAGATTTGCGCCCTGGCTTGCGAATGCCTTGGCCATCTGAAGGCCGAGACCTGTTGAAGCGCCGGTCACGACAGCGACACGGCCGGTAAGATCAAAATAATTTTTCATAATTATAAATAAAACATTAATTGGTGTTTTTGTCAAATTGTTTGGGACGGATTACAGTCTCTTCATACAGCACTTTGCCATCGGGGTCGCTCACTCTAACGAGCACGGGAGCCGTGGCCGTGGATGCCGTTGCCACGAAGCTGTGGGGCGTCTTGCGGTCCTTGAGGTTGGACTTGGACGGCTGGCTTCCGCCATCGAGCTTTGGTGTCATGTATGTGATTACATACAGCGGCTCGTCAAGATTGGACTTCTTGACGTCAAGTGCCTTGCCGTCCTCGAATATCTCCACTTTCTGGCCGGGAGCATAGCCCCAGTAGTTTACATAAATCATGTTGGCGAAAGCAGGATCGGCATACCAGCTGCGCTCGGGATAAAGTTCATGGAATATGCGGCACTGAGGATCGTTGCGGTAGAAATCGCCGACCGCGTTGATGTCATAAACACGCATCATCTTCGTGCTTCCGCTGATCGCGACGAAACGTGGCTCGGGCTCTGGCGCGCTGCAATCCAGAACATTTATAGCCTGTTCGCTGGAATCGGAGCCAATTGCCTGATAGCCATCGGGATGCTGCCACATGCTGCCGGAAGTGGCACCGAAGATAAACTGCCGGAAGCGTATGAACCCGTCGGTGCCGGTGTGGATGTACTTGTGGGTATGACCGGAGAATACATACACGTCGGGAAAGTCGCTGAAAACTTCGTCCAGGATTTCCGCCTGGCCGGGCATCATGACCTCGCTCTTGCTGGCATCGTTGAACAGGGGCACATGGCAGCAGAAGAAAATCCTGGTGCCGGGAGACACGAACTTGAGGTCGTTCCGGAGCCATTCCAGGTCCTTGTCAAGTATGTGGCAAAGGTAATTGCGCCTGCCGTTGATATTCTTGTGCTTTGCATCGGGCTCACCGTCGTTGATATACTCCACGGAATCCATGAAGATCCAGTGGTCGGCGCCTATGTTTACGGAATAGCATCCGGGCCCCCATGTATGACGGTAATTCCATGCCGATTCGAAATCGGTACGGTCGCCGAGACCGGCGATCGCCCCGTCATTGTCATGGTTGCCGCTTACGGAATACACCGGTGCAGGATATCCGGCCGTGGCCAGGAAGCGCTCGGCAGCCTCTTCGTTCAGCCCGAAGTCGTACCAGTAACGGTCGTGCGCGAAATCGCCGAGATTGACGGAATAGACCGGTCCCCTGGCCGCAGCGGCTTCATATTCACGGCGGATCACAGGAAGCACGGTATTCTTGAAGCGCTTAAGATCGTCTCTGGAAGGGTCGTTGGCGAAATGCGTATCGGTTATGAAAATCACGCTGTAGTTGCCCTGGTCCTGCTTCATGAGCTTGAAGTCATGCACTTCCCTCTTCGCAGGAGCCTTCGTAAGCAACTGCCAGAACCCCGGGCGTATGGGATCCATCATCTGTGCCACATATCCAGAAGGGGTGGTTATGAACACGATACTGTCCGCTTTGTCGGTCTTGAGTGTATAACGGCCCCTGGAGTTGGTAAGCACCACCTGACGTCCGTCGGAAACAGGAACGCCCGCCACAGGCTTGCCCCCGGCGGTAACCTTGCCTTTGACGACTCCGGCACATGCAAACAGAGGCAGCAGCATCAGGGCCGCAAGCAACAGAACCCTTTTCATTCTGCAGAGTATTTCAAAACCGGTTGACGGGCTGCCGAAGTTTCATCCGGACGGCCGATGGGGGTGTTGTGCGGCGCTCCGTGCAGGATTTCAGGATCCTCCGCGGCCTCCTTCGCTATCGTACGCATCACTTCTATGAAGGCATCCAGGGTCTGGAGCGACTCCGTCTCCGTGGGCTCTATCATAAGCGCCTGATGGAACAGCAGCGGGAAATAGATGGTAGGTGCATGGAAACCGTAATCGAGCAGGCGCTTTGCCACATCCAGGGTCGTAACCCCGTTGGGTTCGAGCAGTCCGTCGAATACGAATTCATGCTTGCACACTGATTCTATGGGAAGTTTATAACAATCCTTCAGCGATTCCTTTATGTAATTGGCGGCCAGAGTGGCCAGAGGCCCGGCCATCTTTATGTTCTCGCGGCCAAGGCTCAGGATATAGGCGCAGGCCCTGACTATAACACCGAAATTGCCGTGGAAACCGCTCACGCGAGGCTTGTCAAAGAAAGGTACCAGCCTTTCGGAAACGCCCACCGGGCCGCTGCCGGGACCGCCTCCGCCGTGTGGCGTCGAGAAGGTCTTGTGGAGGTTGAGGTGCATAACGTCGAAGCCCATGTCTCCGGGGCGCACGACGCCGAGGAGCGGATTCATGTTGGCACCGTCGTAATAGAGAAGGCCTCCGCACTCATGCACCAGCGCCGCTATCTCCTTTATGTCACGCTCGAAAAGACCGAGGGTGTTGGGATTGGTCATCATGATGCCGGCGATATCGGGGCCGAGCAGGGGCTTCAGGTCTTCCACGTCCACGAGTCCGTCGGGACGCGATTTGACCACCACCACGTCAAGCCCGCACACCGCCGCGCTGGCTGGATTGGTGCCGTGGGCGCTGTCGGGAACGATTATCTTCGTGCGGGCGCTGTCTCCCCTGGACATGTGATACTCGCGGATGAGCATCAGTCCGGTGAGTTCGCCGTGTGCGCCGGCGCAAGGCAGGAAGGTGAAATGCTTCATGCCGGTGATCGCCGCAAGCGCCTTGTCCATAAAGTCCAAGACTGCCCTGGCGCCCTTGACGGTAGATTCAGGCTGGAGAGGATGAAGGCCGTTGAAGAGCGACACTACCTCCTCGTTTATTTTGGGGTTGTACTTCATTGTACAGGACCCGAGAGGATAGAAGCCAGTATCTACGCCGAAGTTCATCTGGCTAAGGTTCGTATAGTGGCGCACCACGTCCGGTTCGCTTACCTCAGGCAGATCCAGAGGGGCTTCACGCCAGATTCCTTCAGCGGCTGTCCGCTCCCCCTGAAAAACGTCCTTCGGACCCCACCACTGCGCTTCGCTTGTGGTCCCCCCTCTTACGGTGCCAAGGGTGGCACGGTTTTTCAGGGAGAGCGAATAGCCGCTGCGGCCGGGACGGGACAATTCGAATATCAATTTGTCGTAGTATCTCATAGCGCGGCCTCCTTTACAACTTTAACCAATGCGTCGATCTCTTCAGGAGTGCGGCGCTCGGTGACGCAGAATGTCACATAGCCTTCCTCCGTGGAAAGCGCGCCGAAGAATCCGGCGTCAAGCAGCGCCTGCTGCAGCTTTGCCACATCGCAGAGAGGCTTCAGGGCGAATTCTTTCAGGAACTGGCGTCCTTCGAAGGGATCGGTGAACTTGCCCGTGGCAAGGAGGGCGTCATGCAGATAATGCGAGCGCTCATAGCAGATTGCATTGAGCTTGCGCATGCCCTCGGGCCCCATAATCGAGAGATACACGGTGCACCAGAGAGCCATCAGAGACTCGTTGGAGCAGATGTTGGAAGTTGCTTTCTCGCGGCGTATATGCTGCTCGCGGGCCTGAAGGGTGAGCACGAAAGCGCGCCTGCCTTCAGCATCCCTGGTCTGGCCGACTATGCGTCCGGGAAGCTTGCGCATCCACTCGTTACGGCATGCCATGAAGCCCACGTAGGGACCGCCGTAGCACAGGGGGATGCCAAGGCTCTGGCCGTCGCCTACGGCAATGTCGGCCCCCCATTCCGCTGGCGTCTTGACGACCGCCAGGGCGGAAGGGTCACAGTATTCGACCATCAGGCCGCCCATCTCATGCACCAGGGAAGCAAGCCCCAGGTGACTCTCGATTATGCCGAAACGGTTGATGGAAGGAACGATTACGCCGGCAAGGTCGAGCGTACCTTCGGCCACGGCCTCGGCGACGCTCCAGGTCTCGACCAGATTGATGCCGGAATAGCGTGCGTAGGTACGCAAGGTGGCGAGCACATTGGGGAGCAGTGCGGAAGATGCCACCACGGTATTGCGCTTGCGGGTACAGGCAACGCACATCCTCATCGCCTCGGCGGCAGCCGTTGGGCCGTCGTACATGGAGGCATTGGCGACATCCAGTCCCGTAAGGGCGCAAATCATTGTCTGCCACTCGAATATATATCGCAAGGTACCCTGCGATATTTCGCACTGGTAGGGAGTGTAGGCGGTAAGGAATTCCGAACGGGAAGTGATGTACGGTATGACCGACGGCGTGTAGTGGTCGTATGCTCCGGCTCCGGCGAACACCTTGAGACGGGTGTTGCGAGAAACGAGCGATTCGAACCACGACCTCACCTCCTCCTCGCTCATCGCGGAAGGAAGGTCATATTCCCCCTTGTATTTGAATTCAGGGGGAACGTCGGCATAAAGCCCGTCGAGGGAGCTCACGCCGGCTCTTTCCAACATCACCCGTATATCCTCCTCCGTGTGGGGGAAATAGGCGAATGTTCCCATCTTGCTATTCAGCTATTTTTGCGTAAGCTGCCGCGTCCATAAGGGACTCGAGCTCAGAGGGATCGCTCATGCGCACCTTGATGATCCAGGCGGCATAGGCATCTTCGTTGACCTTCTCGGGTGCGTCCTCGAGTTCCGCGTTGACGGCTTCGACGGTGCCGCTCACCGGACAGTACAGCTCGCTGGAAGCCTTCACGCTCTCCAGTGCGCCGAATTCCTCGCCCGCGGCCACCTCGTCCCCCTCGGAAGGAAGGTCGACGTAAGTGATATCACCCATTTCTGCCTGTGCAAAATCGGAAACTCCGATGATGGCGAGGTCGCCTTCGACCTTCACCCATTCGTGTGACTCGCTGTAAAGGAGTCCTTCAATTATTCTGCTCATTTCTTATAGTTTGTCTTGTAAAACCTTTTCTTTATGACTTCTCCGGGGAATACGCGCTTGCGTATGCGTATCCAGAGCGGAGTGCCCAGGGCTCCGTAAGCGGAATCGACGAGAGCGAAACAGATGCTCTTGTCGAGGGAAATAGAATGGTAGCCGGTGGTTACCACGCCTACCTGGGTGCCGTCTTCAGTCTCAACGGGATATCCGGCGCGCGGGATGGCATTGTCCTTTATTTCTATTCCAACAATCTTGCGGGCCACACCCTCTTCCTTCTGCTTCATAAGCGCTTCCTTTCCGATGAATTCGGGCTTGTCGAACTTGCAGAACATGGACAGTCCCGCCATCACCGGGCTGATTTCAGGGCTCAGTTCGTCGCCGTAGAGCGGCAGGCCGGCCTCGAAACGGAGCGTATCCCTGCAGCCGAGGCCGCAAGGAGTGATGCCGTCCTCCAGCAGTGACGCCCACATGTCGCGGATATTGTCGGGAGAAGCATAAATCTCGAAGCCGTCTTCACCTGTGTAGCCGGTACGGCTGACTATAACACGGCCGCCCTCTTCGTCCTCGAGGTCGTAGAAGGTGTAGAATTCCAGTTCACGAAGTTCCTCCAGGCCGAGAAGCTTTACCAGGGCGTCTTCCGACTTGGGGCCCTGCAGGGCGATCTGGCCCCAGGATTCAGAATCATTGAACACTTCGACCTCGAAACCTCCGGCATTGTCCAAGAGCCATTTATAGTCTTTTTCGATGTTGGAAGCGTTGACTACCAGCAGGAAGCCGGACTCGAACTCCTTGTACACCAGCAGGTCGTCCACGGTGCCTCCGTCCGGATAACACATCATGCCGTAGAGGATACCGCCGGGGGCGAGCTGCCGTACGTCGTTGGTAAAGATATGATTCACAAATGCTTCCGCGTCGGGGCCGTCAACGAATATCTCACCCATGTGAGACACGTCGAACATGCCGGCGGCGGTGCGTACCGCATTGTGTTCCTGAATGATGCCGCTGTACTGAATCGGCATATCGAAGCCTGCAAAGGGGCTCATCTTGGCCCCGAGAGCGATGTGGTCGTCGTGCAGGCAGGTTGTTTTCAGCGATTGGTCCATAGTAGGGCCAAATATACGAAAAAAGAGCGAATGCTGCAAGCAATACGCCCTCTTACTGAAGAATCTTCAAGTCCTTCTTGAGGATCATTTTGGGATCCATCATCGACACCTTCTCGAAAAGACGGATGCGGTTGCCCAGGGAAAGGTAAACTTTGTCCTCATGTTTCCCCTTTCGCCACCACTTGTAAAAACCGACGGGATCGTTTTCGTAAGGAATCTTTGCAATTATTCCGGAGCTGTAGCCGGGATAATCGATGATAAGCTGCAGGCCCATGTAGCGTTTGTAATACTCGGGATCGGCCCTGCGGAGCTTGCTTACCAAAGGATTGAGGACTTCAAAGTTGTCGACTTGTAACACCTTGTCTTTCACTATCATACGATGGATACGGACAGGGTCTGCATTCAGCCACGCCCCAAGTCGGAGCGTGACAGGGCCCTCGTCGGTGTCAAGGGTCAACTCATCCATCGAATAGTAAACTTTCTCCGGATCAAGGGGGAAGATTTCTTCTGCCGCCATCAAAAAAAACGTGAATACAGGTGTACCAATTGGCAAATTTAAGAAAAAATTTTTAGATTTGAACAAGATATGAACACAATTATAAATCTCAGCGGCGTCTATGACGATGAGGGCAGGGTCCCCGAAGAGGCTCATACGCTCGACCTCCGGGCCCTTGACGGATGCTGCTGCTACTGTGACCCTGCGGCCGCGGGGACAATAAGGCAGGCCATGGATAAAGTGAGCACAGCCGGCATCCACTGGATAGACACCGGCGACTATCACTACATAACGAAATTCTGGCTTGAAAAGCTTCGTGAACCTTTCCTGCTGGCCCTTTTCGACAATCACCCCGACGATGAAGCCGACACCCTTGACAGCGGCCTGCTCAGTTGCGGCAACTGGGTGGCGGCGGCCCGCGATGAACTTGAACTGATGAAGGGAGACTTCCGTAATGAAATCTCCCTTCCAGGCTCACTCCCGGTTTACCTGTCCATAGACCTTGACGTACTGTCCCCCGAATGGGCCAGGACAGACTGGAGCCAGGGCACGATGAGCTTACCGGAATTATTGGACGCCATCGGGCGCATTGCAGCGGAGCACCGGATACTCGGCGTCGATATATGCGGAGGTCTTACCGTCACCAAGGGTGCCAGGCCCGCGGACCTGGCAGTCAACGGGCACACCCGGCAGCTTCTGTCGGACTACTTCTCCAGCCATCCGTTGGAATAGGGATTGATTGACTCATATTTCCAGAGAACCAGATCATAGCCGACCCCATAGTCTTCAGGCACATGGTAGCTGTCGCCGTCCAGCTTGCTCACCCGACCAGGAGCGAGCGTCAGGTCGGCGAAACTGTATTCCGGCATCGCGCTTCCCATAAGATAGTCGGCGCTGTAACCGTAAACAGTATAAAGATTGACGTACATTCCCTTCTCGACCGTTCCGCGGTCGGAAACGGCACATACGACATTGTCTTCCAGAAAGCTCAGGCGGCCGTCGTCCAGCCTGGGGAACGCCCATTCCACGGACACGTCACAGCCTCCCGCCCCGTTTTCGGCAGCGACTCCCGCGAGCGCAAGGTTAACCGTGAAATCCACAGAGTAGCGATAGGGAGAGACATACTGTTCCCCGGAATGCCTGTTCCGCATAGCCGGCGCGAAGGAGAAATAATGCTCCGGCATGGCGGTTTCCACATTGTCCGAATACAATATCGTCATTTCTACCGTACTGTTGTTGATATAACGGAAAGAGTATTTGTTCTCGGATGAGAAAGGATACACCGCCCTTGCGCTTGAATAATCATTGCCGGGCAGGACCATGTCGCCGGTAGAGAAAACGAAGGTTTCATCATGGCTGCTGCCGGTATACCATTGCGTAAGGGCCCAGCTGCTGCGGGCGCCCAGATGACGCGATCCGGAAAAAGGCTCGGCCGTGTACAGCTCGGCGCTGACCGGCGCCACTCCGCATTCCCTGTCATTGGGATAGGCCGTTATCCGTTCAAGCGTCACCGGCCCGTTCTGGAGAGAGTAATTCTCCCCTATTCCATGCCCACCGGAACTGAGTGCGGCAATGTAGAAACCGAAGTTATAATAAGACTGGGCCAGGTTGGAGCTTCTCACTATCGGGTTTCCGCCGCCCGTGGCCTGGGTCCACCATGTCCCGCACATATCGCTTGTAGCCTTGCGCACCACGCTGACGTCCAGCATCTCTTCGTACAGGTCGGGCTGGAAATCACTGTAATTCAACAAAGTCCCGTCGGCTTTGCGGTAATACGGGCCGCAGGCGACAACGCTTCCGTCCATCGGCAGGAATATTCGGTCCGACGGGAAGGTCAGGATGGGGATGGCTGCGAGGAACGGTATTTCAGCGACTTTACTGCCGTCGATGTTGACGGTCAGCACATCCTCCCCCGCTTCTATGGCATCCACGTACCATTGCGTCCCGATGCGGGTCACATCGGCACAGCCGGTACTGTTGAGCACCCTCACCGTTCCGGAAGGATAACTGCCGGTGCGTTTGTCGACAATGGTCAGCTCACCCCTCTGTGCCAGATAAAGCACGCCGGTCCCGTCTTTCCATCCTATATCGTATCTGTCTGAATTGTTTGACTTTGCAGTAACCGTACAACTGCATGTGTGACGTCCGTCCCAGGTCGCTGCATTCAGCTGGAGGCTGGCCCCCTCGGCGGCCGAATCCAGGCAGCGCACGTCGAAACGGGTACCGCCGTTGCTCACATTCACGTCGAAGCACATTACATCACCGCCTACCGAATAGGAATAATCGCCGGCAGAATAACTGAGATTCGTGTTTATTTCCGCGGTTAGCGTCCCTCCCGGATTAAGCGTTGCCACGGCAGGGTTGAAACTCAGGGTCCTGTTGTCTTCAAGGTGTCCGTCAATTTTCCAGTCGGTCCTCAAGCATCCCTCGTCAGTGATTGACAACTCAATGTTATACTGGCTGTTGCGCACAATGTCAAAGTTGGAGCAAGCATCCCCGCCCAGGAAAAGACGCGCCGTGAGATTCTCGCTTTTGAGAGCGCCGGAGCTGCCGTTGTACCTGCCTGTAAGCTCAAGATATGTACAACGCGCCGGCTTGCCCCCCGCCGCCGTAATCCGGTCCGGGATCTTCGCTTCCGGGTCGGTATTTCCCGCAAGAATATCGCCCTGAAGATTCTCCAGGAGATAGAACGAGGTGCTGTATCCATCCGGGGATGAATTGATACTTGCCAGGTCTGCGGAAGAGGCCAGATCCCCGTCACAGGTCCTGTCTCCGGCCCGCCCGTCCGCAAAGAAAGGGCAGCTCTTGTTCATCTGGCGCACGGCAATGGACGAGAATACTATGCTTCCATGCTCAAGCTGCGAGGTCCGCACCGAGAAATTGACTTTCGATACAAGCCTCACCAGCGGCACTTCCACATTCTGGCTTGTGGGAGTGACATAGAAGCGCTTGCGCCCAGACATGGGGATTCCGGCGCTGTTGAAGGATGAAATACCACTCGCTTCATAGCTCAATTGGGATATTGCATTATCAAGAGTGGACGGGGCGCTGCCCGGACTGCCGTTGGCGATTACCAGCAGGTCATAAGTTTTTCCTACTGTCAAGGCAACGGTCCTGGTGCAGGTCTTCACTCCCTGCCCGGAGAAACTCATGTGCTGCGTCAGGTCGTTCTGCAGTTGTTCTCCGCAATAAATAAAAATGTCAGCGCTGCGTATGCCGTCTTCAGTAGCCGTAACGCTGCTTCTGGTGCCGGATGCCGGCAGACCGCCGCCCGAAATTATAATAGACACATCCCTGGTGGGCGCCTCTCCGGGAGCCTCGGGAAGCGGATCGGCGTGATGGCATCCGGCGGCGAAGGCAAGCACCGCAAACAAAGCCGTAATTCTTCTCATTGTATCAATACTCTAAAAATGAAAAACTTTCCATGTCCCAGTCTGCAACCATCACCCAGACACTTGATTTGGAAAGATCCACCGTCAGCGCTATATCAAGCAGGTCCGGGTCGTCGTAACGATAGCCGGCGCTTTCAATCATGCGTCCGATATCTATCTTGATGGAGGGTTTTCCCTTCTGCATTATATTAAGGGCCAGCGCGTTGTCTATCTGCCTGGGAAGCCTTACGCAGTCCTCGTCCCCTTCTTTCCCGATGAACGGCGAACATGAAAAGGTACCGGGCACCGGGGACTGGTCCATCAAGTTATATCCCTGCACAGGGCCTGTGACGGATGCCTCCGCGCCGGCAGGCATGCCTATAACGGTAAGGAAGAGACGGGCGAAGTTCTTGTGCGGACCGACGATGCACTCGTAGCTCTCCCCCTTCAAGTCCACATACTCCGCACAACTGTAGAGTTCGTCGCACTGATGCTCGAAAGCTATGTCAAGCCATCTTCCATCTATTGCATTCATATCGGTGATGCCGGTAAAAACCGTGACCAGCGAGGGCTTGCGCGGGACGGACATGACGCACCGTCCCGCTTCGAAGTCCTCCCTGCTCATCATTCCCTGCTTCACCACCGCATCATCCTGGATGACGCTGACTAGCACGCTGCCTTCCGTCTTGAGGGATTCCTCGCAGCGGACAACCAGCTCGCAGGGGCATACCGAACGATCCTCCTTGACTGTACAGGCGCAAGGGAGCAGTACGGCAATGAAACAGAGAATCTTGCGCATAGCCTAATATTGTTCTGTGTAAGAAGTGTCGCCTTCCCAGTCCGCAACCTTAATCTGAACGGAGAAGCTGATGGTGGATGACACTTCGTTCTGCGGATCGTCCTTGGAGGTGCTTCCGGGCTTAGTGAGGGTAAGAAGGCTGATATGATAGACTTTGTTGCGCACCATGGGGCCGGGGATGGATACTGGATAATAGCAGGTCTTCCCGCCGTAGTCGCACTCCAGCACGAGCCTGGTAAGCCTGGGGCTCCAGGTCCCGCCGACAGCAGTATCGACACTTGGATTGGGATACACGTAAAAAGTATGGGTGGTCGTATAACTTGCACCCTCGGCAAGACTTATGTTCAAGCCGTCGTCGACTGTCAGGGCCTTGACGGAGGCGGAGAGATCGGACGGGATGTCGCCCAGCATGTTGTACCACACGGAAGGCATCTCCCCTTCGCATCCGAAACTGCATCTTCCCGCCACGTTGCTCATATATATCTTCTTGACAGTCAGAGGAATGTTAGCGTAGTCCTGGTTCGTATAATTGCGCTTTATCCCGTCGAGAACCACCTTGCATGCCAGGTGCTTTACGTTCAGTTCCATGGACGAATCATCCAGGGTGACTATTTTTTCGGCCCAGCCGCTCATGGCGAGTTTGTTTTTGGCATTATTGCCCAGGTCATATATTTTCGAACTCAGGTCGGCTGGAGACGGGATTGTTGACTCGTTGATTTTGGACAGGATATTTGCGACCGCCCACACGGTCTTTTTGCCGGGCAGCACATCAAGGGTAAGGGTTGTCTTGTTGGTCATGAGGTTGGTTGACTTCTCAAGCCTTCCCGCCTCGTTGTAAACAATCACCTGGACGTTGCTCAAGGTCATATCTTCAGACCCGACTCCCGTCGCCCTGGTGGCAACGGTGCCTATATTCACGGTAAGGGGCACGGTAAGGGGGCCGGATTCCGGTATAATTTCATCATCCTTGGTACAGGACATGGAAACGGCTGCCAGGCATGCGGCAGCAATAAGCAAATTGATCTTTTTCATAGTTTTTTCTCCTACATTTCATATTGAACTTCAGTATCTTCCGGCAGTATTGTCAGACGCGTGCAGATTACATCCACCGACGTCCTCTCCACTCCGTCCACACCTGTGTAGCGCTGCACCTGCAGCCTCCCCGTAACCTTGACGGCACGACCTTTCTCAATCTTGTCAAGATCCTGCACGTTCTTACCTTCGAAGGCCGTAACATTGTGCCATTGGGTTTCGATGACCGGAGCGCCCTCCTTGTTCTTGTACGCGCGGTTTGTAACCACGGTAAACTTGGCCATCTGCTTGTCGTTGATGTGCTGGAAGCGGACGCTTCCGACAATCCCGAGCAATTCGATTTTGTTAATTGTCTCCATTAGTTTTTCATAATTGTGTTTACATTCGGACACCCCGGCGCCGCTTGCGCCCTCGATCCGTATGCAAAGGAATGACATTTAGGCGTTGATTGTTCGCTTACAGCCCGTTCAGGGCCATTTTTTTACGATTTTTAAAGAATCCTGCGCCGGCCCAAAATAAATTGATTCAGATCCTTTGACAGAAAAAAATCATCGCTTCGAAAACATCCGCAAAAAATGGTTTACGATTCTTTCGGTTCCTTGGTATTTCACGCCGGGCAGGCGATATTTGAGGAAACGAATACAAAAATGTACAGGATTCAAAACGAAGAAGAAGTTCATTGCCTTGAATGCGGGGAGCCGGTTTACGGAAGATCGGACAAGAAGTTCTGCTCCGACAATTGCCGCAACCGCTGGCACGGGCACCTGCGCTATGCCCGTGAGAAGATTCAGGCGCGCGAAATGCAGATTCTGGCCAGAAACTACTCGATACTAGAATCGATGCTGTGTCTGACCGGCGGGAAATGCCCTTTCTCCACGCTGGAGGAGATGGGATTCAAGAAAGAATATGTGACCAGGGTAATAAAAAAAGGGAAGCACCTGGAGTACAGGTGCTTCGACTTCGCTTACAATATGGGGGCCGGTAAATTATTCAACCTCCACCGGCTCGACTGACTCTTTGCCCAGGCAGGCATCGAAATCGGATTCGGTAATCATCTTGCACGAACCGTTTACCGAAGCGCCAATCTCAACCTGGAGCTTCTTCACATGTATGTCGCCAAGAACGGAAGATGTACCTTTGAGCGACAGCAAGTTACGGACATATATCTCCCCTTCTACCGCGCCCCAGAGATCAAGGTCCCCGCAGAGAACGGTACCCTTGATGACAGCGTTTTCGCCAACCACTATACGTCCCTCGGAATAAAGGCGTCCCTCGACGCTGCCGTCGACGCGGATGTCGCTGAGGGAAGATATTTCGCCTTTGACGGTAGTGCCGTCGGAAATTCTGCTGACAGAATTTACATCCACAGATTCTGCAATTTTGGTCATACTTTTGATTTTGTTAAACAATCCCTTTTCCATGACAGTTCTTGAATTTTTTGCCGCTTCCGCACGGGCACGGGTCGTTGCGGCCAACCTGCTTTTCAACTTTTATGGGAGTCCTTGCCTTGGGCTCGCCATTAGTGCTCAGATCATTATGCTGTGCCTTCATCTGTGACATATCAGTCCTGCGCTGAACCGCCCTCTGGGGCTGCTGGTTGCGGTCTGTCAGAGGCACGAAGGCCCTGAACAGGAATGAAAGCACGTCCTGGTTGAGTGATTCGAGCATTTCGGAGAAGAGGTTGTAACTCTCCAGTTTATAGACCACGATAGGGTCCTTCTGCTCGTATGTGGCGTTCTGGACGCTCTGCTTGAGGTCGTCCATGTCCCTTAAGTGCTCTTTCCAGTGTTCGTCGATCTGGTAGAGTATTATGTTCTTGCTGAGGGTCTTGGATATCTCGCGTCCTTCGGTCTCATAGGCCTTCTTGAGACCTACCGAAAGGTTAAGGGTCTTGCGTCCGTCGGACACGGGTATGGCAATGTTCTGGTAGATGGAGCCCTGCTTCTCATACACATCCTTGATAATGGGATAGAGTTTTTCGTCGAGGGAATCCATACGACGGCGGTAGGTCTGCCTCATTTCTTCGCAGATGCGCTGCACAAGTTCGGCGTCCTTTGCCTTGTCATATTCTTCAGGAGTGATCTGCAAGTCTATGGAGAATCTCGCCATCAGGCCTTCGCGGAACTCCTCGCAGGCCAGACCGGAAGATTTTTCGACATAAAGCGTCGCCGTATCCACCATCATGTTCTGAAGGTCGATTTCCACCTTTTCTCCGGAAATTGCATTGCGGCGGCGGGAATAAATCGCTTCGCGCTGATAGTTCATCACGTCATCGTACTCGAGCAGGCGCTTACGGATACCGAAGTTGTTCTCCTCGACTTTCTTCTGGGCATTTTCGATGGCACCGGAGAGCATCGTGCTCACAAGCGCCTCGTCGTCACGCATACCCATCTTGTCCACCATTCCGGCGATACGTTCCGAACCGAACAGACGCATCAGCTTGTCTTCCAGGGAGATATAGAAGGTCGAAGAACCCGGGTCACCCTGACGTCCGGCACGTCCGCGCAACTGACGGTCGACACGCCGGCTGTCATGCCTTTCAGTACCGATGATGGCAAGTCCGCCCGCAGCCTTGACTTCGTCGGACAACTTGATATCGGTACCACGTCCAGCCATGTTGGTTGCTATGGTGACGGTGGAACTCTGACCGGCCTGTCCTACTATTTCGGCCTCCCGTGCGTGCTCCTTGGCATTCAGCACATTGTGACGTATGCCCCTCATGCGGAGCATGCGCGACAGCAGTTCGGAAGTCTCCACGTCCGTAGTACCGACCAACACCGGACGTCCAGCCTTGGAGAGCTCGGCCACCCGGTCTATTACCGCGGCATATTTGGCTTTCTTGGTCTTGTAGATGCGGTCGTCCTGATCGTCACGGATGACGGGACGGTTGGTGGGGATAACCATCACGTCAAGCTTGTAGATGCTCCAGAATTCTCCGGCTTCCGTCTCCGCCGTACCGGTCATACCGGCCAGCTTGTGGTACATACGGAAATAATTCTGGAGTGTAATGGTGGCGAATGTCTGGGTGGCGGCTTCCACCTTGACGCTTTCCTTAGCTTCCACGGCCTGGTGCAAGCCATCGCTCCAGCGGCGGCCCTCCATGATACGTCCGGTACTTTCGTCGACTATCTTTACCTTTCCGTCCTCGGAAATGATGTAGTCAACATCCTTCTCGAACATCGCATAGGCCTTGAGCAGCTGTTCCACCACATGCACGCGCTCGCTCTTGAGGGAGAACTCCTCCATGAGGGCGTCCTTGCGTTCCTGCTTCTGCACGGCGGTTCCCTCTCCCTGCATGATCTCGGCAGTGCGGGCGCCTACGTCGGGAAGCACGAAGAAATCCTCCGTTCCGACGGCAGACGCCAGCATGGCATCGCCCTTGTCGGTCTTCACGACAGAGTTAAGCTGCTCGTTGATAACGAAATACAGAGGATCGGTAATAACCGGCATCTCCTTCTCGTTGTCCTGGATATAGTAGTTCTCCGTCTTCTGGAGTATGACCTTGATGCCGGGCTCGGAGAGGTACTTGATGAGAGGCTGGTATTTGGGGAGTCCTTTGTGGGCGCGGAGCAGAAGCTTGCCGCCCTCGCGCTCGTCACCTGCGGCTATGAGTTTCTTGGCCTCGTTCAGGCACTGATTGACCAACTGCCTCTGGGCCAGGTACATACGCTCGACGTAGGGCTTGTATTCGCTGTACTGGGCATCATCGTCGGTGCTCTTCTGCACGGGACCGGAAATGATGAGCGGCGTACGGGCATCGTCGATGAGAACGGAGTCGACCTCGTCCACTATGGCATAATGATGCTTGCGCTGCACCAGGTCCTCCTTGGTGACGGCCATGTTGTCACGAAGATAGTCGAAACCGAACTCGTTGTTGGTACCGAAGGTTATGTCGCAGTCATAGGCGCGCTTGCGGGCGTCGGAATTGGGCTGATGCTTGTCTATGCAGTCCACGCTGAGCCCGTGGAACATATACAGGGGTCCCATCCACTCGGAGTCACGCTTGGACAAGTAGTCGTTGACGGTAACCACGTGCACGCCCTTGCCGGCAAGCGCGTTGAGGAACACGGGAAGGGTCGCCACGAGGGTCTTGCCTTCACCGGTCGCCATTTCAGCTATCTTTCCCTGATGCAGGGCTATACCGCCTATGAGCTGGACATCGTAATGCACCATGTCCCAGGTCACCTCGTTGCCGCCTGCCTCCCAGTGGTTGCTGTAGATCGCCTTGTCGCCTTCGATCTTCACGAAATCGTGGTTTACGCTTATGTCGCGGTCGAAGTCGTTGGCAGTCACCTCGATGAACTCATTCTCCTTCAGCCTGCGCGCCGTGCTCTTCATTATGGCGAACGCCTCGGGGAGAATCTCGTTGAGGCATTTCTCAATGGCCTCGTCCTCATCTTTAACCAGCTTGTCCGATTCGGTCGCAAGCTTCTCTTTTTCAGAAACGGGAATATCTTGTTCAAGTTCCAGCCTGATCTGCTCTATGCGGTCTTCGAAAGGCTTCTCAACCTCCCTGAGCCGCGCCTTGAGAGCAGCGCTGCGGTCCCTGAGTTCATCGTTTGAAAGTGCATCTATCTCGGGATATACTGCCAGAATTTTCATGAGAGTCGGCTTCACGGCCTTGTAATCGCGGTCTGCCTTGGAGCCGAAGATTTTTTTGATTATGTCAGCTAATGCCATCGTAAATTGTTAATAAGTGCTAAATCGGGCAAATTTAGTAAATATTTCGTACATTTGTAACTATGCCCGCAGTTAGTATAGTAATTGTATGTATGAACAGGACTGACAACCTCAGGCCCTGCCTTGACAGCATCAAACTGCATACCAGCGCCGAACATGAGATTTACGTGGTTGCGTACCGCTTTTCTCCTGACAATCTGTCAGCGATGCGGACGGAATATCCCTATGTGAAGTTCATCGTAAATGACGGGCTGAGCGGTTTTTCGGAGAACAACAATCTCGCCCTGAAAGAGGTCAAGGGCGACTACTGTTTCATACTCAACGACGATACGGAGCTGCCCGGACCGGCGATAGACACGCTGCTCGGCGATTTCAGCCGGCTGCCGGAAGACGCCGCAATCGTCTGTCCCAAACTGCTCAACGCCGACGGCAGCCTCCAGCTTTGCGGGCGTCCCGACTACCCGCCTTTCCGCTATGTGCTCCAACAGTGGCATCTCTACACCGAACCCATAGACAACGGCAGCGGGCTGTTCAGGACTTTCAACATCAGCGGAGCCGCCTTCCTCATCAAGACAAGCATTTTCAAGGAGTTGGGCTGGTTTGACGAACGTTACTATTTCACCCCTGAAGACATCGCCCTCTCCACCCTGGCACGAAAGCGCGGCTATTCCGTCTGGTGCGACTCCGATGCCGCGGTAGTGCACAAATGGCGCACCACCGCTTCCCGCCTGGCCCCGGCCATACGTCCCGCATCCATCAGGGGCAGCCTTATATTCTTTGCCGGCGGAAGCAGCCTGCGCTATTTATTACTGGGACTCGGAGTGTGGGGCGCAGAAATGTTCAAGCGCATAAAGGCCCGTTTCCAGGGCCGTAGGCAGGACTACCTGACTTACAAGCACAACACCCGCAGCATTTTCACCACCCGAAGTCCGAAAGACATCTTCATACGTTATTTCAATGAAATCTGAGATCCTTGTTATCATAGTGAGTTTCAACGGGATGCATTGGCTTGAACGATGCATTTCCTCCGTTCTTGCATCTGACATCCCGGGGGATATCCTGGTTATCGACAACGGCTCCACCGACGGCAGCGTGGAGTGGCTTCAGAAGCACGGCATAGAAGTAGTCGCAAACGACAGCAACCTCGGATTCGGCGCCGCCAACAACGTCGGCCTCAAGAAGGCGCTTGAAGAGGGCTACAGTTATGCTTATCTCCTCAACCAGGACGCCTGGGTGGAGAAGGACACCTTCAGGATGCTGGTTTCGGCAATGGATGATGGCCGGTTCGGGATACTCAGCCCCGTGCAATATGATGCCGGGGGCAAGAAGATGGACAGGCAGTTCGCCAAACGCTGCAAGCGCTACATGAAGAAACAGTCCGGCAGCGACATAGTAGAAGTCCCCTTCGTAATGGCGGCACACTGGATGATCAGTCGCGGATGCCTGCAAAAAGTCGGCGGTTTCTCCCCCGCTTTCAACATGTACGGCGAAGATGATAATTACATCGACAGGGCGCACTGGTTCGGATTCAAGACCGGCGTTGTGCCGGAAGCCAGGGCCATACACGACAGGGCCGACCGTCCGGAGACGCCGGAGAGGCGTATGTTCCTGAAATGCAATGCCTCAGTAGTACATGTAAG
This sequence comes from Bacteroidales bacterium, assembly GCA_017561765.1. GTDB lineage: Bacteria > Bacteroidota > Bacteroidia > Bacteroidales > UBA932 > Cryptobacteroides. Next base: position 11,707 of record JAFZBM010000034.1, on the reverse strand, counting down.
CAACCCCGCCCCATGGGAACTGGCCAGGCTCCTTTGGGAGCCGCTCCGGCTGGTACTGATAGGCTGCTTGCACTTCAGCGGGGCGCCGTTCCGTTTCATAGGCAAACTGATCAAACGCTATCCGGAGCTGCTGCGCTACCGCCGCAAGAGCCGCAAGGCCGGTGCGTTCCTGATTCCGGAAAAGAAGAAAAAGAGATAAGTTATATCCGGGCTATACGCCTCTTGAGCAGCCACTTGGACACGGCCTGGCGCAAGCCGTTCCATTTCTTGCCGAAAAAGCTCCTCCGAGGAGTACGGTCATGATAAACGTACTTGACGTACTCGCAGTCACGGATATTCACCGCCGAAGGGAAAAGAGGGTCGATTTCAATTCCTGCCTTCCGGGCACAATACACCAGAGACAGCTGATCCCTTCCTGAAAGCGAAGAAATACATTCCCACCACAGGTCATCCATCTTCCGCACAGAAGGCAAAGTGTTGTGCCTGAGCATTATGCCGCTCTCAAAAAGCCCGGCGTGACGCGGGAATCCTTGACGAGACAGGAAGTCTACGATACGGGACAGCTCCCCGTAGCCCGCCTTACCGGCCGCAAGCACGGCATAGGCCTCATCGTATGCGCAGTCCCTCCTGGGATGCTTCATTACCGATACCGGAACCCCGGAAGCTATCTTGCTGTCGATCAGATCATAAAAGGATTCGCTCCGGATTGATATGTTGCCATCCGTCCAGACACTCCACTCATAGTCGCCCGTCAACTCCGGGCGGGCCTTTGCGTAACGGGCAAGCAGACGGTCGTCCGGAATATCCAGCGGCAACTCCCGAATCTGCCACAAGCCGCCATCGAGTCCGGCGGCGCATCCTTTTCGCACAAAGCACACATAATCATATACGGGACTGGACACAAGCGGCTGCAGCAATCCGTCAAGGTCGCCGACAACGGCAGTATATATTACCCTGTTCTTCATTGGTCTGAACGGGATTTATTGCGGGAAATGACACGCAAGGCGAACTGTCTCTCGCCTCCGGTAAGCGCGACAAACCAACACGCGGGGAGAAAGCACAGAAGTGTAGCGAACAGCACGGCAAGCACCCTGCACACGCCCACAGGCATGGTAAAATGCAGCAGCGCAGGCAGGGACGCACCCAGCAGGCCCGCCAGCATCACGGGCAGCAACGAGTCTTTAAGCAAAGGCAAAAAGGGCATGCCGGCAAGTCTCCTGGCGTAAATGATACGGAGTATATCCAGCATCAGATACACAAGTGCATAGAAGATATATGACACATACGCAGGCGCTCCGGCGGCGAAAGCCACCCAGGAAAGCGAGAAGCAGAGCAGCGACACCAATGCCGTAATAATATAGAAGCCCTTTATGCGTCCGTCCGCCTGAATTATGGTGACCAGCGGATTGAAAAGGGTATCCACAAATATGCAGATAACGGTAAGACGGGTAAACACGATGCTGCCTTCCGGTACGTTTTTCAGCCACAGGCGGAGCAGTTCCGGAGTCTCCAGGAACAGGGGTATGCCAAGCAGGAGCAGAATAAGTCCCGTGTACTTGATTCCCTTTCCTGCAAGCTCGAAGCAATAGCCTTTGTCGGCGGCAGCCAATGATTTGGTAATCTGCGGATTAAGCGCAGTAATGATATTGTTGGAAAACTGTTTTACAATATTCTCCACCTGCATCGCCACGCTGCGGGCGGCATTGACGGCGACACCGAAAAAAACATTCACCAGCTGGGTGACTCCCTGTGTATTGACCACATAAGTGCTGCTGCCCAGGACTGCCCATCCGGCAAAACCGGTCATCTCGCGCAGGAGCTTCGGATCAAACACGACACGCCCCCGGGTTTCCGGGAAGAGACGGTTGCAGATGAGGCCGTAGCTCATGCGCACAAGCACGGCAACCGCAAGCATCAAGGTGGCGTACAGCTTGAGTTTGTCTACCGGCGAGAAGAAAATCAGCAGGGCGACCCCCAGTTTGAGCAATGCCTCGCCCAGACTCACCCAGGCAAAAATGTCCATACGCTCATGGGAGATGATAGAGGAATTGAACGGAACGCTCAAAAGGTTCACCATCAGAACGCCCATTGAGCATTGAAGCACCCAGTTGGCGGCTGGATAACGGTCCGGCGGGATGTTCATTTTGGTGTTGACCCACCACAGGCCGGCAGTTTCGGTAAGCACAAGCAGCACGCCGCAGAAAATAAGCTGCATAAGCACGGCCGTGGAGAACACCCGGTGGAGCACGGAGTCCTTGGCTGTAATGTCATCTGCAGGGCAACGGCCCAGGTTCCAGGTTATGTAACGGCTTACCGACTGGGAAACGGAGTTTGTGACAATGGTAAAAAGCATCACGACACCGCCCACGGCGCCATAGATGCCATAGTCTTCCACCCCAAGGGAATTCAGCACCACCCGCGAAGTGAAAAGGCCAATGCACATCAGGAGAAGCATCCTGAAGTAGAGCAATACTGTATTTCGCGCTATGCGGCGGCTGTTTTCAGAAATCTCCGGCATTACCTTGCGAAGATACAAAAAATTCGTATATTTGCATCCCACAAGCAGGATTAGCACATCGGTAGTGCATTGGCTTCCCAAGCCAAGGAGGAGGGTTCGACTCCCTTATCCTGCTCTTTTTTTATCCCCCTCCATCAGAGCAAGCAACAGTTCGATCGATTTCAACGATTCTTTGAACTTGAAGGCATCGATCGCGTCCTTCGATCCGAACGCCTCGCGTGACGACACGTCTTCAAGATGCAGCACCTGCAGCGATGGCTCATAAAGCATCTTCAATCCGTCCCGCATACATTCATAATGCAGGATATCCTCTTCCAGATACAAGAAAGTCGATGGATTGAAGCACTCCCTCCTCGCAGACAGGAACAGCGGCGAGAATACGTAACAGGCGCCATGCAGCACCACCCCTTCCCTGCGTTCCATCACAGGCGGCATTTCCGGAGTTTTATGACGTATCAGAAAGGGAAAAAAGCGGCACTTTATATTCCATTTGAACCGTTTCCACCTGAAATGCACAAGATCATCGGTAAGCTTGTCGCGGAGGGCGGTCAGTTTCTCCCGGGTAAAGCCTTCCATGTGCGCCGGGTTCTGGTGCCGTCCGTCAGAGGGATTCACTATATCGGGCCCGAGCACGGCAAAACCTGTCTCGGAATAGACTGCCAGGATATTGGAAATGAATTCCTTATCCTGAATGAGCACATCATTGTTGATTACCGCTATGAAACCGCACTCCCCCTCCTTGAGCAAGTAGTTATAGCCTTCATTGTTTCCCCGGGCAAAACCCAGATTGGACGAGTTGCGCAGCACAGTCACGCATGCCGTATCCGAATATGCTTCTTCCAGCTTCTCTCCGCTGCCGTCCGGCGAAGCGTTGTCGACCACCACAATCCTTATCGGCTCATTCTTGAAAGTACTAAGCAACGTATCCACGCAGCGGCGCGTCATCCCGTATGCAAGATAATGCAGGACGACGAATCCGAAGGCTTTATTCCGATTCCCGGTAATTATCATTCCGGCAGCAAATATAATAAAAAACCGGAGGCCCAGGACTGGACCTCCGGTTTTATGATCAAGTAACTGAATTACTCAACGGGTGCGTCGGGGAATTCCGGCGGCGGAGCGGGAGCATCCGAGAAATCGGGTGCCGGGGGCTCGGGATACTGGGGAGCGGGAGCTGCCGGGGGCACGGGGGCTGCAGGCTGTGCAGGGGCCACGGGCTGAGCGGGAGCGACCGGCTGTGCGGGAGCGGCGGGAGCGGCAGCTGCCTGGGCGGCAAGCTGTGCCTTCTTCTCTTTGCTCTTCTTACCCAGGAACCAGATAAGGCCGCCGGCAATAATCAGCAGGACAATGCCAAGCAGAGGCCTGTAGAACAGCCATGCAACGGCAATGACGATCAGAGTCCAGACGATTGCCAGGACACCTGCGACCAGGTTCACGCCGAGGTCTGCAATATTGGCAAGGAACGGGAGAACCTTGAGCAGCTGGGTGATGATGTTGAAGATGTTCTTGAAGCCGAAGAAGATGAGCAGGAAGCCGATGAGACGGAGTACCCAAGCCATGGTCTTGTTGGCGGCGTGCTCGTTGGCGAACATGTTCTCCATGCTCACGGTGCCGTCCTCAAGAGTCATCATGCTGTAGCCGTTCTTGGCGGTGAACTTCTCGAAGGTGTTGCCGTTGACGACGGCCAGGATGGACACATCGCCGGGGAGGACCTTCTTGTAAGTCACCCTTACGTCGCCCACGCGGGGGCTGTTGGGATTGAGACCAAGATAGAGGATGTTGCCGCTAGGGTGGACAAAGCTGTCGCTTGCTGCCACATCATAGACCTTGTGGAACTCCTTCTCGTAGTATTCGGTCACTTCGGGCTTGAGCTCAACGGTGAGGGGCTCGCTGTTGTTCATCTGGGAGATGAGGCCCTCGGGGAGGCTGTAGGCGCCGAAGCTGACGTTCTGGGCCTGCCAGGTCTGAGGCTCGACCTTAAGGAGAACGTCATTGTCGATGCCCCTGTACTGGGGATCCTCGAAGGAAGATGAATTGACAGGGCTGGAAACCCACTCCTTGCTGTAGGTGTAGGTGGTAACCGTTTCCTGTCCGCCGCCCACCTTGTCCTTGGTCTCGGAATGCTGGTGCTCGACCCACTGATAGTACTCGGTGCTGCGGATGAGCTTGATAGCATTGAGAGACATGTCGAACATGCCGTCAGTGAGGACATCCTCAGTGTTGGCAAAGCCGGTGGCATGAATCATCTTGCCGTTCATTTCGGCATTGATCTGCTCGATGTCACCCAGCTCGACGCATACGCCCTGGGCTTCCTTGAGCATCTTGGTGGTCTTGACAGTACGGCCCTCGTTCCAGAAGAGGAGAACGGTACCGGCAATCAGCATGACGAAACCCATCCCGACGCCCTGGAGGGCATTCTTGAGACGGCCGCCATAGGAGGTTGTAGTTACTTTTTGATAAGCCATATATTAAAAATTTAAGGATTGAATTGCCGATTAGTTCTTTTTGTAAAGCGACAGAGGAGCAGATTCCAATGAGCTTGTAGGCTTGTAGAAACGGAAGAAGTCGCTATCTTTATTGTACTTCAGTGGATGGAAACCGGCTTCGAGGTTACAGCCAATAGTTGCAACACCACCGGAAACCGTCATATCTATTGTGTAGCTTACACTCCCGTTAGGATCAGTTTTTCTCGAAGCCATACCGTTTGCATTGTTACCTTTTGCACCGAGATACAAGCCGCTTGCAGACCGAATAGTCTTTGATGTCGCATCGTAGTGAATATCAGAACCTTCATCTATGGTTATAGTATTACCGCTAATAGTGACGGCCATGCTATTTACTTTGGAATAATCCGTAAGACTACCATCCAGGGCCTTGCCTGAAGCCTCACAGACAATCAGGTAATCTCCCGTTCCAATGGTTCCTGAAGTAACTTTAGTATAGGTAACCTTGTTTCCTGATGACGGAGCCTTTTGGTTAATCACCAAGTTGGCGGTCGTGGTGCCGTTGGCATGGAGGAACTTGACGGTACAGTTCCTTGCCGCCTCGGTATTGTTCTGAACCATAACGGAAATGTTGTTTCCGGACTTGGTCAGGGTAACCCACTCGGCTACAGTTTCGGTATTCCAGGTCCAGCCTTCTTCATCACTGGTAACCTCAATGGTCTGAGGACCAGTGGGGGCGGCATCAAAAATAAGCGAATTGGGCGTGAGGGTAATAGTACCACTGGAGCTGCTGGAAGCCTTTTTCTGGGAAACGGCGACAGTGGCGGTAAGCGTACCGTTGGGGTGCTTGAGAGTAATGGTCGCATTGCGGGCGTCTCCGGTATTTTCGGCAGCCGTAACGTTGAGACCGACAAATGCGCTGGCCTTGCTGATTGTAAGCCAAGTCTCGGAGCACTCATAGGTCCAGTTGCTCTCATTGCAAGTAACTGTAACCGTCTTGGCCTCACCTTCGGCAGCGAAGCTGAGGCTTGTGGGATCGGCGCTGAGTTTATCGGTCGTCACCGGCGGCGCGGAACCGCTCTTGGTAGTCACAGTAACCGTATTGATTTTAACTGTTGCGGTCACGGAAAGTTCCACTGAAGAGGCGTCACCCTCCCAAACACCGCTGGAAACAGGGCTTCCGAAACCTGACACTGCAGATCCGACAAAAACAATCTTTGTCACAGACTGTCCGGAAGGGGCCGTGATGGTCATGGAGCTTCCATTGTATGCGCGAAGGTCAAGAACGCCGGCGGCAGTATTCCAAATACGGGTAGGGTTCGATGCGGAGCCCTTGTCGAACGAGATGCTTATTCCATTGGACTTGTTGGTAAAGGTCTTTCCGGATACATCCTCACCAGTGGAAGAGCCGGCTTCGGGAACCGTTGCGCCTATGGCTGCAAGACCATCGGCCGTGTTGAAAATGAATGTAGCGTCAGGCTCGGTCTCCATCTCGCTGACATTCACGGTGACAGTCTTGATCTTTCCTGCGGCGAAGGTGCACTGGGCATCGCTCAGGGGATTCAGGCCTATTGACTTGGAGGCAGTCTTGCCGTTAACAGTGCCGCTGACAGTCACCTTCATGCCGGCCACGGGAGCGTGTTTGAAAGGCTTTACGGGCAGATAAATCTTTGCAACCGCATCGGCGGCAAGTTCCGCGGGCTTGGTGATGGTCACAGTGGGATTAGTTACTGTCCTGCCCTCAACGGCAGTAAGCACAGGCTCGCTGCCGGTAATGTCAAGATAGTACTGGCCGGCCACGTCAGTCTGCTCCTCAAACTGCAGGGAATTGACCACAAGGGTGCCTCCGGTCTTGTTAACCAGCTTGAATTCGATTACGGAAGCTATCTGCTTCATGGTGAATGACGGGGAACTGCCGGAAGCGACATTCTCAGCCACGCCGTACATAGGGCAATGCGATCCGCTTACGGTAGACATATCATCGTAAGAAGGCTGCTTAATGCCGTTGCTGCGGCTGACATAAACAAAGCCGTCATCGCTCTTGCTTGCAGCGGGAGTGACAGGAGCCGCAGCGGTAGCACCGGTATAAATGGCAAACCACTTGGTTGCCGCACTGGGCACGGATGCCGCCTCTCCGGTGAATGCGCCGGACTTTGTGCCGACACCATCACTGATGGTAAACACACCGGCTTTAACATAGGAGGCGTGAGTGGCCACGGCAGGATCCAGATAGAACACATGCAACTGGTCTCCATCCGCCCAAACGGTACTCATTCCGGAATTGGCGGTTTTGGTAAGATCGGACGAAGCGATGATGGTCATGGTGCGGGACTCGGAGACAATCTCCTTGGTCTGGCAACTGACAAGGGAAATGACGGCTGCCGTCATCAATCCCAGAACTGCGAAAATCTTTCTCATAGTCCTAGAAATTTCCGTCGCTATCGACAACCCAATCCTCTGTAGTAGCGCTTTGGCAGATTATGACGTCCGAGAGGAGTGCGCAGACGTCAGAATCCGGTGCGGCATAAGCCGGCAAGTCAATTTTTTTGTACTTCACTGACATGATATTATCAAAATATAATTTTCTGAACTTACAAAGTTAATTACAATTCCCCGACCATCCAAAAAGATTGGTTATATTTGTAAACAATTTTTCAACAAAAATGAAATACGACATCATAGTCATCGGAGGAGGAGCCTCGGGTCTGATGGCCGCCTGGTCGGCAGCACGCAAGTCTCCCGGAGCCAGGGTCTGCGTACTGGAAAAGATGCCCAAGCCCGCACGCAAAATCATGATTACAGGCAAGGGACGATGCAATTTCACCAACTTGAAAGACTGGAACGCTTTTTCAGCGCATATACGAAGCGGCTCCCAGTTCGTCCGGCCCGCATGGCGCAGTTTCCCGCCCGAACGCGTTATCGATTTCTTCGAAAGCGCCGGGATGCCCACCGTAGTTGAAAGGGGCGACCGTGCCTTCCCTTCCTCGCACCGCGCCTCGGATGTCGTAGATACTCTTGTCCGCGAATGTCTCGGCGCCGGCGTAAAAATAGAAACAGATGCCGAAGTGGTATCGGTGACCGCCGGGAACGTACGGACTGTTACTACTGATGCCGCCGGGACTGCCGCTGACGGCATTGGCCCTTACGAACTGTCGTCAGCGGCAGTCCCGGCGGCGAGCGGCAAGCAATCATCGTTCGAAGTTCACCTGTCCGACGGAACAATCCACAAATGCTCCCGCCTCATAATAGCCACCGGCGGCCTGAGCTATCCGGGAACCGGCTCCACCGGAGACGGGCTGAAGTGGGCGGAAGAACTCGGCCACAACATCACCCCGACATTCCCCTCTCTCACGGCCCTTGTCCCATCAGGATACAAAGAAAAAGCGGCCGCCGCGAGCCTGCCTCACCACATACCTCGCGAAACGCCCCTGACCGAAACGGGGCGGAAATTCTGCGGCATCTCCCTTAAGAACATCGGCGCCCGGCTCATGGTCGAAGACACCCTCGCCGGCGAAGAGTTCGGCGACATAGACTTCACCGACGGCGGCATCGAGGGGCCCGTCGGATTCCAGCTCAGCCGGAAAGCCGTTAAATCAATGATAAACGGCTCCCGTACCGTTCTCCACCTTGACCTCAAACCCGGAGTGAGCCTGACCGAACTAACCGGCAGAATCAAGGAACTATGGGAAGAAATAGGACGCGACCCGCGCTCCGCCCGCATACGCGAAAAGGAACGCTGCCGCATCCTGCTTGGCAAACTGATGCCCTGGGAGCTGATCCCCGCATTCACCGCCACTCATCCCGGAATCATAACCCTCGAACGCCGCGGTCGCACCGATACCAAAGTATGGATAAACCTGGTCAGCATAGCAAAGGGGCTCAAAGACTGGGAATTCAAGCTGGACGGCTTCGTGGGATGGGAACGGGCTGTCGTGACCGCAGGAGGGGTGTCCACCGACGATGTCATTTCCAAAACTCTCGAATCCAGAATCGTGCCCGGGCTCTACTTCTGCGGGGAAGCCCTGGACATTGACGCGGACACCGGAGGCTACAACCTCCAGCTTGCATTCTGTACGGGATTCCTGGCGGGACAGAGCGCCGCTAAATCTTGAAGAACTTGTCGATGTCCTTGATGGTCTGGGGCAGGGCGAGGATGGCCACGCGGTCGTAATCCTCTATTCTGGTATCCCCTACCGCAATGAACGAATCGCTTCCCCTCACCACCCCGGCGATGATGGCGTTGGCGGGGAAATTCAGGTCCTTGAGCGGTTTTTTGGTGATGGCGCTGCCGGGGGCCACGGTGTATTCAAGGATCTCCGCACTGCTCCCCGACATATATTTAACGAACCTGGCCTTTCCGGAAAGGGTAAACTTGAAAATCTTGCCGGCAGTAACCAGCTTCTTGTTGATCACCGTATCCACTCCCATCTCCTCGGCCAGACGTATGTACTCGATGTTCTCCACCTCGGCCACGGTGCGGGGGACGCCGAACTTCTTGGCAACCACGCACGACAGGACATTGCTCTCGTCGCTCTCGGTAAGGGCTATGAAGGCATCGAAGTCCCGTATCCCCTCCTCATACAGGAAATCGGAGTTGGAGCCGTCGCCGTTGACCACCATAACCGACTCAGGAAGCCTCTCCGAAAGGGTTATGCAGCGTTCCTTGCTCTTTTCGATGATCTTTACGGTACCCGACTGAGCCGCCAGGCTGCGGGCCACCATCTCGGCGATGGGCGATCCGCCCAGTATCATGACACGCGTGATAGTCTGGTCAACTTTTCCGAAATACTTCAGTATGCTTTTCATGCCCTCGCGCTTGGACACGGTGAAAACCACGTCGCCGAACTGAAACTTGGTGTCAAATTTCGGAATGATGGTATTTGTGTCCCTGGAGATTGCGATGATCCGGAAAAGAGTAGTCTCCTCCGGACTCATCATCTTGATGAATTCCTCGAGCTTCAAGTCCACCATAGGAGATTCTTCGTCAATCTTGAATACTGAAATCTGCAGCTTCCCATGCGCGAAATCCATGGTGTCGGATGACGAAACATGCTTAAGGGAATTCAATATTTCATCAGCGGCGCTCTTTTCGGGATAGAACATCAGTTCAATACCCAGCTCCTTGAACAGCAGACGGTTCTCGGCGGCAAGATAATCCTCGTCGTTAATTCTTGCTATCACTTTCTTCGCCCCGAGCTGCTTGGCCAGCAAAGCGCCGACTATGTTGACCTCCTGGGTAGTGTATGGATAAACAGCGATGAACAGGTCCGCCCTGGCCACGCCGGCATCCTTGAGCGTCTTTATCGATGAAGGATTGCCCAGGAAAGTTTCGACGTCGGAATAGGCTCCCACGGCGGCGAGCCTTCCGGGGTCGTTGTCTATAACCGTTATTTCGTTAGCCTCAGCCCTGAGCATCTTGGCCAGGTGGGAGCCGATTTCTCCGGCGCCCTCAATGACTATCTTCATAATGCTTTATGTATTTGAATATCCCATCCCTCCGCAGAAGGCTCTGCAAGATAATGCAAATTTTCCAATATCCCTTAATATCCGCGACGGTGCCGGGTCCCGGAGAGACCTGTCCGCGGAGTTTCCTGTATCCCCTGTGCGCCTTCAGAACGGCCTTGAAACTTGACCACCGGCCGGTGAGCAGGTACACCGCCGCGGAACCGCAATCGAGCAGAAGCCTGGCGGCAATCAGCAGAGAAGCGTGCAGCGGACCGACGGTCGAAGGCAGATTATTCCTCAACAGCAACAGGTTATTGCGATAATTGAGTTCCAGCTTAAACGGGGAGCCGGAAGAGAGCGTACCGCCTCCAAGATGCCACACGGTACTTTCAGGCACGACCGCCACTGAATAGCCCAGGCGCCTGGCCCGCCAGCAGTAGTCTATTTCTTCCATGTGGGCGAAGAAACGGGAGTCCAGGCCGCCGAGAGCCTTCCATAGCGACGAGCGGGTCACCAGGCAGGCCCCGCTTACCCACAGCACTTCGGCCGGCAGGTCATATTGTCCCATGTCTTCACAAGTACGGTTCATCACGCGGCCCCTGCAGAAAGGATAGCCGAAACGGTCGAGCAGCCCTCCTGCCGCACCTGCATATTCGAAACGGCTTGTCCGCTTAAATCCCCCCTGTCCGTCCTGGTCAAGGGCATGCAGCTTGGGCCCGCATACTGCGCATCCAGGATGGCTGTCCATATAATCCACCAGAGGTTCCAGCCAACCCGGGGCCACGTCTATATCTGAATTAATCAGCACATAGTATTCAGCATCCACTTCGGAAAGCGCCTTGTTGTAGCCTCCGGTAAAGCCGAAATTGCCGCCCAGGGCAATGGTCTTCAACTGCGGAAACTCGCTCCTCACCCACTCGAGAGAACCGTCGGAAGAACCGCTGTCGGCGACTATGACTGCCGCATCGTCGGTACAGGACGCCACCAGTCCGGGCAGGAAAGCACGAAGGTAACGTTCCGTATTCCAATTAAGTATGACGACAGCCGTTTTCATCGATTATTCGTCGCAGCCGCAGCAATCGCCCTCGCCCTTGTGGCACTCGCCTTCACCCTTGTGGCATTCGCCTTTGTGGCAGTGGCCGCAGCCATCTTCCGGCGGGAGATATTCGCCGTGAAGGCCTTCCTTCAGTTCCTTTTCCGTAGCCTCACGTACGCCTTCCACCTTACCGGTGAAATGCAGGGTCTTTCCAGCCATCGGATGGTTGAAATCCATCATCACGCCCTTATCGTCGACAGCGGT
>JAFZBM010000033.1 GCA_017561765.1 Bacteroidales bacterium | reverse complement strand
TTGTAGCCTGCCGGCTTGTTCTTGTCCGTGAGCGACGAGCGTCCCAGTACCGCCGGGATTCCGTCATAGTTGAGTGCGCGGTTCTGGTGCCAGTGCCCGCCTATTTCGAATTGTACGCCGGCTCTCTTGAGCGCGCGGGTACCATCGAAGTAGTGGAGCACGGAAGTATCTTGAGGATAATGGTTTATGAAGATGCTTGGAATGTCCGGCGTGAGTCCTTCGAGCCATTCCATGCTCTCGCGTGGCAGCAGTGCCGGGGCCATTCGCATGTCGGGTCCGCAGTTGCAGCCGAGGAAGCGCCAGCCTCCGGCTTCGAACTCGAAATGTTCGTAGCCGAAGACGTTCTTGAAGGTGTTGCAGCCGCTTTCGGACCATTTGGCGTCATGATTGCCGGCAACCACATAATAGGGCCGGCGCAAGGAGTCGATCAGTTGCTTCGCGGCACGTATTTCCTCGTCGGCCCCGAAATCGGTGATGTCGCCCCCGAAGATTACGAATTCCAGGGAATCCTGCGCGTTGATGTCGCGTATGCAGGCTTCAAGGTCCTTGAAAGCGTGCGAGCCCAGCGCCAGGTGCGTGTCGGTAATGAATCCGAAGTGAAGAGGCCGGCCTCCGTTCTGTGCAAATACATAAAACGGGAGGGCTAATAAAAATACAATGGCAAATGCAAAGCGCTTCATAATTCTTTTGTGCTGTACAAATATATGCAAAAGACTTAATAAAATTATTAGTATCTTTGTACGTTTTTTACCTTGGTAAAAAGTCGGGGCTCACGGCACCACTCTCGGATGGGAGCAGGACCGTTTGGACTGCATAATTCCATAGGAGCCCGGCCTTGCCCGGCTTTCGGTTTTGTTCCGGAGGCCGGAGAGGGGAAGTTATACCCATATACGAACTTTTATGTCTAAAGTAATTGGCGTAATACTGGCCGGAGGGTCCGGCGACAGGTTCGGTGCCGTAAAACCCAAGCAGTTTACCGATGTCTTCGGCCGCACTGTAATAGAGTACACAGTTGATGCGTTTGAGCAGAATGAGGGGATAGAGGAGATTGTGATTGTTACCAGGGCGGACTATATTTCCTGGGTGAACGAAATAGTACACAAGAACAAATGGCGCAAGGTGCGGCATGTCGTGCCCGGTGGCAAGGAACGCTACCACTCGACTTTGGCTGCCGTGGATCTGTATTCCGATGAGGACAAGTTGATAATACACGATGCGGTGCGCCCCCTGGTAAGCCAGAGAATAATTGACGACTGCATTGCCGCCCTGGACAAGTATAATGCGGTAGATGTCGCCGTGAAGGCCGTGGATACTATTATTCAGGTGGATGAAAACGAGTGCATATGCGGCGTCCCTTACAGGCCGATGTTGAGGAACGGCCAGACACCCCAGTGTTTCAGGCGCGCCACTATCAGGCGTGCTTATGAAATAGCGCTGCAAGATCCGGGTTTCAAAACCACCGATGATTGCGGAGTGGTGTTCAAGTACCTTCCGGATGAACCAGTATATGTCGTAGAGGGTGAGTATCGCAATTTGAAGTTGACCAATCCTGAAGACCTGGTCATACTTAAGCATTACCTCGGGGAACGCTGATATTTTCATGAAGAGCAGTCAGATAAAGAAAGGCGCTGTCCTGTCATATATCGCATTGTTCGTCAATGTGTTGATAGGGCTGTTGTATACGCCCTGGCTGATTTCTTCAATCGGCAAGTCGGATTATGGTCTTTACACCCTGGCCATGTCCATCATAGGCCTGCTTGCCTTCGATTTCGGCCTGAGCCATGCAACGACAAAGTTCATTACCCAGTATCTGGCCGAAGGAAGGCAGGACAAGGTGGATAACCTGCTGGGCCTGATGTACAAGCTGTATCTGTTTCTTGACGGCATTATCTTCCTTGTTTTCTTTGTCCTGTATTTTTTCCTGCCGCAGATATATACGGGCTTGACGAGTGACGAGCTGTCGAGGTTCTCAAAGGTGTTCATCATAGCTTCGCTCTTCTGCGTCATCTCGTTCCCTTTCATGCCGTTGAGCGGTACGCTTTCAAGTTATGAGCTGTTTGTACCTTTAAAGGCCTGCGACCTTTTTAACCGTATATTCATTGTCGTGACCATGTCCATATGCCTTATCATGGGATATGGCTTGTTTGCGCTTGTGCTGGTTAATTCTTTGTCCGGATTGATCACTATTGTCCTGAAACTGATTATAGTCAGGAGAAAGACTCCGGTAAAGCTGAATATCAGGTTCTGGGATAAGCAGGAGTTCAGGACAATTCTCATGTTCGTAATATGGGTCACGATCATTGCCCTGGCCCAGCGTATGATTTTCAACATATCGCCTTCAATCCTCGGCATATTCTCCGATTCCCAGCAAATTGCGTATCTGGGGATTGCGATAACCCTGGAGAGTTACGTCTTCATGTTCGCCAATGCCATTAACGGCCTGTTCCTGCCCCGGGTATCCAAATTGTTGTACAACAACCAGAGTTCCGAAATATTGGACCTGATGATAAAGGTTGGACGCGTGCAGCTTTATATAATCGGGTTCATTTGCGTGTGGATGGTTTCATTCGGCCGTCATTTTATTGATGTCTGGATGGGGGAAGGTTATTCGTCGGTTTATCCCTGTGCATTGTTGATAATAATTCCTTCATTCCTTCATCTCCCGCAGGAAATAGGACACACATATATAGTCGCAGCCAACCAGGTCAGGAAACAGTCTTACGTGTACGTCCTTATGGGACTGTTGAATATAGCCATGTCAATTCCGTTGTCGATGAAGTATGGCGCCCTGGGCATCTGTATCTCTATCTTTATAGCTTATACTGTCCGTACGGCGGGACTTGATATTCTGTATTATAAAGTCCTGCACCTGGATATATTGACATTCTTCAAGAAATCATTCTTCAAGTTGACTCCCTTGCTCTGCGGCATCCTGGCAATAGCCATAGGCATCAATAAAGTGATTCCTGTCCAGGGGTGGATGGGGCTGATTGTCAAGAGCGTCCTGTATATGGCGGTATTCGTCGCCCTGTGCTGGGCCCTTGGCTTAAACAGTTATGAAAAACAACTGTTTATGGCTCCTTGCAAGAAGTTAATCAGTAAAATCGGCATCAAATGAACGTTGCACTTGTTGTAATAGCGTATAACAGGCTGAAAGCCGTAGAACGGTTATTGGGATCCTTGTCAGCAGCTGATTATGGCCACGATAAAGTGGACTTGATAATCAGTGTCGACAAGAGCAAAACCGATTCGGTAGAAGTGTTTGCGGACAATTTTGAGTGGAAGCACGGCGAGAAACGGGTCGTTAAGCATGCCGAAAATATGGGGCTGCGGAATCATATTATGTCCCAGGGGAGGCTTTTCGACCAGTATGAGTCATTGGTGATACTTGAAGATGACATAGTAGTCGCCCCGGGCTTCTATTATTTTGTAACCCAGGCAATTGAGAAATATTCTGGCGAAGACGGCATAGCCGGCATCAGCCTGTATTCGTTCTCGATGAACTACCAGCGGCAGATTCCGTTCACTCCGGTCAAGACTGAGTATGATGCATTCTTCATGAAATGCGCTATGTCATGGGGACAGGTCTGGATGAAGAAACAGTGGCTGGCATTCCACGAATGGTACGAGGACAATAAAGACTTTAAGTATTCCGCCGAAATCCCGTCCTGCCTGTTTACGTGGCCTGAGTCTTCATGGCTGAAGTATCATACAAGGTATTGCATTGAGAACAACAAGTATTTTGTTTACCCGTATTGTTCTTTGACCACCGATTTCAGTGATGTCGGGACGCATAATCCCGACAGTGACAACGATACCGTATACCAGGTCCCTTTGCAGTATGGGAATAAGACGGAATATAATCTTCCCGACCTTGCCCCCGGAGCGGTCCGGTACGACGGTTTCTTTGAATACGAGGGCCTGTATTCCAGCCTTGGCCTGTCTGCGGATGAGTGCTCGATTGACATCAACGGCGGGAAAGGGAACTGCGGCAACAAAAGGTACTGGCTGACAAGCTCCCTGGCCAGGTATAAGGTCCTGGCTTCTTATGGGATGAAAATCCGCCCGGCCGAGATGAATGTTGTCATGAGGATTCCCGGGGAAGATATCTTTTTGTATGATACCCTGGCTGCCGGACAGATGCCGGTCAAGACATCCCGTAAAAAACTGGTTTTGTTCAACTATCACATCCAGAATGTCGTTTCTTTCATAAGGATTTATGGGGCGGGGGCATTTTTCCCGGACATGATAAAGAATTTCTTCCGGAAGCTTGCCCTAAAGATCAAAAGACACTAATCAGACGCTTTACAATGAGGAAGATAGCAAGACGTATTTACTATTTCTTTTACAGTCTTTTCCTGAATCTTACAAAAAAGAATGTAAGGGTTGCCCCGTCGGCGCGAGTCCGGCTGAACGGGGGCGGGATAGGCGAGTGCGTGAAAATCAGCGGGAACAGTTATCTGAATGGGACGATTGGAAGGTACTCGTATATCGGGGCGGGATCCCATATCTTTGCTTCGGTGGGCAGTTTCTGCTCTATCGGGAATGATGTGAAAGTGGTCCCGAGTTCCCACCCCGTTACTTTTGTATCTACGTCCCCTGCGTTTTACTCTCCGGGCGGACAGACAGTAAAGTCTTTTGTGTCCAAGGTAAAGTTTGATGAGTCATTATATGTCCCGGGGACTCAATCGCGATGTGATATCGGCAACGATGTCTGGATAGGCGACAATGCGTTGATAAAAGGAGGCGTTACGATCGGCGACGGGGCTGTGGTGGCGATGGGCGCAGTGGTTGTGGGGGATGTGCCCCCTTATGCTATTGTGGGCGGGGTTCCGGCAAAGATTATCAAGTATCGTTTCTCACAGGATATCATTGACAGATTGCTTGAGATAAAGTGGTGGGATAAGGATGAAGCGTGGCTGTCTGACAACAAGGAGTCATTCACGGATATTGAGGGATTTCTGGGCAAGGTAGGATGAGGCTGCGGGGCGATCATATTTCGCTTGACCTGACAAGTATCTTGTTTGCGGTACTTGTTACTCTCCCGTGTATCAATTATTACATCGGGGAGATTTACTGGGCATTCGATTTATTGAATCCATATGCTGAATATATCTATGCTGTCGTGTATGTCGCGGGGGTGATAGCGATAGTCAAGAATTTTACTTCTTTCAAGGCCGTCTCTATCGTTGTCCTCCTGCTGTTGCTGGGATATAGCGTCTTTGTAACGCCGAGGGCTGTTCCGGAATACACCGGACCTGATTTTCTGCGATCTCCTTTAGCTCAGTTCCTGTTCATATTTTTCCCTGTCTTTTTGCTGGCGTCGGACAAAAAGTTCGATTACGAAGGGGCCCTTAATCTTCTGTCATATTGTGCGGCAGTCCCGCTGGTCTTGATGCTCGTCGCATTTGTATTCCAGACAATGATTGTCAGGACCGGACTCCATGAGTATATGACATTTGCTTATATGGCCCTTCCGATGATTCTTGTCCTGATGTATTATTCTTGGACGTCAAAAACCAGGGTTATAGGAAAGGTCTTATCGGTCCTGGCTTCGCTGACTGTCCTTTTTGGCGGATGTCGTGGTGCGCTGCTGACACTGATTGCTTTCATTGCGTTAAGTATTCTGCTGTTCTCTAAAAACCGGCTACGCAGAATTGTCGCCATCATCATCGGCATGTTCATTGTCCTGAATCTGTCAAGTATCCTGAATTTTCTTGGCGGGCAGCTGAACACGATAGGGGTCGAGAGCCGTATCTTCGCTTATATAGAAACCGGCGAGATGGGCGAATCGGACACCAGAATGGAGGTGTATAAAAAGGCGCTGTCCATTATTTCCGTGTACGGGCATGGAATTTATAGTGACCGGTATCTGCTTGAAGGTGTGGAAGATGCATCGTACTGTCACAACTGGGTGCTGGAATTCTTCGTGGATTATGGGTGGCCGGTAGGAGGATTACTTGTGCTGCTCGTTATATATAAGATCGCGTCAATCATTAAAGAAACCTCCGCCGAATCGAGCCAGTCACAAAAGTTTATGCTTTATTTGGCAATTTCGATGCTGGGCGTCAAATTCATGCTTTCAAACAGCTATTTGAATTCTTTCGAGATTGCTTTGATATTTGGATGGCTAATTTTCCTGACCAGGATTAAAGGCAAATGGAAACCTCTCGTCACCCCCGTCTCCTGATAGTAGGAACGGTTCCGTATAATACCAAGTCTACTTCAAGGGCCTTTGATTCTTATTTCCATTACTGGGAAAAGGAGAATCTGGCCCAGATATTTTCGGATCCCAAGACTCCGGTCAAGGGACACTGCGGGACTCTGTTCCAGATAACCGACGCAAGGCTTCTGCAGTGCTGGAAGGGCAGGAAGGTGGAAACGGGAAAGGTGTATCGGTACGATGACCTGCCGGACAGCAATGAGTCTTCGGCTATAGTCGATGACCGAAAGAAGGCTGAAAAAATGTACCGCTACGGATCCAGGCACAGCGCGTTCACCCATTTGCTGCGCGGCCTGCTATGGCGGAAGAAGCTCTGGTGCACTCCCGGTCTGCTGAAATGGCTCGATGATTTTTCGCCCGAATGTGTTTTCCTGAGCTTTTCGGACGACTACTTCATCCCGCGTATCGCTTACTTTGTGGCCAGGCGCTACAATATTCCCATCGTGTCGTCTATAGGTGACGACTATTATTTCAATGTGCGTTTTTCGCTGAATCCCCTGTACTGGTTGTATAAACTTTCATACAGGAGTCTCATACGCAAAGTGCTGTCATACCGGGGCAGCGCCAATTATATAAGTGACAAGATCCGGGATAAATACAATGCTGCATTCGGGATTGACGGCGAAACGGTTTACCTGTCATCAGATATCAAGCGCAAGCCATTCGCGCCCGTCGATGTCAAGTCCCCGCTGATAACTTATTTCGGAAAAATCAGGATGGGACGCAACCGTTCCCTTAATGACATAGGATATGCGCTGGGGAAGATTGATCCGTCCTATGTGCTTGAAATATATTCCGGCGAGCGCAATCCTGAATACTACGGAATCTTTAAGGATAATCCCAACGTGAAGTATGGCGGGTCGATCCCTTACGAGGCGGTTCAGGAGAAGATGGCAAATAGTGATGTTACAGTCATAGTTGAGGGCTTTGAGGATAAGGATATCGATTGTTCCAGGTATTCGCTGTCCACCAAGGCGGCCGATGCGCTCGCGAGCGGGGCGACTATACTTGCTTATGGGTCTGCGGAGTGCGGGATAATAGATTATATGCAGGGCACGCACGCATCTTTCGTGTGTACGGACAAGGGAAAACTTGAACAGACATTGCGCGAAATGTTTGCCTCGCCGTCCCTGCAGGAAGAGTACTATAAGAATCAGATAATTCTTACTGAAGAGCATCACAATCTCAGGAAGAGCTGCGAGGTGTTCGAAGGCATAGTTCAGCGGGCGTTAAGTAAATGAAGATGTTGTCGGATAAAATAACGTGTCTTATCCTTTCTTGTTCCAAGTTCTCGGACTTGTGGGATGGTAACGTCAAGCTCTTTAATGAGAACTGGCCGGACAAGGACTTCGGGACCTTCATCGTGACTGACGGACCGGTGGATGTAAAGTACCCCGGAGTAGGCATTATCGCGGCTGGGGAGGGCGTTGAATGGTCCGAGCGTCTGTCGCTGGCTCTTAAACAGGTCAGGACGGAGTTCGTCTTTGTTACGATGGATGACTACTATCTGGTGAAACCGGTTGATTCACAGAGGATTGCCGACCTGGTTGCGCTTATGGGGAAGGAGGGGTACGATTACCTGCGCCTGTATCCCAGGCCCAAGCGGGCCACCAGGGAAGAAGTGCCCGGATACAAGGGTGTTTACCATGTGGATACAACTTGCAACTATAGCGTCAACTTGTATTCCGGAATATGGCGCAGGAGCTTCCTGGAGTATGCGATAAGGGAGCCGAAGACGGCCTGGGACTTCGAGGTCTCGTTGTCGAAAACGGCCACGGAATACAATGCGAAATGCATTTGCAGTTACAACGATGAATACAGCATCCTCGATGTGGTTAGGAAGGGTAAGATACTTCATCGCGCAAACAGGTATTTTAAGAAGCATCCCGGAATCTATTCCGGCGACCGTCCGCTGCAGTCGTGGCGCTACGAGGCGGGATTATGGATCAAGACCATGTTCGGACGTCATAGTTCAGGTGCATTGCACGCTTTCTTGAAGAAGGTTTATCTGTTCTTCGGAGGCGTGTCATATATAAACAACAACAAGGAGCAATAATCGCTATCATGAATAATCCGGGTTCTTTATCCTCTCTGCAGTGTGCTCTTCTGGAGGCGCTCAAATGGTTTGACGCTTTTTGCGAGTCGAACCACTTGACTTATTATGCTATTGGCGGCACTCTGTTGGGGGCCATGCGTCACAAAGGTTTCATTCCGTGGGACGACGATATCGATCTGGGGATGCCCCGCAAGGACTTTGACGCCCTTGAAAGATTCGTCAGCGACAAGGGACGGTATATAATCGAGACCTACACGTCTCCGGAAAAGGATTATTGCTATTCCTATGCTAAGGTGTATGATACTACGACGACATTGGTTGAGCACAAGCGTATCAATGTCTCCAGGGGAGTGTTCCTCGACATCTTCCCTATAGACAGCATCGGGGATACTCTGGAGGAGAGCTATGCCAACTTCAGGGTGGTGGAGCGGAAGTACCGTTATTATCTGTCCCTGGTGACCGGAGTGCGGAAAGGGCGCTCGTTTGCAAAGAATGCCGCGGTGCTTGCCGCCAGACTTATTCCTTTCGGATTCAGGAACCAGCAGAAAGTACGTGTTAAGCTGAACCGTTTGTGCGCCGGGATAGGCCCGGAAAACGGAAAGTATGTAGGGAACCTGATGGGTGCATACGGGAGAAAGGAGATTGTGGAGAGAGAACTGTTCGGCGTCCCGACACGCCTGCCGTTCGAGGATATGATGCTGAGCTGTCCCGCCATGCCCGAAGAGTATCTGTTTAAGATTTACAGAAACTGGAGGGAGCTCCCGCCCGTAGAAAAGAGGGTGTCTCACCATGACTTTATTTCCATTGATTTAACACATCCGTATAAATAGATGTCCGCTGAAGGTTTTTCTGTCCTGATGTCGGTGTACCATAAAGAGCAGCCGGCATTCTTCGATCTTTCCCTGGAAAGCATTCTGGTGCATCAGAGTCGGCGCCCGGATGAGTTCGTGCTTATCTGCGACGGTGATCTGACGGAAGGGCTGGAGTCTATAATAGTGAAATATTCCCAGCTCTTTCCGGATATTTTCAAGGTGTACCGGAAAGAGAGCGGCGGCCTGGGCAAAGCCCTGAATTTCGGCCTTGCAAAGTGTTCGTTCCCGCTTGTGGCGCGTGCGGACAGCGATGATATATGCGACCCCCGCCGTTTCGAGAAACAGGTGGCATTCATGGACGCCCATCCGGAAATCGGGATTATCAGTTCATATCTGGATGAGTTTGATTCCGACTGGACCAGGCCTATACGTGTTAAGACCCTGCCGCTGGAGCATGACGAACTGGTAAAGATGGCGCGTTTCCGCAACCCCCTGAATCATATGGCCGTCATGATGCGGCGCGATCTTGTCCTGGGCATCGGTTCCTATCAGAACGTACTCTATGTGGAAGATTATTATCTCTGGCTCAGGGCGATCGTGAACGGTATCAAGCTGGCTAATATCGGGGAGGTGCTCGTCCACGCCAGGGTAGGAAACGGAATGGTTCAGCGCCGCGGGTCAAAGGCTTATATCTCAAGCTGGAAGACTCTTAACAACTATATGAAAGCCAACGGGTTGATAGGCCCGGTACGCTATATGCGCAATATGATTTCTGTCCGCATGTTCGTGTATATGCCGCCAGGCCTGAAAGTATTTGTGTATAATATTTTACTGCGTAAAAAAGCAGCTGTTTCATGATAAAGGAATACGCAATTATCTTAGCTCTGCTGATAGTCGGGGAACTCGTCTATTTTCGCATAGCAAAGCACTTCAATATTATCGACAAGCCCAACGCCAGGAGTTCGCACACGGGTGTCGTGCTCCGTGGAGGGGGGATAGTCTTCCTGCTCGGGGCGTGGTTATCGAGCGCCTTCTTCGGTCTCCAGTATCCTTGGTTCATGGCGGGCCTTACCCTGATTGCTACGGTAAGTTTCTTTGATGACGTAGGTACACTTCCGGACTCCGTCCGCCTGATATTCCAGTGCTTGGCCATCTTCCTGATGTTCATGCAGATGGGCGTTTTTGGCCGCATCCTGTGGCCTGTAGTCCTGCTGGCCTGGGTAGTGGGAGTGGGAATTATAAACGCCTACAACTTCATGGACGGCATCAACGGCATCACGGGATTGTATTCTATCGCCGTCCTGCTGCCGCTGATGCACATGAACGCCGGTTTGGACCAGACCGGCTTCGCCTTTATCAGCCATGACCTGCTGGTGGCCGTATTGCTCAGCGTGCTGGTTTTCTGCTTCTTCAACTTCCGCAAGAGGGCCAGATGCTTTGCAGGAGACGTTGGGGCGACGTCCATGGCGTACCTGCTGTATTTTGCCATCTTCCTGCTGATGATCAAGACCGGAGACCTCACTTATATCATGTTCCTCGCCGTTTACGGGGTTGACACGGTGCTGACTATCATACATCGCATTATCCTGCATGAGAACCTCGGCGAGGCCCATCGCAAGCATGCTTATCAGATAATGGCGAACGAACTGAAGATACCCCATCTGCTTGTGGCTGCTTTTTATTTCGTACTGCAGCTTCTGATCTCCGCTGGGCTTATCTTCCTGCCCATCAACCACTTTGTGTATTCCGGCATTGTGCTGGTGGTCTTGTGCCTGTCGTACCTGATCTTCATGAAGAAGTACTATCCTCTTCATTCAGCGTATCTGGAATCATTGAAAACCAATCAACAACTCTGAACCCTTGAAAAAAGATAAAAACACGCTATCGGCATTCGCCGCCTTGCTTCGTGCCGGCCTGTGGGAACAGAGCGTCAGGCTTCAGCCGTTTACGCCCGTTGATTATTCCGCCTTGTATGCTTTGGCGGAGGAGCAGTCGGTAGTCGGCCTGATTGCCGCCGGCCTGAGACATGTGGAAGATACGGAAGTGCCGAAACCGGTTCTGAAACGCTTCTTCAAGAAGGTCGGTATGCTGGTAGTGCGGAATCGCATGATGAATTATTTCATCGGCGTGATGGAAGAACAATTGCGCGAGGCCGGAGCTTGTGCCTTGCTGCTGAAAGGGCAGGGAATAGCACAATGTTATGAGAAGCCCCAGTGGCGGGCGTCTGGAGACATAGATTTCTTTCTGGATGACGTGGACTATGAGAAGGCTAAGGCCTTCCTGCTGCCTCTGGCTTCATCATCTGAAGTGGAAGGCGTCGCGATCAAGCATCTGGGGCTTACGATCAAGCCGTGGTTCGTAGAACTGCACGGCACCCTCCGCTGCGGATTGTCGAAGAGAATAGACAGAGAGCTGGATTCCATACAGTCCAGGGTGTTCTCCGACCGTCAGTTCCGGGTCTGGCAGAACAGTAATACCGAAGTTCTTCTCCCGCCTGTAAACGAGGATATTATTTACGTGTTCGTCCACATTCTGCAGCATTTCTATCGCGGAGGAATAGGCCTGAGGCAGATTTGCGACTGGTGCCGTCAGCTCTGGGTGTATCGGGACAGTATCGATGCGTCCCTGCTTCAATCCCGTATCCATTCCATGCGGCTGGATACGGAGTGGCGCGCCTTTGCCGCATATGCGGTTGAATTCCTCGGGATGCCGGCCGATGCCATGCCCTTGTATGAAGACAGAAGAATGTGGCATAACAAAGCGCGCAGAATTCAGTCTTTCATAATGAAGGTGGGGAATTTTGGCCATAACAGGGACATGAGCTATTATTCAAACAAGCCGTATCTTGTGCGGAAACTCATTTCATTCTTCCAGCGTCTGGGTGATTTGGGCCGCCATGCGTGTTCCTTCCCCCTGGATTCCTTCCGCTTTTTCCCGTCGATAGTTTTCAACGGTTTGCGCTCCGCCGCACATGGTGAAGGTTAGACAAATATGCGTATGAAACTGAGTGTCATTATCCCATATTATAATACAGATGCCCTGGTGGGCAGGGCGCTGGATTCTCTGCTTGACCAGGATCTTGCAGCTTCGGATTATGAAATAATTGTCGTAGATGACGGCAGCAGCGAAGAGCCTGTGGTACTGAAAGATTATGCCCGCCGCTATCCCCAGGTCAACTACTACAGGATTGATCACGCCGGATTATCCCCCGCACGGAATTTCGGTATGTCGCTGGCTAAGGGAGACTGGCTGTACTTTTGCGACAGCGATGACTATGTGCAGCGGCAGGTTCTCGGACGCATAATAGCCGTTGCTGAGGAACGGGGGCTGGAAATGATAAATGCGGCGTGTTTGATGCTCAGACCGTCGGATCCGGTACCTGCCCCAAAAAGAAACTTTTCCAATGTGTCGGAGACTCAGAGCGGCATGGAGTATCTGGGGAATCCTCCGGCCCCTATGACCTGTGGCTTGTGGGTGAGTCTTTTCCGGCGCTCTTTTATCGAAGCCCTTGGCCTCCGGTTCGAGAATGTCTTCTATGTGGAAGACTGCCTGTTCAAGCTGCAGGTTTTCAAGCACGCTTCAAAGGTGGCGTTCATCGATGTGGAGTTGTATTTCTACATATATAATGAAAAATCGATCATGCATTCCGGGAAACGGCGTAACTGCGCAGCATTCGCCGCGGCGAAGATACGGGGCATAGAAGCGAAGATGGCTTTGGTCGATGATCCCGCAACCCCTGAACAGACCGCGCTGTTTTTGAAAGACAGGTGCGTGGATGATGTTATAGGCCTGTTTATCAATGTGTTTAGATATTCTACGGTACAGGAAACAATGGCCTGCTACTCCCGTCTTGAGGCCTTGGGCGCGTATCCTGTGGGCAAAACAAAGAGCAAAAGCGGCCGTATTATGAGGGCGCTTATCAACCGCAAGCATCTTTGGATATTCATGTGCCGTATTTATCATATTCTTCCCTTAAAGCTTCGTCAACGTCTGTAATTTTTTTCATGCATTATGAAACTAAGCATAGTAATCCCTTATTATAACACTAATGCCTTGATAGGAAGGGCCTTGGATTCCTTGCTGGACCAGGACCTCGCACCATCTGACTATGAAATAATAGTCGTGGATGACGGCAGCGATGACGAAGCGGTGGTAGCGAAAGATTATGCCCGTCGCTATCCTCAGATCAGTTATTTCAGGAGGGAGCACGCCGGGGTGTCTGCGGCAAGAAATTTCGGCATGTCGCTGGCGAAAGGGGAATGGCTCTATTTCTGTGACAGCGATGATTATTTGCAGCGGCAGGTGCTCGGGCGCATTATTGCCGTTGCGGAGGAACGGGGACTGGATATGTTGCATGCGGGACGTTTGATGCTCAGACCGTCCGATCCTGTTCCGACCCCCAGAAGGAACTTCTCCAATGTGTCGGAGACCCAGACTGGCCTGGAGTATCTGGGTAATCCTCCTTACGATTTAACCTGGAGTATGTGCGTGTGCGTGTTGCGTCGCTCTTTTCTGGAGCCGCTCGGATTATTGTTCGAGAATATTTCCTATGGGGAGGATTGCCTGTTCAAACTGCAGGTGCTCAAGCATGCTTCGAAGGTGGCGTTCATAGATGTAGATATGTATTATTATATGCAGAACGATGTTTCGATTCTGCATTCCAAGAAGCAGCGTGACGGCATTGCCTTTGCCGCCGCTATGACGCGGAGCATTGAGGCGAAGACGGTCCTTATTGAGGATCCCGCAACTCCTGCCCCTGCCGTGCTTTCCCTTAAGGCCGGACGCGTGGATGACACCATAGGCTTATTCACCAACGTGCTCAGGTATTGCCCTGTACAGGAGACGATTGACTGCTTCTCCCGCCTTGAGGCCCTGGGAGCGTATCCTGTTGGAGAGACAAAGAGCAGGAAGAGCCGTATTGTCAGGGCGCTTATCAACCGAAAGCACCTGTGGCTTTTCCTCTGCCGCATCTATCATATTCTCCCGCTTAAACTCCGTTTACGTACATGAAACACTTACGTTTGATTTTCCTTCTTCCGGCGTTCTTCTTTTTTGCGTTTGTTTCTTACGCGCTTTCCGCCCAGAACGCCCCGCAGCTCTACAATATGGGCTTTGACAACTGGTCCAAGAGCGGCGGCGTATGGCGCCTGTATGAAAAGGACGCTCCGGCCAGTTCGCGTATCTGGGATTCCGCCAATCCCGGCCTGGGCAAACTGGGCATAAACAGCACCACGCCCGAGTACACGCATGTGGCCGTGGAAGGAGAGGGCGAGGCGGCGGCAAGGATAGAGAGCAAGAAGGTGGCCTGGGCCTTCGTGGCTGGCAATGTATTCAGCGGCCGCTACATAAGGCTGGTGGACATGGCCGGCGTAGAGACGGAACTCGGCGCTCCTTTCAAGGGCCGCCCGAAAAGCCTGTCGGGTTATTATCATTATATCCCGCGCAAGATCAATTATGCCGATCCGCCTTATGAGGATATGATGGGCCGCAGCGACGAGGCCCTTATCGAAGTGCTGCTGATGGACTGGGAGAAACCCCGCAGGATGGTGAGCCACGTTGACGGATTCATCGACCCCGAAAATGATCCCCACATTATCGGCCGTGCGCAGCTGGTCATAAAGCGCGGTACCAGCGGCTACGTACATTTTGATGTGCCGTTCGTCTATCGTAACGGCAAGACGCCCCGTTATGTGTCAGTGGTCGCCACAAGCAGCCGCCTGGGCAGTTTCAACACGGGGGCGTCGGGAAGTGTCCTGTACGTGGACGAATTCGAATTCGGCTACTAGAAGGAGAACTTGTAGCCAATCCCTATTATTCCGTTAAGTGCCTGGTCCCAAGTAAGGGATTTCAGGTACTTTTGTGTTTTATCTACGTCGATGTTCTTGTCGTAGCAATAGTCTAGCATGCCGTAGATATCGATGGAGGAGTGCCTGGAAATGCTCCATTCAAAGCCAAGCGCGCCCCTGAGACGGTTGATGTAGGCATCGTTGTAACCGCCGAAGCTGTAATTGGTGTAAGCCAGGCTGGCGGTACTCCAAGTGGCGTTGCAGGAAGGGTCGTTGAAAATGTTGCGCACCTCTGCGAAAGCATAGGGTTCGACGTTCATGAAGCCCTTGTACTGTACCTTGAATCTCGACTTGAGCATCAGGGGATCCGCCACTTCCTGGCAGGGGTTGAGCGATTCCGTCTTATGGGTAAGGCGCAACTGCTCTTTGAGCGAGAACCGCCAGTCGCCGGCCCTGGCGTCCAGGGTTACGTCGGCGCTGAAGCGGTGGCGCGGTGTCCATCCGTTGAGCCCCCTGTTGTGGTAGATGAAGGTGTACAACGCACCCGTCTTCAGCCACTTGTTCACCTTGTAGCTCAATCCCAGTTCCGCCTGGTGACGGTCTATGGCGGAAAGGGCATTCTCGGTGCGGAGTTCGTATCCGGCATTGAGGTGCAGCCCCTTGGCCAGTTTCCAGTCCATCTCTAGGGATGTCCGGGTGCGCAGGTCGGTTACGAGCGGGTTAACCGTGCCTTGGGCGAGTGCCGGAATGACTGACGGGATGAGAATGGCAATGCTGATGAGTATGCGTTTCATTCCGTAAAATCTTTTGCCCGGGTGAGTTCCCCAATGGTTGCCGTTGCGCCGGCTTCCGGGGTATAATAAATCTTTATATAGGCCGCGTCGCGCAGGAAATCTACGTGGCCGATTTCCAGATTGTCGATTTTAACGCCTACCCGCTTTTCCAGGTCGGCCAGGAGTTCCTCCCGTTTTTCGGGAACTATGAGCTCGATGCGGTCGTAAAGGATTAGCCTGGTGGCGCTTTGTTTAAGCGCTCGGCTGCTCTCAAGTATGATGACCAGAGCCAGCGCAAGCAGGTTGGACGCTCCCAGCACGGCAAGATGCCCGGTGGACAGGACGTAATGCGGCGAGTCGGAGGTCAGACCCGCTATCTTGTACAGCGGTGACAGGCCGTTGACGGCGGCGACGGCAATGATGATGAAGAGATAGGTCATCTCCCGTATCGGCACCGTTTCGGTTCGGTAGCGTATTACTCCGAAGATGGCGAAGAGTCCCAGGGTCAGTCCCACCCCGACTTCGGCGTTGCCCATCATGAACAGCAGGAGCAGCATTGCGGACGAGAACACCATGAAGGTGAAATAGTAGTCGCGCCTGCGGCTTTTGCGGTAGTAGAAGAAACGGACCAGAATCCAGCAGACCAACAGGTTGAGGAAGAACCTGATGGCGAGTTCAGTCAGGCTCTGCGACGTGGTCATCATCGCATCGGTGATGGTCTGGACATCGAGGAGATTCTCGTCGGCGAGGTCGAACGCTCCGGGTAAATCGTTCTGTATCATGTCAGTTTATTGCTTATTTGTTTTTCTATCTTTCTTATTTTCAGCTTGAAACGGTTGGACTTTATGCTCTTGTCCGTGAGCGTTATGCCTATGCAGTACTTGCTCACCTTGATCGGCTTCACCCTGTGGTCGAGCAGTATGCGTTTCATCTGGCTGCCGGCATGCCCGTCCTGTTTCAGCTCGATAATGACTCCGTTTAGCAGGCTCCCTTCGCCCGAGTTGCGGGGATTCTTGAAGCTCAGGCCGGTGTCTATGGTGATGCGTTCAGTCTTGTCCGGGTTGACCAAGGTTATACGCCGGAACAGCGTCTCGAGCGACGGGGTCAAGTCTTCGGCGCAATAGTCGGATTTGGCCTTCAGGTACTCCGTTGCAGCTGTGTCCGATGAAAAATTCCGGAACTCCCCGTCAGGAATGGCCATTCGCTTCTTCCTGGTGCGGCCGTGATTGTTTTTCCGCTTGATTTCCAGGAAGGTAAGGCCCGAGTCGACATATACGCGGGTGCGGACCTTCTGGCGCGTGAGCCTCCGGTTGTGGTGGTCCAGGAACATCTTGTGCTCCGGAGTGTCGAAATAGAGCGTATCGTATATAGCTATTTTCGAACCGTCTGTCTCCAGGGCCCTGTAGCCCGCCTTGCATGCATCCCTCAACAGCGGCAGCAATGTTTCCTCGTCGGTTAGGTATTTGCTGTCGATGCGGTTGAGCAGCTTCACCGAGTCCATCTCTTCAAGGCTGATGGGGGAGAATGCTTCCAGCTCGCTGTCGGGGAGAATGTGCACGGCCTCAGGCATCTTCAGTGATGTATTCGAATACTTTTATGGTTTGCAGTTTGCCTTTGGCATCGTAGGTATACTGGGTCTTCTTGCGCCCGAACTCATTGTACTGGAACTTCTTGACGCTGTTAAGACGGTTATGGTCGTCGTAGATAAGTTCGCGGCTCACCTTGCCGTCGGCGCCGTATTCGAAGCGCTTGCGCCATTTCTGCCGGCTCCCGGAGTATTCGATCTCCTCCACCTTCTTACCGTCCGGATTGTAGGTGGTGACGTGGTCGAGGATGCGCTGGTTGCTCTTGGCGTCGGTGTTCCATTCCTTGATTACAAGGTTCTTCTTGTTTATCTTCTGCGCCTCCTGGGCTCCCAGTCCCGGCAGGAACAGCAGCAGTGCCGCTGCTATCGTAAGTATCTTTTTCATTATCGTCTTCCGCTTGATGTATAGGTACTTAAGCTGACCGTGCTGCCGCCGGTGGGGGATGCCGTGCTGCCGTTCCCGCCCCAGAATGTCTCGCCTGCGGCGGTCACTCCAGATTTAAGTGAAAGCTGCTTGCCGCCGCAGTAGAGCACCATGGTGCCGTTTCCGCCGGACGACGGGGCCATGAAGGAGAATACCGCATCGCCGTTGCTGTCATAGACGGCATTCCATTTGCCCTTCCCCCAGCCGGTGGTGCTGTAGGCGCTGCCCGTGATGCTGCTTCCCGATTCAATGCCGCCGATGGCGACGAGCGTGCCGCTTTCGAGGTAGAGTCTGTAGCCGCCCTCCGTGTTGGCGTCAACTGCCACTTCGGGGCTGCCTTTCGTGCTTACGGCATATACCGTGGCGCCCTGGACATAGAGATTGCCGTTGGCGTCTATGCCGTCGTTGCCTGTAGACCAGCCGCATACGAAGCCGCCGCTGAGCGTCATGTTGCCCGCGCAGTTGATGGCGTCGTCGGCGGGGGAGTAGGCGTACAGGCTGCCGCCGGTGACCGTCAGGGTGCCCTTGGATTCTATGGCTTCGTGGCTGGAAGCGCTTACTTCTATGCTGCCGCCGCTGATGGTGATGTCTCCGTCGAACTTGATGCCCTTGGCCGATTTGAGATTGTTGCTGCTGCCTCCAGGGCCTCCGCCCGGAGGACCGCCGGGACCGCCCGGACCTCCGGAGGTATCGGAATCGGTCCTGGTGCTGCCGCTCAGGTTGCTGCCGGTGACGGTAACTTTAACGCTGCCGCCCTTGAACAGGGCGTCCCGGTCGCCGCTGATTCCCTTGCCACCTTGCCCGGAACTCACTACAGTGAGAACTCCGCCGCTTATGCAGAAGGTGGAATCGGCCTTGACGCCCGCAGCGCCGGTGTATTCGGTGGTGGTTTTGCCGTTGGTAGTTACCTGCTCGCTTATCGTCCCGCCGCTGACGGAGATGCTTGTATTGCCGCCGCTGATGGTTATGACGCCGTCGGAACTCATGCCTTTCTTGCCGGCCGCAGATGTGCTTGCCACTATGCTTCCGTCGTCGATCAGAATTGCATCCTTGCCGCGGAGGGCGTGGCCGGCGGTGGAGCTCACGCTGACGGACTGGCCTCCCATGAAGCGCAGGTAATCGTCGGAGGTGATTCCAGCCTTGCCGGTGGCGGTGACGTTTAGCGAGCCGCTGCCGCTGAATACCAGCTGGCCTTCGCTGAAGAAGGCGGCTTTGCAGTCCTCATCGGACGGCTGGTCGCTGTAGTCGCCGTCGGATTTAACGCTGCCGTCGGCGAGTTTGCTTGTCCCCTCGAGCACTACGAATGTGCGCTTGCGGCTCTGGTTGTTGATGGCCGCCCCGCTCTTGTTGGTGAGTTCAAGATCCTGAAGCACAAGGGCTTGCTTGCGTGAACTGTAAAGCTTGAAAGAGCCGTTGCTGCATGAACCGGAGAGGCGGTACATCACGACCTGGGACGTGTCGGCGTTGTGGACTGTGACATTTCCGCCGCTGACGCTGACGGTGCCTGCATCATCGCCTTCGACTCCGGCGGTGCTTCCGGACCATTTGATGCTTATGGTACGGGTGAAAGTAACAGTAGATATATCGTCATTGGTCCCGCTCTGCTCCTCGGGGTCGTCGTTGTCCTTGAAGGAGATATCAACAAGTTCGTCGGTTATGTCTATGCTGTCTTTTGAGCATCCGGAAAGGCAGAGGGCGGCAGCAAGGAATCCAATCAGCACACGTTTCATAAAAAAATGTTTACGCCGAATATAGCAAGTTTTTTGCCAAAAAGCTAAACCTTTAATTGAAAATCCGTTTTATATTGGAACGAAAAGAGTTATATTTGCGTTTATTAATATCTGATTGTTATGAAATACATTTGCAGTGTTTGCGGCCACGTGTACGATGAGGCCGAAGAGGGAGTGCCTTTCGCGCAGCTTCCTGAGGATTGGGTCTGCCCTCTTTGCGGAGTAGGCAAGGAGTTGTTCGAACCCGATGAATGATCTGGAGCAGGCCCGCCTGGCTATAGGCGAGGTTGACAAGAACATAGCGAAGCTCTTCGAGGAGCGCATGAGGCTGGCCGGTAGAATCCTTGACTACAAGAGGGGAAACGGCCTGCCGATTCTTGATGCCGCCCAGGAA
Organism: Bacteroidales bacterium; assembly: GCA_017561765.1. Classification (GTDB taxonomy): domain Bacteria; phylum Bacteroidota; class Bacteroidia; order Bacteroidales; family UBA932; genus Cryptobacteroides. The sequence continues at coordinate 485 of JAFZBM010000033.1, read as the reverse complement.
GAGAGGGTGATATCCAACAACATAGGCAATATCTCCGATCCCGGCATCCAGGAGTACTATGTGCTGTTCCTGCGGGATATGATGAAGATTTCCAAGGCCTATCAGGCCCGCCTGATGAACGGGATGAAGATAGCTTACTGCGGCGTACCGGGGGCTTTTGCCCATATTGCCGCCAGCAGCGTGTTCCCGGAGGCGGACATAGTGCCTTATCCCGATTTCGAGAGCGCTTACACGGCTTGCGAGAAAGGAGAGGCGGACACGGCAATACTGCCGGTGGAAAACAGTTTTGCCGGCGATGTGGGCGGTGTGATGGACCTGACTTTCGGGGGCAGCCTGTATATAAACCTGATGCTGGAACTCGACGTGTCCCAGAACCTTCTGGGGCTTCCCGGAGCCAAGCCGGGGGATATCCGCACTGTGCTGAGCCATCCCCAGGCCCTGGCCCAGTGCGCCAAGTTCGTGACTGCGCGGGGCTTCGAGTCCAG
>JAFZBM010000001.1 GCA_017561765.1 Bacteroidales bacterium | reverse complement strand
CGCGGCGGGTCGCAGCGCAGGATTTCGAAGCCGAGCTTCCGGCCGGCGCGCTCGACCTTCCGGCCCACGTGCCCGACGCCGATGATGCCCAGCTTGGCGTTCTGGAGCGGGATCTTCTTCCGCGCCGCCACGCCGTACAGGGCGGAAAACACATAGTCCATCACACCGCCGGCATTGCATCCGGCAGCGCTGTATACCTCGATTCCGTGCGTCCCGCACCAGGGCAGGTCGATATGGTCCGTGCCGATGGTGGCGGTCGATATCAACTTCACGGAAGTGCCTTCCAGCAGCTCCGCATTGCAGCGGGTCCGGGTACGGGTAATCAGGACATCGGCATCCATACAGTCCTCCCGCGTAATCTCCGGGCCGGGCTTGTACACCACCTCCGCGTAAGGTTCGAAAACCCCTTCCAGGAAGGGGATATGCATGTCAGCGACAATCTTCATGGCTTGTCCTTCTCTATCATACAAAGATAGCAAATCCTTCCGAATTCCGGATAGGATATTTCGTCGAAAAACAGCGAAGTGTATGAATTAATTCTTATATTTGCGTAACACACACAACATTCACAAAACACCGTAATATGCAATTTTCAGGAAAAGAGTTGGCCGCTGTGATCAAGATGGCCTTCAGCATGGCCTCGGCGGATGGAAAGTTTGCCGATGCCGAGAAAGAGATCATCACTTTCGGAATGGCCGAATTCGGCTTGGACAAGGAAGAGATTCTCGCTTGCGTCACCGTCGCGCAGAAAATGGAGACGGCCGAAGCGATCAGCGTTCTTTCTTCCATGGATGAAGAGCAGCAGAAGTATGCCACCGGTTATCTTGCCGCAGTCATGGCTTCCGACGGCGACATCGACGAATCCGAAGTGAAGATGTGGCAGCTGATCTGCACGCTCGCCGACTTCCCGACCATGTCTGTCGGCGATGCCCTGGAATTCTGGCAGAAAAACTAAGGCATAGATTCCGCTATCCGGTAGTTCTCTACGCTAGCACTACGAAAAAGCCCGGCAGTTGGATTTGCCGGGCATTTTTTATCGGTTATCGTGTTACACTTCCATGCCAAGCGTGTTATCATAGTGGACGGCACGATAGATGATGGGATAAGCAGCGATGTCACAAGACTATCTGACCAACGCTTTCATACGGCTTCGGCAGAGGCTGAGAGTGATTTCCGGACGCGTGATTGCGGATTCGGAAGGGGCGGAAGATGTCCTTCAGGACAGCTTCGTCCGGCTCTGGAGAAAGCAGTATCCGCTACGGTCGGAAAAAGAGGCGGAGGCGCTGTTGACACGGACCGTAAGGAATGCGAGCCTCAACGAAAAGCGACGAAGACGAGAGGTGCCTCTGGAAACGGATCTTGTCGACGAGAGCCCGGACGCCGCAGAGAAGGAACGGGCCTACGATGAACTGAAGCGGAAGATCGACAGTGAATTGACATCGACACAAAAGTACATTTTGGAAGAGAAGGAATACGGAGGGCGGACCCTGGAGGAGATTGCCCGGGAACTGAAGATGGAACCGGCGGCGGTGCGGATGCAACTCTCCAGGGCCAGAAAGAAACTGAAAGACAGCATGAGCCATGAATGACAAGGAGAAATACCTGGAACTGATGCGGCGTTACTTTGATGCAGAGACTTCCCCCGAGGAGGAGAAGGAACTGGTATTGTATGCGGCATCGACCGATGATCCCGCATTCAAGGAACTGCGCGGAGTGCTGGGATACATCGGCATCGGCCGGCAGAAGAAAGGCAAGAGGGTCCGTGCGGTCCGGTTTTACTCGCTTGTGGCTGCTGCAAGCGTTGCGATAATGACTGCCATCGGCATAATCCTTTCGAATCAGAACCACAACTCCTGTATCCGCTATACCTATGGCGACAAGGATGAGGACGAAACGTTGATCATGGAATCCGTCGAGTCTTCCCTTGCCGATTTCTTCGCCGGAAAAACTCCGGCCGAGACCAATCTGTTTGAATTGTTCGAGCGATGAAAAAGACAATCATTTGCCTGATGTCCCTGCTCCTGTTCACGGGGGCGGCCTTTGCCCAGAAGGGACTCGACTGCTATCCCGTCTTCCAGGGAAAGGTGATTCCCGAAAGGCAGATGGTAGTGACGGAAGTCCGCGGTGACGGCATGGCGACTTACAAGATCAGTTACTACAGAAGCGTCCGTTTTCAGGTCGATACCCTGTCAGCCCGGAAAGTCGCCGCCCTGGTGGAGGCCGATGCCCTTGCGGCTGATTCGGCGGAAACCGAGAAGACCGGGGCGTTGTTGACCTATGGACTTATCCAACTGAAACCTTTGGGTATTACGCGGCGATATCTCTGTTATCAGGCCCGCCCGACGGATTATCACGGTTGGATGGTCACGATGATCTACCTGGAGGGCACCGCAACGCTCAAAGACCTTCGTTCCATGTTTGAAAAACAGTAAACTCCTTATGAAGCAGTTAATTCTTATTGCAACGGCCCTGCTGACCGTCCTTTCCGCGGCAGCCCAACAGAAACTCAATTTCGAGGCGCCGATCCGGATACAGGCAGGCAGCGGTGTTTCACCCCGCTATTCCAGCGACGTCAGTGTGACCATGCTTCCGACCTTCAGCAAATACGGAAAGGGGCTGGTGGGATTGTTGGAAACATGCCACGGCATATCCTGGGACGAGCATCTGTTCACCGGCCTGGGTGCGGGGGCATCTTATTCCTTCTATACCGAGGAAATCTTCATCCCGGTTTTCATGGAAGGCCGGTACACCCTGTCGGGAAAAGGAATGTGGATGCCGTTCTTCTCCTTACGCCTGGGCGGCTTGTTCTGTACGGACAGGTCTTCCAACAATTTCACCGTCAATCCTTCCGTGGGTGTGACGCTGAAGCGATTCTCCTTCTCGACGGGATACTTCTTCTATACGGGAATGGACAAGGATTACCTGCCGGCCGGGATGGGAACCTACGCCTGGGTAAAGACGCCGGTTACTGCACATGGGATCTCGCTCCGGATCGCCTGTACTCTGTTCTGACCGTTTGACACATTAGTCACGAAAAATCCCCCTCAGACTACTCTGAGAGGGATTTTTGTGGAGCATAGGAGATACGAAAATCTCCTAAAAGATGCCACAGAGGACTGTAGAAAACATTATTCTACAGCGTTAAATTACAGGTATAGGTATTGGAATTCT
>JAFZBM010000032.1 GCA_017561765.1 Bacteroidales bacterium | reverse complement strand
GTCCTCGATGAGCACGTCGGCGCGATAGCGTTTCTTGGAATCCTTGTTGTCGATGAGGGGGTCGTTGAAGGCGCCCACATGGCCGGAGGCTTCCCAGATGCGGGGGTGCATGAAGATGCAGGAGTCGATGCCCACGATATTCTCGTTCAGGCGGGTCATCGCGTTCCACCAATATTGCTTTATATTGTTCTTGAGTTCTACACCCATCTGGCCGTAGTCGTACACTGCGGCGAGTCCGTCGTAAATCTCACTCGACGGAAATATGAATCCGTATTCCTTGCAATGTGCTACGAGTACTTTAAATAGTTCGTCCTGTGTCATAATATTATCCATTATATCGTCCGGAATCCTTGAGCATTCCGGTAATTTCGGTGTTGAGGCCGGTGGCCTTCGGCAGTTCCGCAACGTTCAGGTGCATGCGGTAGCGCCAGTGGTGGTTGGGGTCGGCGGGCTGGTTTACCCTCTCGTTGAGGAAATCCTCCCTTCGCAGGCCTCCGTCGAGCGCGAGCCAGTCCTGCAGCGGGAAGATGGCCAGCATGGGCGCAGACGACAGGAAGTCCCACAGCGCGCGGCGTACCACCCACGGTTCCATATCGCAGCCGTGCTCCTCATGATACTGCATGCGCATGGTGGCCATGTCGTGGCTGGAGGTGGCGCAAACGGCCAGGTACGGCCAGGGGCGACCCTTGTCCATATTGGACATTTCCAGCGACAGTATGCTCTCGTGCTCCATCACGCCGGGCACGCAGTCGGGCACCATGCCCAGGTCTTCGCCGCAGGCCAGCATGCCGGTGGCGTCGAGCAGCTCGGGGAGCTTGCGTTCGGCGTTGCGGCGCCATAGATCGTCGTTGCGATGATAGAAGAAATCGTTGAACAGGGCTCCGAATCTCTCCTTCTGCCACTGCGGGAGATTCTCCGACTCCGGCAGTATGCGGGGCTGGACGCAGCCGGGATTGCGCGGATCGGGCAGGAAAAGGCCTTCCAGCGGCAGTCCCATGGCTTCGATTTCCTCGCGGCGGTAGGGGAGTGCGGGGTTGAAGTGCCCCATCGAACCGCTGCTGTATTCCAGAGGAATCTCCCAGATGCGGAAGAATCCCAGTATATGGTCGATGCGGAAGGCGTCGAAGTATTCGCTCATCTTGCGCAGGCGGCTCTTCCACCATGCATAGCCGTCGCGTGCCATTTCGTCCCAGTTATAGGTCGGGAAGCCCCAGTTCTGGCCCTCGGCGCTGAAGAAATCGGGCGGTGCGCCAGCGCTGGAGTCGAGGTTGAACAGCTCCGGATGGTAGAACGCGTCGGCGCTGTCGGAACTCACGCCGATTGGCAGGTCGCCCTTGAAATGCACGCCCTTGCTGCGGGCGTAGGCGGCCTCTTCGGCGAACTGGCGGTCCAGATGCCACTGTATCCAGCGCCAGTAGTCGGGCTCGTTGGAATCGCGGTGGGCGCAGAAATCGGCATATTCGTCCAGCCAGTAGGCGTTGGCCTTGCAGAAGCGGCGGAAAGATGCACTCCCGCAGTCCTTGGCGCCATGGTCCTCCCATGCCTTGCGCACGCGTTTCATTTTCTCCTTGAACACGCGCGGGTAGTCCAGCTCCGGCAGGGCGTTCAGCTCCTTCTGTGCTTTCTTGAACGCCGCATCCTGCGGTACTCCTATCTCCTGCAGGCGCAGGTAGAGCGGATGCAGGGCGAATGAGGAAATGGGGCTGTAGGGGTAGGAATCTTTCCATTCCCCCTTGCGGGTGGTGTCGCCTACGGGCAGCAGCTGGATGATGCACTGACCGGTGGCGGCGGCCCAGTCGACCAGCGGTCGGAGGTCCCTGAAATCGCCTATGCCGAAATCATCGTCACTGCGGAGCGAGAATACCGGAATAGCGGTTCCTGCGCCCCTGAAGCCCGGACGGTCGAAGATTCCCGCGCTGTGCTTGCGCACGAAGGGGCATCCGCCGATGGGGCAGTCGTGCCAATGGTCATCTATGCTGGCGGCGGGAGCGGCGCTGTGGTGCTCCCACTCGCTGCGGGCGATGACGCCGTCGCGCATGACCACGTAGTAATAATCCTTAAGGGCGGCGGCGCTGGCATTTACGCTTGCAGTCCAAATGCCGCCCCCGTTCCATTGCATCGGATGCTTTTTGTCCTGCAGTACCAGGCAGAGGCTCTCGCCCCACCTGGTGTCGTAGTGTATTGAAAATGTGGTTTTCACTTATAGATGGTAATAGCTTCCAAGTATGGCGGCGAACCATGACGGCGGAAGGATGGCCTTCAAAAACACCGACAGGCGCTGCTCCAGTGTGGATATTATATAGTGGTATCCCGGGTTTTTCTTGCGGACGATGCGGCTTATCCTGCCTGCCAGGAATTCCGGTTTCAAGCCACCGGTCTCGTCCTTTTCAATGCTCTGCAGCGAGCGGGCGTAGGAGGGGTAGGCCTCGTGGACCTCGGGCCCTTCGACGCTGTTTCGGCTTGCCGTGAAAGAAGTGGCGAAGTCGCCCGGCTCTATCACAACAACCTTGATTCCCAGCTTCTTAACCTCGAGCCTCAGGGCTTCGCAGTATCCCTCGATGGCAAATTTGCTGGCGGAGTAGAGGCCCTGGAAGGGGAGTCCCATGAGGCCTCCTATGGAGCTGAAACAGATTATTTTGCCGCTCTTCTGCCTGCGCATTGCGGGAAGGACCCAGTGCAGGCAGCGGACCATGCCCATCCAGTTGGTGTCCATCTGCCTTTCGGCCTGCTCCAGGGTGCAGAATTCCAGAGGTCCGCCTATACCCATACCGGCATTGCTGATGAAAACGTCGATGCGTCCCTGCTCGTCCAGCACCTGCTGAACCGTTGCGCGGCAATCTTCCTCGCTGCGCACGTCGGCCTTGATGTAGTGAACGCCTTCCAGGGGCTCGACATCCCGGCGGTGGGTGCCATAGACCGTGTGCCCGTCGGCGCAAAGCCTTTGGGCCATGGCCCTGCCGAAGCCGGAAGTGATGCCGGTTATGAGGATAATCATATGATCTCCAGTTGCTTGAATATCTTGGTGAGTTTCTCCACCGCCTCGTCGACCTGCTCTATGCTGTGGGTGGCCATGAGGGCGAAACGTATGAGAACGTCCTTCTCGGGCACTGCGGGAGCGATGACGGGAGTGATGAACACGCCGGCCTCATAGGCCATCTTGACTATGGTCATGGCCTTGATGGTGTCCCTGACGAACAGGGGGATGATGGGCGACTGGGTGTGTCCGATGTCGAATCCGGCGTCCTTGAAGGCCTTGTGGGCATGGTTCGTGAGGTCCCAGAGGTGCTCGCGGCGCTCGGGCTCTTCGATCATTATGTCCAGCGCCTTGCTGGCTGCAGCCACGGCTGCGGGGGTCATGGAGGCGCTGAATATGAGGGTGCGGGAGTTGTGCTTGAGGTAGTTGATGACTTCGTGGTCGCCGGCGATGAAGCCGCCCAGCGAGCCGAAGCTCTTTGAGAATGTGCCCATGATGAGGTCCACCCTGTCGGTGAGGCCGAAATGGCTGGCGGTGCCGGAGCCGTTTTCGCCCACCACGCCGAGGCCGTGCGCATCGTCGATCATGAGCGACGCATTGTATTTCTCGCAGAGTTCCACCAGCCTGGGCACGGGGGCGAGGTCGCCCTCCATGGAGTACACGCCGTCAACCACGATGAGCTTGTTGGCGTTTCTGGGAGTGAGCCAGAGCTTCTTCTCCAGGTCGGCCATATCGTTGTGGCGGAATTTGCGTACTTCGCTGAAACTCAGGCGGCTGCCGTCAATTATGCAGGCATGGTCGAGGGCGTCCAGGAAGACAAAGCCGCCCCTGAATCCGAGGCAGCCCACCACTCCCAGGTTGACCTGGAAACCTGTGCTGTAGGTAACGGCTTCCTCTTTGCCCACGAACTTGGCAAGCTTGGCTTCGAGTTCTTCGTGTAAATCGAGGGTACCATTGAGAAAACGGCTGCCGGAGCAGCTGGTGCCATATTTTTTGACTGCGGCAATTGCGGCTTCTTTGAGGCGGGGATCGTCGGAAAGTCCAAGATAAGAATTGGAACCGAACATCAGCACCTTGGTGCCGTCCGCCATTGTGACCAACGGGTCCTGACCTGAAGAGATGGGGCGGTAGTAAGGATATACGCCCTTGGCTTTCACCTCGTCCGCCAATGTGTATTTGGCGCAGGTCTTGTTCAATAATTTTTCCATTTTGCGGTTTTGGTATTACACTTTAACTCGCAAATATATAAAAATAGATTGAAAAAGTGCTTCGTTTGGCCGGTTTTGCTGCCTCGGGGGTCCGGGAGCGGGCAAAAAAATTAAGCCTCCAGAACTGGTTCCGAAGGCCTAACCGCTTGATTTACAAGCTTTTAAGAGCGGAAAACGGGGCTCGGACCCGCGACCTCAACCTTGGCAAGGTTGCGCTCTACCAACTGAGCTATTTCCGCATTGGGACTGCAAATGTAAGAAGTTTTTTTTAATCGGCAAATTTTTTTGCTAATTTTGTGTACTATGACCAATTCGCAGATTATCGAACTCATAAAGAAGGAAGTCGTGCCGGCCATAGGCTGCACGGAACCCGTGGCCGTGGCACTTTGCACGGCCTATGCCACAGAGGCTCTGGGATGCTTGCCGGAGCACATAAGCGTCAAACTCAGCGGCAATATGCTCAAGAATGCAATGGGAGTGGGCGTCCCGGGCACAGGAATGACCGGACTTCCCATCGCCGTCGCACTTGGCGCGCTCATCGGCAAGAGTTCTTATCAACTGGAAGTACTCAAGGACTGCAACGCGCAGGCGGTAAGTGACGGCAAGCGTTTCATAGCCGAAGGGCGGATAAAGATCGACCTTGCTCCCGACAACGGAGAAATGCTCTACATCGATGTGGAATGCGTCTCCGGCGCCGCCCGCTCCCGTGCCGTAATAGCCCGTGAGCACACCGGGCTGGTGTATCTTGACGGTCCCGCCGCGGCGGAAAAAATCGACCGACTGGCAACAGTCGGCGCCAGGGAAAACACGGCAGGCAATTTCGAAGAACTCACGTTGAGGCAGGTGTTCGACTTTGCCACCACCGCCCCGCTCGAGGACATTGACTTCATAAACGAGTCGCGCCGTCTCAACGAAGCCGCCGCCGAAGAGGCCCTGAAAGGCAATTACGGCCATGAGCTCGGAAAGACGCTCTCGCGTCCGTTGGGCAAGGGAATATTCGGCGACACCATCTTCAGCCACATCCTCAGCGCCACTTCAAACGCCTGCGACGCACGCATGGCGGGAGCCATGATCCCCGTCATGAGCAATTCCGGCAGCGGCAACCAGGGCATAGCCGCCACACTCCCGGTGGTGGTGTTCGCCCGGGAGAATCATAATACCGAAGAGGAACTCACGCGCGCCCTGGTGCTCAGCCACCTTACAGCAATCTACATCAAGCAGAGCCTGGGCCGCCTGAGCGCCCTGTGCGGCTGCGTAGTTGCGTCCACCGGCAGCAGCTGCGCCCTTACCTATTTGATGGGCGGCGGCTACGAGCAGGTGGCTGCCAGCGTCAAGAACATGATAGCCAACCTTGCCGGAATGGTGTGTGACGGCGCCAAGCCCAGTTGCGCCCTCAAGGTGAGCAGCGGCGTGTCAACCGCGGTTCTCAGCGCGATGCTGGCCATACAGAACCACACCGTGGAAAGCACGGAGGGCCTGATTGAGGAAGATGTGGACCGCAGTATTCACAATATGACCCGCCTGGGCTCCGTCGGAATGAGGGAGACGGACAAGATGGTGCTTGATATCATGACCCACAAGGCCGGTTGAGGCATTTACTGCGATACGCCGCTGTCTGTCGTAATTAGCGTATAAGCTTGTTCAAGCGGTACGGTGATGCAATTGTCCACATAGTAGTTGCCGTAATCTTCGCTTTGGGATATACTTGAAGAATTGAAAGTAGTCCATACTATGACCAGGATCTTCATGTTTGCCAGCCTGAAAGATGAAGAGATACTTTTGACTGAATAAGTGAAGTCCTTATAACTGCAGTCCTTCGCAATGTCGAAAGTATCACCTGCAACGTTGGTGACTGAAATACGGGCCACGTCGTTGTGGGTGAAGAGACCACCCGCGACGCCGGATTGTGCATTTTGGATCCCGTCTTCCAGCAAAAGAACGGTGATTTTATATGAACCTTTCTTCTTTGCGTAAACAGTAAGGTCGATGTCCAAATCTCTTCCGGAAAGGGTGGAATTGAGCGATACCCCGGTCTTGGTTCCATACTTTTGCTCGGTTTGCTTTGCGGCATCGATTATTTTTCCTGCCGTTACAGACTCTTCCTGGTTGTGGATTTTAATCCGGCCATCGACAATCCCCGTAGGGAAACCTGTAACCTTATACTGGTTTTGGAGAGTCGGTTCGTCACGGAATTCCAGGTCGCTTTGTCCGCCGTGAAGCGCCACGTGGATAAGTTTGTCGGGATATTGCTGCTGGGCAAGTAGTACCGAGCGCTGCATTATGGGACAATACCCGCACCATGTTGCCGTAAAGCGCATTATCAGCGAGTGGTGCATGAACGCTTTGCTCCAGTCGACGGCAACTTCACGGGCTTTCTGGGTAACCGCCACTGTCAGGCTCCCTCCCTCGCTGTTGGTGAAGATGATATTCCCGCTCCTTGGCTCATCTGCGGTGTTTGTGCGGGCATTAAAAATATGCGTGTTTGTTTGCGTGCGCGTAGAAATGACCGAAATCCAATCCGGAACAGTTTTTATGTCATAATCGACCGAAGAGGTGACTTTAATCTCAAAATTGCCGCCCTGGTAGTCCAGTTCGACCTTGTCGGGAGAGAGGGAGAACACCAGAACGGGTTTCTGCTTGACGGTTACGGTTTCTCTGAGCCCCAGGTCGTTGTTCGAAAATACAATCTTTCCTTCCCGGAACTCGTCCTTCGGATTGGCCGACACGCTGAAGCTGCGCTCCGAGTCGGTCACCAAGGCTTTTGTGTTCACAGGGCTTATCCAGGAAGCTCCTTCGGTAATAGTGCAATCATAATCGACATTGCTTTTTACTTTAACCGTGAATGTTCCGCCTTCCTGTTCTATTGTATATTCTTTTTGAGAAACGATTATGCATTCTAAAATTCCTTTCTGGATTACCCGTACCGTTTCTTCTCCCACTTGACTTGTAAAACTGACGCTTCCTTCACGGGGGGTAGATTCCGGATTAAGAAGGACCTCGAATCCTAATTTATCTTCTGCCGGAGCCTTTGTGGTCAGTGGATGAATCCACGACGCGGCGTTTTCAGAAACCTTGAAACTGAAGTCGGAAGTGTGTGAAACGGTGATGTAGAAGTTGCCTCCTTCGGCAGGTATTTCAACTTTCGATTCGCTCAAAGAAAGCTCTTCTTTTTCGGCCTGCTTGACAATTATGGTAGCGCTCCTGCCGTCGCAGAAAAGAGAAACGACACACTTTCGCTCGGCAAATTTGTCGTTTGCCGAAATGCTGATGGTGAGCGTCTTGTCATCCGCCGAACCGCTTTCCGGCGAGAGCGTGCACCAGTTGACGGTGTTGTCGGAGATTCGGGCGACCCAGTCTCCCGATGCGCTGAACGAAACCGTGGTGCTTCCTCCCGCTCCCGGCAGGACGGTGGTAACTACGGTTGAAGACTCATATTCAAACTTCACCACTCCGGAGGGCTCTACCTGATCGAAAAACAGCCCTTGCCTGGTAAGAAGATCGCATCCTGTCAACAGCAGCAGTATCGCTACGACAAGACTATTATTCAAGATTCTAAACATACTCTACAATTGCAGACACACCGGCTGGGGTACGCCGTGGCCGGAGCGGTCGATTAATACGGGCGGGGCGAGAGGCGGGCACTCGATGCCGTCCGGAAGCGGTGCCTTGGTTGACGCGCCGTCACGCACCGGATCTGTAGTAACGTCTTTCGATATAAAGTCGGACAGCGAGAAACTACCGCCGGCGAGTTCCATTATCCTCTTGACTATCAATTCCCTCTGCCATGCCGAATAGTACGGACGGTTGTCTATCATGCAGCTGATTTTCTCGCAGCGCCAGCGGTTCATAATCATCTCGTCGCCGCCCTGGAAGCGTCCCAGGCGTGAGTAACGGGAATCTTTTGCAATGAGGGAACTCTGATTCGAAAGCAGGTCGTCCTGCCAGGGCACATTGTTATATGTCCCGGAAATGTTGAGGCCGTAGGGTAGACTCCATCCGTGACCGCTGATAGTGGTTCCGGTCGAGTAAGACGTACCCTTCCAATACTCGTCGAGCAGGCGCCCGAAGCCGTGTCCGCCGAATTCGTGCAGGAAAGTATTGCGCCAGTCGCCCTTGCTGCGCCCCAGTTCGTTGTACTCGTCGGTGGTGGTGTAGTGGGCGCCGGACTGGGTTGCGTCGTCATCGGCCACTATGGAAGGGAAAGACCAGTTGATGGCTTTGCCTCCATAGGTGTAAGGGACATGGGCCATGCAGCGGCCTGTCGAGGTTACGTGACAGCGCCCGCCGTAACGTGTGTCATTGATTATCATTGCCACCCCGACTTCGTCTATGCTCAGGAGACCGCTCTGGATTTCGGGGCAGAATGTGCTCACGTACCCCCATGCCTTGTCGCAGTCGGAAGTCATGTCATCGTAAGAACTTGAACCCCATCGTGCGCTGAAGAATGTGTCCTTCCTGGTGGTGACGGTTCCGCTGCCGTTGGTCACGGATGCTCCCGATTCCTTTGAGACGGCCTTCATCAGATATACGTTGAAGTAGTCTTTGTAGGTCTTGTACGGCTCGGTCTGGAACAGAAGGTCCACGGCGCTGCCGGCAAGGTTTACGAACTTGTCCTGCTCGGATGCCGTAAAGCCTTCGGCCACAAGGGCGATGGTGACCGGCTTGCTACCCTTGGTATGCTCCATGTACTTGATGACGTTGGGGTTGGGTGTCCCGAATGTGGTATTCAGGGTTACCGTGCCTATGTCGGTTATGCGCGAACGGCGCAGGTTCAGGGTCTTGTCGGAATAGCAGGCTATCACCTGGCCGGAGGCGTTGTAGAACAGGAGGGAAAAGCCTTCGGACTCGCAGGGTATGGACGCGAAGTAGTAGTCTGCGCCGCTCTCGAAACTGCCGCTTAGCTCGATATAATTCTGCTGGCCGTATTCAAGAGGCAGGAACCAGCGGTGAACATCATATTCGATGTCCCCGTTTTCGCGGAGATATATCATGCAGTCGCCGGAAATGGTGGCGCCAGCCGTCAGTTTGACTTTCCTGACCTGCGAGGCTGCGCTGCCGGCGATGCGGAAACGAAGCAGCGATATGCCGTTCTTGAATTTGATGTCCGGGGCCATGCTGCTGCCGATTTTGGCGAATGCCCGCAGGAGTCCCCTTTCCACGCCGCCTTTCACCGCCGTCTGAACGGGAGGAATCACGAGGCCGAATGTGTAGCCGGAGGTAGAATTATATGAGAATCCTTTCAGTTTGTCGGAAGGATAAATGGCTCCGTACATAGTACTGCTTACCGGTTGCCAGTTGTGGCAGGCGAATTCGCCTACCGGGACTCCGTCGGAACTTGTGGTGAAGGAGCTGGAATAATAAGAATACTCTCCGGCCGATGCCAGAACCCTTATGGCGTCGCCGCTGTTCCATACTACTTCGGCGTGGGTATTGTCGCCGTTCATCGAGAGCGACGTGCGGGACGATGTATCTTCGAATCCGGCGGTTATGACAAGGGTGCTGCCCGTAGCTTCGGATGCGGGCGCGTTTTCTTCGAGTTCCCTGGTGCAGGAGGCCATTGCTGCAACGGCCGCAAGCGCTATAATCCAATACTTCTTCATGGCTGTCAGGGCATTGTGAATTCAGGATTAAGGGGGTCTACGTCATAGCCCTCGTTGCTTGCCGACAGGAAAGGGTTTTCCTGTTCGAGCGCCTCTTCTGCCAAGCATGGCGGAAAGTATTTCTTTCTCATATTATTATGGTATGATAATCAATCAGTCCGTTGATGGGCTCGGCCTCGAAGCGTCCGACGCGTATTCCGTACTCCCCGCAGACGGAAGTAAAAATCTCCTTGCAGGCCGAGCCGAAGCCTCCAACTACTCCCACCGGGTATGTATCTACAGGGTAACGCAGCAGCGACCGTTCCACGAATGAGCGGAAGCCGCCGTCCACCAGCGATTTGACGTAAGGATTGCCGTAATGCGACAGGATGAACGGGGCGAAACTGCCAAGGAAGCCCGCCGGCGCTGCGCTGCGGTACACTCCGGCCACTATCCCCTCATAGCTCGCATCGTAGCGTGACGCGAAGTCGGAGGCAATGTCTTCAGGTACGAGCCCCTTGATGAAGTCGGAGAGAAACTGCTTGCCGAGAGCTGCGCCTCCGCCTTCGTCGCCGATTATATATCCGCCCGAACGCACCTTGAAACTCACCGTGTTACCGTCCCAGAAGCAGGCGTTGGATCCCGTGCCCAGTATGGCCACTATACCTTTTTCCCTGCCGCAGACGGCACGGGCAGCCGCCACCAGATCGTCGCGTATCTCTATTTCATCTACCTTGATGAGTTCCCGTATGCGGCCTTCGACCGAGGCGCTCACTTCCGGGGTTACGATACCGGCCGTGTAGAGGTAGAAGCCTTCCAGCGACGGGCGCCCGAGCTCCTGCAGTGCGTTCTCCAGCGTGTGCAGGTTGTGCTCCATGGAAACGGTGGATACGTTCATCCCCGGGAAAATGCGGGCGTCGGTCTGACGTCCTCCGGAAATTATGCGCCAGTCACTTTTGGTGGCGCCTGCTTCTACTATTATCTTCATGCTTCGCTTGTTCCCGTGCTTTCGACCGCGGCGCGAACGCTTCCTTTGCGGAGCAGCAGCTCGCGGGCCTTGTCGTATGAAGTGATGCCTGTGGCTTCCATTATCATGCGCGCACCACGGTCCACAAGCTTTGCGTTCGTCGGTTGCATATCCACCATCTTGCTGCCGTGAACATGTCCCAGACGTATCATTACCGAGGTGGATATCATGTTGAGTATCAGCTTAGTGGCCGTGCCGGCCTTCATGCGGGTGCTGCCCGTCACGAACTCCGGCCCCACCACAGCAACCACGGGCATTTCGACCGCCGCCGCTACGGGTGAGCCTTCGTTGCAGGTGATGCACCCGGTCAGCAGTCCCGCCTCGCGGGCGCCTTTCACGGCACCTATCACGTAGGGGGTCGTGCCCGATGCCGCAATGCCTATCACCGTGTCGTCCGGACCGGGATTGAAGGCAAGAATGTCCTTCCAGCCCTGCTGCGCGTCATCTTCGGCGCCTTCGACCGCGGTGCGTATAGCTCCGTCGCCTCCCGCAATCAGGCCTATGAACTTGTCCCGCACGCCGTAGGTCGGCGGGATTTCCGATGCGTCCACTATTCCCAGCCTCCCGCTTGTGCCGGCGCCGGAATAGAAAACCCGCCCGCCCTTTTTCATGCGTTCCACAATGCCGTCAACCAGCTTTTCTATGGCCGGAATGGCTTTGCGGACGGCTCTGGTGAGCACCCTGTCCTCGTTGTTGATGCCTTTGAGCAGCGAGATGGTGCTCATCTGTTCGAGATGGGCGTAACGGGAATCTTGTTCGGTCGAGAGCATCAGACTTCGGGCGCGGTGGCGAATTCGTGCAGGAAACGCATGTCGTTCTCGAAGTAGTGGCGCAGGTCGTTGACGCGCCATTTGAGCATGGCAATGCGCTCAAGTCCCATTCCGAAGGCGAAGCCGCTGTAGCGCTTGGAGTCTATACCGCTGGCTTCCAGCACGTTGGGATCGACCATGCCGCAGCCCAGAATCTCCAGCCAGCCGGTGCCCTTGCAGATGTTGCAGCCCTTGCCGTGGCAGATGTTGCAGCTCACGTCCACTTCTGCCGAAGGTTCGGTGAAGGGGAAGTAGCTGGGGCGCATGCGTATCTGGGTGTCGGGCCCGAACATTTCGCGGGCGAAGAGGAGAATTGCCTGCTTGAGGTCGGCAAAGCTCACGTTTTCATCGATATAGAGTCCTTCTACCTGATGGAAGATGCAGTGGGCGCGAGCGCTGATGGCCTCGTTGCGGAATACCCGTCCGGGGCAGATTACGCGGATGGGCACGGGCATCTTCTCCATTGTGCGCACCTGCACGCTGGAGGTATGGGTGCGGAGCAGGAGGGGATTGAGGTGCCCTGCGGACACGAAGAATGTGTCCTGCATGTCGCGGGCGGGGTGATTGGCCGGGAAGTTGAGGGCCTCGAACACATGGTAGTCATCTTCGATTTCCGGACCTTCCGCCACATCGTAACCGAACTTGCGGAAAATGTCCACAATCTCCTGGCGCACAATGCTTACCGGGTGGCGGCTGCCGAGTTCGAACGGATCGCCGGGCATGGAAAGGTCGGTTTTCGGGCCTTCCGAAGTGCCCTCGTCGCCGGCGTTGGCCTTAAGCTCTTCTATGCGCGCCTGGGCCTTCTGCTTGAGGGTGTTGAGCAGTTTTCCGAAGATGGCCTTCTGGTCCCTGTCTATGCTGCGGAACTCCTCGAAGAGTGCCGTGATTTCACCTTTTTTGCCGAGGAAACGTACCCTGGCTTCTTCAACTTCCTTCTGCGTTTTGCACTCAAGAGCGTCAAGCGCTGACGCAATTCGATCTATATCTTCCTGTTTCATAATTACTTGGATTTTTTGGCGGCACGCTTGTCGCGGGCCTTTTTGTCACGGGCGGCGCCGGACTTGAGATATTTGTTCCACTGCTCTTCGTTAAAGACCTTGTGCAGCGACTGGTACATCTGCTCCATCCACTTGTCCTGTACAGCGTAGAAGAGGTCCGAGTTCCCCACCTTGGCGGCGGACATCTTTGCAAACTCGTCCTGCATCGCCTTGTAGTCATGGGTCAGGATACTGTCCACATAGAATTCCTGGGCGAAGTCAAGTTCCAGCATTTCAGTCAGTCTCGTGACCTGGGTCTCTATGGCCTCATAGAACTCCTTCTCCCTCTGTTCCGGGGTCTTTTCCTCCTGGGCAAACGCGCAGAAGCCCGCGCACGCCAGGAGCACAATGAGGATAATCTTTTTCATATAACCCACAAAGTTAATAAAAAACGTTAAATTTGTAAGTATGAAACGTTTTCTACTTGTTCTTGCGCTCGCCGCAGCGGCGGCCGCATTTTCCTTCAGGTCCGATGCCTGTTCCAATGTGATAGTGTCCCCCGGGGCCAGCGCCGACGGCTCGTCGATGGTCTCCTATGCCGCCGACTCCCACTGGCTCTTCGGTGAATTGTATTTCCGCAAGGCCGCCAAGTGGCCAGCGGGCGCCAGGCTTTTCATACGCGAGTGGGACACCAACAAGCCCCTCGGCGAGATTGCCCAGGCCGCCAGCACTTTCCAGACCATGGGCAACATGAACGAGCATCAGCTCATAATAGGCGAGACCACCTGGGGCGGACGCGAAGAGCAAGTTGATACCAACGGCATAATGGACTATGGTTCACTTATTTACGTCACGCTCCAGCGCGCCCGTACGGCCCGGGAGGCGATAGAAACCATAGTAGCCCTGGCCAATGAATACGGCTATCCCTCCGAGGGCGAATCGTTCAGCATCGCCGACCCTCACGAGGCCTGGGTGATGGACCTGGTGGGCAAGGGCTCCGACAACAAGGGCATAGTATGGGTGGCGCGCCGCGTCCCCGACGGTTACATATGCGCCCACGCCAACCAGTGCCGCATAACCCGTTTCCCCTGGGACGATCCCGACAACTGCCTCTATGCCCCGGACGTGGCTGAATTCGCCCGCTCCAAGGGCTGGTACAGCGGTCCCGACGAGGAATTCAGTTTCCGCGACGCATACAATCCCCTCGATTTCGGCGGGGCCCGCGCCTGCGACGCCCGTGCCTGGTCGGCATTCAACATCCTCTGCGACGGGCAGTTCACCTATATCGAGAATGGTGTTGAGCAGACCCGTCCCGCTTCCGACTGGCTGCAGTATGCCATGGGTTACGACCTGAATGGCGAGATGCCGCTGTTCGTAAAGCCGTCACGCAAACTTGGCGTCAAGGACATAGCCGACGTCATGCGCGACCACTTCGAGGGCACGCCCATGGACATGAGGGTGGATATAGGAGCCGGCGGCAATGCCTGCCCCTACCGCTGGAGGCCGATGAATTTCAAATGGGAGGGCAAGACTTACGTGAACGAGAGGGCGATTGCAACCCAGCAGACGGGCTTCTGGTTCGTAGGCCAGGCCCGCGGATGGCTCCCCGACGAGATCGGCGCCCTGGTATGGTTCGGCTGCGACGATGCCGCAACATCCTATCTCACACCGATTTACATTAATTCTAAAGAAGTCCCCGAATGCGTGCGCGAGGGCAACGGCGACCTGCTGCACTACAGCGCCACGTCGCAGTTCTGGATGTGCAACCGCATAGCCAACGCCTGCTACAAAATGTACGATGCCATGGAGCCGGTGGTGCGCGCGGAGGTAGATAATTTCGAAAACGAGATGATAGGGAAGGCGGTGCCGGAACTCGACGCGCGCCTGCTCAAGATATGGAACGGCAACGGCCGCAAGCCGGGCCGCAAAGCAGCGGTACGCAAAGTGCTGAAGGAAATTACCCGTTTCTCCGTGAACACCGCGCAGGAGCAGTTCGGCCGCTGGGCGGAACTGGAGCAGACCCTCCTTGTGAAGTTTATCGACGGCAATGTAAAAGCGCAGGACGAGAATGGCAATTTCCTGCACACGGATTATTCCGAGGTCATTCCGGCCGGTCTCAAACAGCCCGGTTATACCGAGCGCTGGAAGGCCGCCGTGGCCCGCGATGCTGGTGACATCCTGGAAGCCCGGTAGCCCCCGTCGCCGAAAAATTTGCAAAAAATTAAAATAATTATTGTTTTTCAATAAATAATTACTATATTTGCAAAAATTAAATTGTAAAACGATATGATTGAATGGTGGAATTCTCTTAGCACGATGATGCGGATCCTCTGGGCGATCACCCTCTCGGCTTCGCTGATCTTCATTATCCAAAGCGTGATGACCTTCCTCGGCGCCGACAGCGGTTCCGACTTTGACATCAATTCCGATACGGATGTGCCTGACGGCGGAATGCTCGATTCAGCCGACGGTCCGACCCCGATCGACGGCGACGCCGTGCACGGTTCGGGCATGGGGCTTCTGACCTTCCGCAACTTCGTCAATTTCTTCCTGGGCTTCGGCTGGTCTGCCATCCTGCTCAAGGACGGCATCAAATCAACGACGCTTCTCATGTTGGTGTCCATAATCGTGGGCGTAGTCCTGGTGGTGCTCGTGATGCTGCTTTTCAAGTGGTTGAGCGGCATGCAGCAATCCGGCAACATCAATGTGTTCAAGGCCGCTCCCGGCTGCGAGGGCAAGGTATATCTCAAGATTCCCGCCGCCCGTTCCGGTTTCGGCAAGGTACAGATTACCATAAATGATTCCGTGCGCGAGTACGAGGCAGTCACCGACGGCGACGCCCTGCCCACCGGAGCCTCGATCAGGGTAGTCGAAGTAATCAGCGCCGACACCCTCCTGGTAGAACCTCTTGAATCGTTAATTATCTAATACAGCATAAATTATGACACTTTCATTAGTATTGATCCTGGTGGTGGTCCTGTTCGTGACCTTTGCCGCCATCCTCGCACGCTACAAGCGCTGCCCCTCCGACAAGATTCTGGTGATTTACGGTAAGACCGGCCGTCATGCATCGGCCAAGTGTATCCACGGAGGCGCATCCTTCATCTGGCCCGTGTTCCAGAGCTACGCCTTCCTCGACCTGACCCCCATCTCCATTGAGTGCAACCTCACCAACGCACTGAGTAAGCAGAACATACGTGTTGACGTGCCCTGCCGCTTCACCGTGGGTATCTCCACCGAGGCCGACAGCATGACCAACGCCGCCGAGCGTCTGCTCGGACTGTCAACCGAGGACATACGCAACATCGCGACCGATATCCTCTTCGGTCAGCTGCGTCTGGTCATCGCCACCATGGACATCGAGGAAATCAACGCCGACCGCGACAAGTTCCTGGCCAACGTTTCCACTAACGTGGAGGCCGAGCTCCGCAAGATTGGCTTGAAGCTTATCAACGTGAACGTCACCGATATACGTGACGAGTCCGGGTACATCGAGGCACTCGGTAAAGAGGCCGCCGCAAAGGCTATCAACGATGCTAAGAAGTCCGTTGCCGAGCAGAACCGTTATGGTGAAATCGGTAAGGCCGAGGCCGACAGGGACAAGGATATCCGTATCGCCGAAACCACCCGTGACACCCGTATCAAGACCGCCGATGCCAACGCACTGGCCGTCCAGGGCGAGAACAACGCCAAGATTGCCATAGCCAATTCCGACGCCGCCCGCCGCGAGAAGGAAGCCGAGGCCGCACGTCTGGCCGTGGCCGCCGAGAAGGTCCAGGCCGCGAAAGCCCTCGAGGAGGCCTACAAGAGCGAGCGCGACGCCGAACTTGCACGTGCCGAGAGGGAAGAGGCTACACGTAAAGCCAACGTGGTGGTTCCCGCACAGATCGAGAAAGAGAAGGCCATAATCGACGCCGAAGCACAGGCCGAGCAGATTCGCCGCAAGGCAAAGGGTGAGGCCGACGCTATCTACGCCAAGATGGACGCCCAGGCACGTGGTGTACTGGAAATCCTCACCAAGCAGGCAACCGGTTTCCAGCAGCTGGTCGGCGCCGCCGAGGGCGATGCCCAGAAGGCCGTGCTGATGATGATCGCCGACAAACTGCCCGAGCTGGTGAAGACCCAGGTGGAGGCCGTCAAGGGTATCAACATCGACAAGGTGACCGTGTGGGACGGAGGCAAGGGCGAAAACGGCAAGACCGCAACCGCCAACTTCGTTTCCGGCCTCATGCAGTCGGTACCTCCTCTGCAGGACCTGTTCAAGATGGCCGGAATGGAGCTTCCCAACTACTTGAAGGGAGAGTCCAAGCCGGAGGAAGTAAAACCTGAGGAGAACTGATATGATTATAGTTAACCTGGACGTGATGCTTGCCCGGAGGAAAATGGCCTCCGGGGAGCTTTCGGAGAAAGTGGGCATCTCGCCGGCGAATATATCAATTCTGAAAACAGGTAAAGCCAAGGCGATACGATTCTCCACGCTTGATTCTTTGTGCGCCGCGCTGCAGTGCCAGCCGGGCGACATACTGGAATTCCGTCCCGATACGGAGACGAAGTAGCTGAAAGTCAATATAATAGACTGAGGCCGGTCAGAGAATGACCGGCCTCGTTTTTTCGAAGTACTTGCATAGTCAAGCCATATCGCTAAACCAATATTCACTATGTAAATCCACTGATCGGCAAAATCTTGCATTTTGATTGCAGAATTTGTTATAAGCGGAATAATCACTAATTTTGGAGACTGATTCGAAAGAACTGATATGAACGATAAGAAATTCAATCTCTGGAACCGGTTGGCGGCACTTGCGGCGTTTGCCGTATCCGCTGTTACATATCTCCTGACCATAGAACCATCGGCATCCTTCTGGGACTGCGGCGAATTCATCGCCTCGTCCTACAAGCTGGAAGTGGGCCACCCGCCGGGAAACCCCGTCTTTCAGCTGATCGCCAGGGTGTTCACCATGTTCGGCGACAATATGCACGCCGCCATACTTGTCAATGCCATGAGCGCCATTTGCTCGGCGCTGACCATATTCTTCCTCTATCTTACCATAGTATGGCTCACAAAGCGCCTCGTGGGCATTTCCAGCACCGGCGCCGCACTTGCAGTTATAGGCTCCGGCCTCGTGGGCTCCCTGGCCTACTGCTTCTCCGACACCTTCTGGTTCTCCGCGGTTGAGGGCGAGGTCTATGCAATGTCGTCGCTGTTCACCGCCATGGTATTCTGGGCCATGACCATGTGGTACGACCGCGCCGACCGTCCCCACGCCCTGCGCTGGGTGGTGCTGATAGCCTTCCTCATGGGCCTCAGCATTGGCGTACACCTGCTGAACCTGCTTGCCATTCCCGCCCTGGTGTTCCTGTTCTATTACCGCAAGCGCGGGAACGGCCGCTTCACCTTCTGGGAGTTCGTCAAGATATTCCTCATCGGCATTGTCATCCTGGGCTTCCTGGTGTTCCTGTACGTGCCCTATCTGCCCAAGATTGCGGCGTACGTCGACCTGTTCTTCGTCAACGTGCTGGGGCTTCCGTACAACAGCGGCGCCGCCTTCTTCCTCGCAGCGCTGCTCGCCCTGTGCTTCTGGGGCCTCTTCGCCACCGAACGCCTCGGCAAGGTGTTCCTCAATACGGCCCTGCTCTGCTTCACCGTCATCACCATAGGTTTTTCGGTGTTCAGCATCGACATAATCCGCTCCTGCGCCAAGACTCCCACCAACGAGTACCAGCCCGACAACGCTTTCACGCTGGTGCGCTACCTCAGCCGCGAGCAGTACGGCAGCACCCCGCTGCTCTACGGACAGTACTACGACGCTCCTTACGACCTCAAATCGTCCACCTACTGGGCGCCTCTTAACGGCAAGTACAAGAAGGTCGAGGGTCCCGTGGACGCCAAGTACAAGGCGAGCGGCAAGATGCTCTTCCCGAGAATGTGGAGCAGTTCGCCCGACGGCAAGAGCGAGGAGTTCTACCGCGCCTACACCGGCGGCAAGGGCAAGAAGATTGCCGGAGCCACCGACCGCAAGCCCACCATGCTGGCCAATCTCTACTATTTCTTTGATTATCAGTTGGGTTGGATGTACTGGCGCTATTTCATGTGGAACTTCGTGGGACGCCAGAACGAGATTCATTCGCCCACTCCCGGGGATATTTTCCACGGCAATTGGGAGAGCGGCATAGGCTTCATCGACGAGTTCCGCCTGGGCGACCAGAGCAGTGCGCCGCCCACCCTGGCCGACAACAAGGGCAAGAACCACTATTTCTTCCTCCCTCTGCTGCTGGGTCTCCTGGGCCTCTTCTTCCAGTTCGACCGCGACAAGCGGGGCTGCTGGCTCACCTTCCTCATGTTCTTCATGACAGGCATCGCCATAGTTATCTACCTCAACCAGCCGCCGTACCAGGTGCGCGAGAGGGACTATGCC
>JAFZBM010000031.1 GCA_017561765.1 Bacteroidales bacterium | reverse complement strand
ATAGGGGTTGCGGCCACCCTCTCCGGATGCTTCCAGAATGTCGGCAAAAAGGCACTCCTTGAGCGACTCGATGTCCGGTGTGACATACTTCACTCTGTCCATAAAGCTATAATTGTGATTTGCAAAGATACTAAATAGAGATGAAAAGTGAACAGGTCAAATCGAAGGTGATGAGGAGAAAAAAGGTTGGTGCCTCGGCCAAAACACTTTCGGAATATGCTAAGCGGCGTGCTGACTTGCGATGGAATAGAGTGGGAAGGGAGGGATTAGCCTCGCTTCGCGAGCCTTTTCCCTTGGTCTCCGAGAGCAAAGCAAACAGGGGCGGGACTCCGTCCCTGTTTTTGTATGCCGGCACGGCCTTACAAGAGCAAGCTCTTGACGGTCGTACCGTCACACAAAATCGCCGCACAAAAATGTGCGGCGCCCCATATTTGCTTTGCATTGCGCGGAGAGAAAGGGATTCGAACCCCCGAAGCAGGTTTTGCCCGCTTAGCGCATTTCGAGTGCGCCGCCATAGACCACTCGGCCATCTCTCCGGGTGCAAAGTTCGTAAATATTTTTTAATTTTGTACACTATGCGGATCGGAGATTTGGATTTCGGGGCCAAACCATTGTTTCTTGCGCCTATGGAGGATGTTACGGACGTATCGTTCCGTGTCCTCTGCAAGGAGCAGGGCGCGGCGATGGTCTATACCGAATTCGTCCCCTCCGAAGGTCTTATCCGCGACGCCGACAAGGCTATAGCAAAAATGCATACTCTTCCCGAGGAGGCTCCCGTGGGTATCCAGATCTACGGCCATATCCTTGAGAATATGGTTGATGCGGCCCGCATGGCCGACCGGGCGGCGGAACTGGCCGGGGGGCACGGTGCAGATGTCATCGACATCAATTTCGGCTGCCCGGTCTCAAAGATAGCCGGACGTGGTGCTGGCAGCGGCATGATGCGCGAGCCCGACAAGATGGTTGCCATCGCCAAGGCCGTTGTGGATGCGGTAAGCAAACCCGTCACCGTCAAGACCCGTCTTGGCTGGGACGAGGACAGCAAGATAATAGTAGAGCTCGCCGAGCGCCTGCAGGACGTTGGAATACAGGCACTTACCATACACGGTCGCACTCGCTGCCAACTCTACAGGGGGAGCGCCGACTGGACTCTGATAGGCGAGGTGAAGAACAATCCCCGGATGCACATTCCCATAATCGGCAACGGCGACATCACCGACGGTCCCAAGGCTAAGGAGGCCTTCGACCGCTACGGAGTGGACGCCGTAATGATCGGCCGCGCCTCGTTCGGGCATCCCTGGATTTTCCGCGAGATACGCCATTACCTCGACACGGGCACTGAACTCCCTCCGCTGGGCGTCACCGAAAGGGTGCAGCTGGCCAAGCGGCATTTCGGCCTTTCGCTGCAATACAAAGGCGTTCCTCGCGGCATTTACGAGATGCGCCGCCACCTGAGCTGCTACTTCAAAGGCCTTCCCGAGTTCAAGCAGACACGGATGAAACTCGTCACGTCCACCGACGTAGAGGAAATCCTCGACACACTCGACTATATAGCAATCAAGTGGGCCGACGCCCCGCTGGAAGCGTCGAACGTATATGATATATAAGCTGATACTGGCTTTGCGCAATGCCCGGTACAAGGGCGGGCGCCATTCTGTAAAAGCCCCCGTGCCTACGGTTTGCGTGGGCAATATCACGGTGGGCGGAACCGGCAAGACGCCTCATTCGGAAATGATTCTCCGCCTACTTCTGGATTCGGAGCGCTGGGGCTCCATGAACCTTGCCCTGCTTTCGCGCGGCTACAAGCGGCGCAGCAAGGGTTACCAGGAAGTCCCGTACAACGGCACGGCGGCTCTCTACGGCGACGAACCCCTGCAGATAAAGCGCAAATTCCCGCCGGTTACGGTGGCGGTGTGCAAAGACCGGGTGAAGGGATGCCAGGCACTCGCTGATGCTGGATCGCAGCTGATCTTGCTTGACGATGCTTTCCAGTACCGCAAGCTAAAGGCCGACCTGAACATAGTACTGAGTCCTTTCGACCGTCCGGTAACGGAGGACTCGCTGCTTCCTTCCGGCCGCCTGCGGGATCTGCCCGGCCGTCTCTATGAGGCTGACATAGTGATTGTTACCAAGTGTCCCTACGTTCTTGAAGCACAGGAAAAAGATGATATGGCACGCACCCTCGGATTCAGTTCCTACGACCCGGAAACCTGCGTCGCCGTCCGCGAATCCCGCCGGAACGCCGGCACCTCATGCCTCCTGCTCTTCACTGGCATACAATACGACCGTCCCGTTCCCGTGTTCGGGCAGGCGGACGGCCGCTACATCTATTCCCACAAGTTGGTGCTGTTCAGCGGGATAGCCGACGATACCCCCCTGCGCAACTATCTGTCCGACAACTACAAGATAGTTGAGCACCTGCATTTTCCCGACCATCACGCTTACACGGGAGCCGACCTCCGGGCGCTCAAGACCGCGATGCGCCGCAACCCGACGGCGGCATTCATCACCACCGAGAAGGATGCCCAGCGCCTGCGCGATATGGCCAAAATGCCGCAGGAGCTGCGCGACCGCATGTTTTACCTGCCCATCAGCGTCGATTTCCAGAGCGACCGCGAACGGGCGCTGTTTACCGAAAAACTGACCACATTATGATACTGAAACAAATCCTGACCGGCGCGCTTGCCGCCGCAATCATCATCCCCGCCGCCGCAACTGAGGCCCAGCCCCTTGCCGACTGGCAGTCACCCGCCATCGTGGAGACAAACCGCCTTCCCATGCACGCCAGCATGCGATACGAGAGTCCGTCGCTCTCGCTGGACGGCGTATGGAAATTCCGCTGGTACGAGAGCTACGACGAGCGCGAGGGCGGTTTCGAAGCTGCAAAGTACGACGATGCCTCCTGGGCCGGAATGCCTGTCCCTGGCATCTGGGAACTCAACGGCTACGGCGACCCCATCTATACGAACCATTCTTATCCCTGGAAGGGTCATTTCGAGAACAATCCTCCTTTCGTCCCAATTGAGCAGAATCATGTCGGACAGTACCGCCGCCATTTCACCCTCACCAGGGCGCAGGCCAAGAGCCAGGTGGTGCTCCGAATTGGCAGCGTCACATCCAACGTACGCGTTTGGGTGAACGGCAAGAGCGTGGGCTACAGCGAGGACAGCAAGCTGGAGGCGGCGTTCGACATAACGCGCTTCGTGAAGAAGGGCGACAACGTTGTTGCGCTCGAGGTAATGCGCTGGTGTGACGGTACTTACTTGGAGTGCCAGGACTTCTGGCGCCTGTGCGGAATCGCCCGCGGCGTCAATCTGGACTTCCATCCCCGCAAAGCCTCGCTTGAAAACGTGACGGTGCAGGCCGATATGGACGGGGCCTTCGATTTTGACGTGAGCGCCCCCGGCGCCGACAAGGTGCGCTACGAACTTACAGCCCCCGACGGCGGCACGATCACGCAGTTCGAAAAGACCTACGACGGATCTGCCTGCTGGAACGGAACGCTCTCCGAACCGCGGCTCTGGAGCGCCGAGACGCCGAATCTCTACACCCTCCGCATTACCGCGATCCGCAAGGGCAAGGACATCGAAAGCGCCACTCTCGACGTTGGTTTCCGCAGCGTGGAGATAAAGAATTCCCAGCTGCTGGTCAACGGACAGCCCGTGCTGATCAAAGGCGTGAACCGCCACGAAATGAGCCCCGACGGTGCCTACTGCGTCACGCACGAAGAGATGCTGCGCGACATAAGGGTGATGAAGGAGCTGAATATCAACACGGTACGCACATGCCACTATCCCAACGATCCTTACTGGTACGAGCTCTGCGACCGCTACGGACTATACGTGATAGACGAGGCCGATATTGAGTCGCACGGCATGGGCTACGGAGAAGCTACGCTCGCCAGACGCGACGATTTCGCCTATGCTCACATGGTGCGTATGCAGCGCATGGTGGCCCGCGACCGCAACCATCCCTGCGTCATAGTCTGGAGCCTGGGCAACGAGGCCGGCGACGGTCCCAACTTCGAAAAGACCTACGCCTGGACCAAGGAGGCCGATACAACCCGTCCCGTGCAGTACGAAAGGGCCGGAATGAACGACCATACCGACATTTACTGTCCCATGTATGCGGGGTATGAGCACTGCGAAAAGTATAGCTCCAACAACCCTCCCAAGCCATTGATACAGTGCGAGTATGCGCACGCCATGGGCAATTCCCTCGGCGGCTTCGCGGAATACTGGGACCTGGTGCGCCGTTACCCGTCCTACCAGGGCGGATGCATCTGGGATTTCCAGGACCAGGCTCTCCGCTGGCCGTACGATCCCGAACAGGGCAAGGTATATTCGATGGACGGCGCAGGCTCCCGCCTTGAGGAGAAACCATCGTGGATATATGTGTTCGGCGGTGATTTCAATACTTATGATGCCAGCGACGAGTCCTTCAACTGCAACGGCATAGTGTCGGCCGACAGGGAGCCCCATCCGGGCGCCGAGGAGGTGCGATACCAATATCGGAACATACTCTGCAGCGCTACCGAAGAGGACCTTAAGGACGGCTGCGTGAATGTGTACAACGAGAATTTCTTCATCGACCTGAGCCGCTACCGCCTCGAGTGGCAGCTGATACAGGATGGCAATACCATACGCCGCGGCAGCCTCAACCTGCCCGAAATCGAGCCCCAGACCATGGACAGGGTGCAGCTTTCCGGGCTTAACCTGCCCGATAATGATGGGCATGACCTGTCTCTGTGGCTTGACTCCTACCTCCTGCGCGACGACGGCATCCTGCCTGCCGGCACCAAGGTGGCCTCGGACCAGATCGCCGTAAGCCGCAATCTGAAGTTCACGCCCCGCCCCATCGCCGGCGACACCGCACTCGAGCTGGTGGAGACAGAAGACAAGTGGATAGTAAAGGGCGAAAACTGGTCGGCGTCGTGGGACAAGTACTGCGGCGGCCTGTGTTCCTACAAGGTCAACGGCCGTGAGCACATCAGCATTCCTCTCATGCCCTGCTTCGGCCGCGCCGTCACCGAAAACGACCTGGGCGCCAGACTGGACAAGAAGATGGCCTGCTGGCTCTATCCCAAGCTCGATCCGGTTGGACTCTTCGCTTTCGAGGAGGACGGAGAGGTGATCGTGCATATGATTTACCCCATGGAGTACAGTTACGTGCAGATGCGCTACCATGTGTCGGTCGGCGGCGTTATCACCCTTGACATGAACATGAAGCTCAACAAGGGTGTCACTACCGCTCCCGACCTGTTCAGGGTTGGTGTCGAGTTTGCGATGCCCGGGGAATTCTCGACTGT
Source organism: Bacteroidales bacterium (assembly GCA_017561765.1). Classification (GTDB taxonomy): domain Bacteria; phylum Bacteroidota; class Bacteroidia; order Bacteroidales; family UBA932; genus Cryptobacteroides. The sequence continues at coordinate 16,839 of JAFZBM010000031.1, read as the reverse complement.
GGATTTCTACGGAGAGGGCCCCTTCGACACGTATATCGACCGCCGTACCGCGGCGCGCCTGGGACATTATGTGCAGGACGTAACAGAACGTTATGATTTCGGGGCCGCACGTCCCCAGGAGCATGGCACCAACGTGGGAATCAAGAGCTACAAGCTCCTTGCTCCGGACGGAAAAGGCATTGAGATTACTTCTCCCGCCGAGTTCTCCGCATCGGCCCTTCCGTTCACCCGCCAGACTCTCGACCTGACCGTGGGAGAATGGCGCCACAGCCGCGAGCTGCTGCCGCTGCTGCATAAGGAAAACAGGTCGCGTGGATTGACTGCCGTCAACTGCGACCTGGTTCAGATGGGCCTCGGCTGCGTAAACTCATGGGGAGCAATACCCCGCAGCGAGTATATGATTCCTGCCGGAGAATACAGCTTTACACTGTCAATATCTCCTTCTCTTTAGCGGCGACGATTTCGTCCACTGACTTGACCTTCTTGTCGGTCAGCTTCTGGACTTCGTCTTCGGCTTCCTTTTCGATATCCTCTGACAGGCCCTCGTTCTTCTGGGCCTTCTTGAGGATGTCGAATGCGTCGCGGCGGGCGTTGCGCACAACCACCTTGGTCTGCTCGCCCGTGGCTTTGGCCTTCTTTATGAGGTCCTTGCGGCGCTCTTCGGTGAGGGCGGGCACCACGCAGCGGATAATCTCGCCGTTGTTCTGGGGCGTGAAGCCGAGGTTGGCGTCCATGATTGCCTTCTCTATCTTGGGTATCATGTTCTTCTCCCAGGGCTGCAGGGCCAGGGTCTTGGCGTCGGGGGCTGAAATGGAGCACACCTGATGCAGCGGGGTAGGACTGCCGTAATAGTCAACCATGAGACCGTTGAAAATGGCGGGGTTGGCCTTGCCCACGCGGTAGGTCTTGAGATCCTCTTCCAGGAACTTGATGGCGTCGGCCATCTTGGCTTCGGCGCCGGAAACGATTTCTTTTGCTCTGTCGTTCAACATATTATTCTGCTTTTACTATTGTTCCGATGGGCTCCCCTTGCAACAGACGGGCCAAATTGCCCGGACGCGTGACATCGAATACCACAATGGGCACCGGACCCTGCTCGCAGAGGGCGTACGCAGTCTGGTCCATGACCTTCAGGTGGTCGGCAAGGGCCTTTGTGAAAGTGAGTTCCGTATAACGCTTTGCATTGGGATCCTTTTCCGGGTCTGCGGTATAGACTCCGTCCACGCGGGTGCCCTTGAGCAGGGCGTCCGCACCGAGTTCAAGGGCGCGCAGGGCGGCTCCCGAATCGGTGGTGAAGAAAGGATTGCCAGTACCTCCGGCGATGAGCGCCACTCCGCCCTCTTCCAGCACGCGTACGGCATTGTCGCGGGTGTAGTAGCGGGCGTAGGGCTCCAGGGGCGTGGCAGTAAATACCTCAGCATTTACGCCCAGGCTCCTGATGGCTCCTGCAAGTGCGAGTGAATTGATTATGGTGGCCAGCATGCCCATGCGGTCGCCGGTTACGCGGTCAATGCCTTTTTCGAGACCCTGAAGGCCGCGGAAGATGTTGCCTCCGCCGTTGACAATGGCCACCTGATGGCCTGCACGTACAGCCTCCACTATTTCCGAGGCGTAGCGGGTAAGGCTCTCGGCCTCGAGGCCGCGGCCGGAAGGACCGCCCAGGCTCTCGCCGCTCAATTTAAGAAGAACTCGTTTGTACATAAAAACAAAAATACCGGAAAAAACTCAAAATAACAAATAAAACGCTATTCCGCAGGCAGTTTGTCAAAGTCTTCCTGCATGGCTGCGGCGCGCATCAGCATCTGTATCGAGGAGAATGCACAGTTCACCCAGAATGTGCGTTTGCGGTCCTTGCCGGCGTCGCGCCACTCCCAGGTGGTGGGCGTGCAGCCGTTTATAGGGTTCTGCATGCGCGTGATGTTGTCTATCATCGCCTTGGCCTTGGCCAGCGACAGCAGGTCTCCAGTTGCCTGGTAGTAGTCCAGCCAGGCGTTGGCCACGTTGCAGGCGCTGTTGTCGACGGGCATTTCGTAGTGGTACTGTTCATGCACGCAGGGGGCCAAGCGCTTGAATATGCCGTCGGCGGTCTTCTCATGGTAAGCCCAGTGGGCGAATTGGTCTTCGCTCATGCGTATGAGATCCCGTGCGATGCTTATATCATCGTCGCTGCATTGTCCCCTTGTAAGAAGGTACGAGGCATAAGGTGCGGCCGTGCAGTTGGTCAGGTTCTGGTATAATTCCAGGCCGTTGACGTTCACGTCCTCGAACTGTCCTGTCATGTTGAAGGTCTTGACGGCCACATCGTTCATCCATTGCTCCCCCTTGGCGCGCGGGCCGAAGAACTCGTCGAAGCCGTAGCCCTCCAGGCGCTTGAAATAGCGCAGGAGGGGATGGAGCATGGCACTCACTTCGTTGACTGGTTCACCGCTGATGAAGTCGACCTTGATGGGCAGCGAGCCGTCTTCGCGCTGCAGTTTAACGTAAGTGCGGCCTATGGAGACTGCCCTGTCGAGCCACTCCTTTTCGCCGGTCGCGTCATACAGGTCGAGGAAGGCCTGGCCTGCGGAGGCTGCTTCCAGAGTCATGGTCTTGCCCTGGTTCCATTCCCTCTTCGATGCCTCCTTGTCAAGGTAATAGGTGGGCGGGAACCATGCGAGCGGAGCGTCTTCGGGGCGGCTTTGGTCTATAAGGAACGCAGCAGCCGAGCGGGCAATTTCAAGGGCGTTTTCGCGGCGTTCGGGCAGCATTCCGGCAATGAAGCATTCAACCCTTATCGTGGCCCCTATTATCTTGCAGGGATAGGTGTTGTGGGGATAGGCCATGTCGGGAAGGGAGGAATTCCGCCAGTTCTGGATTTCCGGCATGGTGTGGATGTAAAGGGCCCCCTTGACGGCCGCTTCGGTATAGTCGCGGGCGGGTCCGGGGTAAGGCCCTTCGAAAGGAAAGTCTTTCAGGAACTCCCGTTCCCCAACGCGTGACAGGACTTTTCCCCCGGCGTCAAGGGCGTCGACGGTGAGCGTCACGTTGCCCTCCGGCAATATGTCCCACACCGGCGCAAGCGGAGCGCTGGGCGAACCGGCCTTGAAACTCAAAGTGTCTCCCCCGGCCGGAGCCAGAGTAAACAGATATTCCCGGGCGCCTTCCGCCGTGTCGAAATGGAAGGAGGGCGCATAGATGAATTTCTTGGCGAATGAGTTCCATGGGACATCGGGCCTTATCGGCTGGAGGTATTCTTTTCCTGCCTGCCTGTTGAGGGCCTCGTAGCCGCCGGTGCAGGAAATGCACGCAAGGGCGATTAAACAGTATAGTGTTCTTTTCATATGCGGTTAAAAAAAGACGCAGCCCACCGGGTCACGTCTTTTTGGATTCTCAATTTAAGTGCGCTTATGCAGCGAGCTTTTCAGCTACTTTGTCGATGGCGTCCTTGACAGTCGCGATGCTGCTGGTCTCCTCATCGGGGATCTTGATACCGAACACCCTTTCAAATTCCATAAGGAGCTCGACGGTGTCGAGAGAGTCAGCTCCGAGGTCATTGGTGAAGTTGGCTGTTTCAGTCACTTCTGAAGGCTCAATGCCAAGTTTGTCAACGATAATGGCTTTTACCTTGCTTACGATTTCTTCGTATTCCATAAGTTATAATATTGGTTTATTTAATAGTACTTGTTACGTTTGCAGGAGGCAAAGTTAAATATAATTATTTAGATTTGCAACCTTTACAAGACTCCGCAATCTGCCTTGCGAGCTTTGGCCCCACCAGCGCCGCAACCTCCTCTTCGGTGGCTGAGAGCACCCTTGCAAGCGATCCGAAATGCATAAGAAGGCGCTCTTCGGTGCGCGGCCCGACGCCCGGTATATCGCGCAGGGTGCTGTGTACGGCCGCTTTGCTTCGAAGCGAGCGGTGGAAGGTGATGCCGAAGCGGTGCGCTTCGTCGCGTGCCCGCTGCAGCAGCTTGAGCGCCTGGGAATTGCGGTCCAGGAAGAGGGGGTAAGGGTCTCCTACTCGAATCACTTCCTCCAGGCGCTTGGCCAGTCCTATCACCGTCATGCGGTCCTGAAGTCCGAGTTCGCATATGGCCTGCCAGGCAAAATTCAGCTGTCCGGCGCCGCCGTCGATTACCACAAGCTGCGGTAGGTCGTCGGGTGCTTCTTCCAGCATGCGCGAGTAGCGCCGGTTCACTATTTCCTTCATGGAGGCGTAGTCGTTGGCCCCTATTACGGTCTTTACTTTGAACTTGCGGTAGTCTTTCTTGCTGGGTTCGGCGCCCCGGAACACCACGCACGAGGCAACCGGATTGGTGCCCTGCAGGTTGGAGTTGTCGAAGCATTCGATGTGGCGGGGCAGTTCCTTCATTCCGAGGGCGGCCCTGAGTTCCTCCATTACACCCTCCCGGAAGGCGTCCGGATCGGTGTGTTCGCGCTGTTTTATGGTGTTGAAATGGAACTCCTTGGCATTCTTGGCGCTGAGTTCCAGCAGGGCGAGCTTGTCTCCCCGCGCAGGGATGGTAAAGGTCACGCCGTCCATCTCCACGTCGGGCAGGAAGGGGACTACGATTTCGCGTGCGAGTTCTCCGAACTTGCTTTCTATTTCGGCGATGAAGCTGCTGAGCACAGTGGCCTGTTCTTCTTCGATCTGGCACTTGAATCCCAGGTTGAGGCTCTGGATGATGGCGCCGCCCCTAACCCGCAGGAAATTGCCGAAGGCATCGGCCCCGTCGAATACGAGCGAGAATATGTCAAGGTCGCGTTCGCCGGCGGACGTGATTATGGACTTGGCGTAATGCTTCTGAAGGGCTTCCATGCGCTGTTTGCAGAACTGCGCCGTCTCGAAATCGAGGGCGTCTGAAGCCTGCAGCATGGCTTTGCGGTACTTTGCGATAATATCGCTCACGCCGCCCTTGAGCAGGTGCACGATCTCGTCGATCCAGCCGTCATATTCCTGTTCCGACACCTTGCCCACGCAGCATCCCCGGCACCGGCCTATGTGGTAGTCGAGGCACGGACGGTACTTGCCGCGCAATATTGCCTGGGAGTCGATTTTGAGCCTGCAGCTGCGCAGGGGCCAGTTCCTGCCGAAGAATTCCAGCAGGCTGCGGGCGTGCAGCGCCGAGCTGTATGGCCCGAAGTAGCTGGAGCCATTTTTTTCCAACCTCCGGGTGAGATACACCCTCGGGAACGGCTCCCGCGTGACGCATATCCATGGATAGGTCTTGCTGTCCTTGAGCAGGATGTTGTAGCGGGGCTTGAACTGCTTGATGAGATTGTTCTCGAGCAGCAGGGCGTCGGACTCGCTGTCCACTACCGAGTACTGCACGTCCGCAATCTTGCTCACCAGGATGCGCGTCTTGACGTTCAGCCTGTCGGCGGGCACGAAATACTGATGGACCCTTTTGTAAAGGTCCTTTGCCTTGCCCACATAAATCACAGTCCCCTGAGCGTCGTAGTAACGGTACACTCCGGGGCTGTGGGGCAACAGTTCTATTTTTTCCTGAACCGTCAAGTCTTATTTAGCTTCCACTATTACGAAGTGGGTGTCACGCTTGCGCTGTCCGTCGTGGTCGTGCTTGCTGTTGTCGCAAGGGTAGTTGACCACGTGTGTGGTTGCGTCGCCCTGTCCTTCCACGCAAAGGGTCGTAGAACCGCCGCCGTCCATGTTGAGGGCGTACTGCGGATTGAAATTCTGTACCAGAAATTCTGTGAGTTCCTTCGCGGACATGCCAAGGCTCTCATTGGTGCGGCCGTCAACCACGAACATGATGAAGTGGTTGTTTTCGGTAAGGGCCACCGCCGTACGGGGATGACGCTTGCGCTGGTGGTACTGCGGTTCTTCCGAGTTGAGCGAACTCCAGTTGCTGATGGTCGAATTGATGAAGGTGGTACCCACAGGGTTGTAGTCGTCGATCAGCATGGGAGAACTGGTGATGATGTAGGGCTCGGTGCGCTTGAGGCAGTAATTCCGCTGGCTGCTGATAAGCGACTTTATGTCGTCCGGCGACTTGTAAGGCCGTATCAGCTTACCGGTGGTGGCGAGCTCTATGCTCCTCTTGCCGTCGGCGACAAAAGCTGCCTCGCTTTTCCAGTTAGGCACACCAGTGGAACCTATGGATGTGTTTGGCAGGCTGGATTTGTCCTTCCCATCGGAGCGTATGTAGATGGAGCCAGCCTCATAGCCCGCATTCATGGTGGCTATGGCGTTGTACTTGGTGTGCACGTCGGATGTGACCACAGTCGGTGACGTGTACGTAAGCTTCACCTCATACTGTGTCTTGGAGAGGTCAAGGTCGATGGCGAAGGCCTCCTGGCGCACGTTGGTCACGGGATCCTTGCCGGAGAAAGCATAATAAACTATGCCGTCCCTGATGGCCGTGGTAGTCCATCCGGTGCCGGACGGGGTGACAATCTTGCCCCGGTTGGCGTCCCAGGCGTGGGTGCCGTTCCCGGAATCTTCGTTTTCTCCCCCGTTCTCACCGCTTCCCCCGTTGCCGCCGGGCTGGACTACGGGAGGCGGCAGTTCCACTATATCTTCCTTGCCCCCGCAGCAAAGAAGCAGGGGCAGGAAAGATATCAGCAAAAAGAATCGTTTCATGATTATCTCAGCTTTGGCAGGTCACCGCTGAAGTCCCAGATATCTGCGGACCAGCCGAGTTCCTGCGCTATCTGGCTCACGGTCTTGCCGGCAGCGGCGGCTTTGCCATGGTATGCAAAGTTGTACGTTCCGGTACCCTTTACCAGCGGAGTATCGGGGCTGGCATTGTCCTGGTCGATAAGGCCGTAGCCGAGTTCTATATTCTTGGGGCACTCGACGAACTTGAAATCAGGCTTGCGGACGCAGTCCACGAGATAGTTCTTGATAGCGGTATAACCGATTACGGCGCCGCTTGAGTAGTGCTCCGCATCGTCCGGAACAAGGATTTCAACGACATCGTTCCATGCGATGCACTTTTCGATGTGGTTCTTGGGATCGTTGGTGTCGTTGTTTTTCTTTGCGTCAAGGTTGCAGTGGGCCGCGATGCCGCCGGCAATGTAAAGATTGACCTTTACGCTCGCCGTGGTGTAGCAGTTGTAGATGGAGCTCTCCGCCTTGATAAGGCCTCCCACAATGCCGCCTGCGCGCTCCTTGCCGGATTGAATGGTGCCGGAAGTCCAGCAGTCACTGATTATGGTCTTGCCGCTGTCGTAGCCGAAGATTCCGCCCACATAGTTGCCTGCGGGGCAGTTCACGGTTACGTCGGCCGAGCACTTGGAAATGGTGGCGTTGCTCGCGAGGCCGGTAAAACCGCCCATGCCGTTCTTGGCGCCGGTCATGGTGACGGAACCCTTCATGGAGCAATTGGTAACGACGGCCAGCTCCTCTGCCGATGCACCTATGATACGTCCGAACAGGCCGCCGACACCTGAATAAGCTCCGTTGCTGAGCACCGTGCCCTCTGCATGTACATTGTCGACTTTAGCAAGCACTCCGTTGGTGCCGCAGTAGCCGGCCACGATACCTGTAGCGGTGTTGGCGTCGGTGCTGATGCTGGCGTTCGTGAACTTGAGGTTGTGTACGTAGCCGTTGAGCACGCCGAACATGCTGGGATAAACGGCGGCGTTGCAGCTGAAGTTGGCGATAGTGTGTCCGTCGCCGTCAAAATCGATGGCCTTGTCGTAAGGGCTCACCGTATTGAGCGGGACCCACTCGATACCGGTCATGTCTATATCGGCGCCGAGCTTGTAGTAGCGCGTGCCGCCCGACAGCAGGTCGTCGGCGATATTCAGCATGTGCTCGGTGGTGGTAATGACCCAGGGGCTTTCCGCCGTGCCTTTTCCTGAAGCGTAGCGGGGCGTATCGTCCTGCCACTTGCTGCCGTCGGACACCCTGATGATGTTCACCTGTCCGGAGGCTATTGCGGCGTCGGCACCCAGGGAAATGGTCTGGGCGTAAACCTTGCCGTCGCCGTTAATGCTGAGCGTCATGGGCTTGCCCGCCGGAAGTGCGGCCTCGTTCCATGAAGTCATCATCCAGGCGGTGAGAGGCTCGCCGGTCTTCAAGGTGATATCCTGGAGCCCGAGAACGAGCTTGTCGGTCTTTTCTTCACCGTTGGTGCCGTAGAATAAGGGTTCCTCGGCAGACAGCGTAATGGAAGATGCGGAAGTAACACCGTCGGGCATTGCGATGACGAACTTCAGTACGCCCACCTGGCTGATGCTTCCGCCGTGCTCCGCCGCCCATTCGGGGTTGAATGAGAAGCTGAAATAGTCGTCGACATCTTTGAGCGCCGCCTCATATCTGAGATGGTCAAGGTTGTCGTTGCCCTTCTGTACCTGTGAGCTCCAGTCGGTGGCGGCCACGTCGCCGTTGGGATAGAGAATCGTGAAAGTGCTGCCTTTCACGGCCTTGCCCACGAATTCGGCCTTCTTGGGGGTGAATCCGTCCTTGATCTTGAACTCCTCGGTGGTCTCGCCGATGATGGTGATCTTGTCGCCGGCGTTCCAGGTCCAGGACAACTTGGTCTCGAGGCCAGCGCCCTTTGTGGCTGCGGTCTCGGGAAGGGATGCGCGTATGGTAACCAGATCCCCGGGAGCCTGCAGTCCGGCTGGGCTCTCGGTCTTGCTGCAGGAAACGGCTGCGGCGAGAATGCACAAGGCTATGATATATTTGCTTGTTTTCATAATCTGACGCGTTGATTAGTTGAATAACTCGTTTTCAGGGAAATCGGGCAGCTGACCGCCGGCATCCAGGTCGGGATTGTCATCTCCGCCGCCTGAAACTGCGGGGATCAGCGTGGGCGTATCGCCGCTGAAGTTCCATACGTCGGTCTTCCAGCCGAGGCTCTTGGCTACGCTGGAGAGCGTGGAGCCTGCGGGAGCGGCCTTGCCGTGGTAAGGGAAATTGTAGGTGCCGGTGCCGTCGGCCTTCATCATAGGGGCCGAAGGAGTGGCGTTGGGCATGTCGTACAATACGTTGGTCGCCTGGGTCTTGCATTCAATGAAGATAAGGTCAGGCTTGCGCACGCAGTCGGTCAGGAAGCTCTTGGTGGAGGTGTAGCCGGTGATGGCGCCGCTGCTGTAGTGCTCGCTGTCGTCATCGTTGGTGGCCGTCAGGGAGTCGTTCCATGCGATACATTTTTCCACTACGTCCTTGGCCTCCGTCGTGTTGGGGAGTACGCCCGAACCCTTGTCGAGATTGCAATGGCCGGCGATGCCACCGATGCAGAAGTTGGCTTCGACGGCTGCGGTGGAGTAGCAGTTGCGGACTTCGGTTTCCTCCTTGATTATACCGCCCAGTATGCCTCCAGCACGCTGCGGGGCCTTGACGGTTCCTGCCGTCCAGCAGTCCCTTATGACGGACTTGGCGTTGTCGTAACCCACGAGCCCTCCGGTGTAGTTGGCGGTACTTGTGACGTCCGCTTCAGCGGAGCAGCGCTCAATTGTGCCGTTCAACCATCCGGCGAGACCTCCGGTGCCGGTAGCTCCGCCGGTATTGGTGACGGTGCCCTTGAAGGAGCTGTCAGCCACCGTGCTGGCTACTATACGTCCGAAGAGTCCGCCCACGCCGCGCACATTGGCGGTACAGGTCACGGAGCCTTCGACATGTACGTTGCGGCATTCACCGGGGATGCCCGTGGTTCCGCAGTAGCTGCCAATCACGCCGCAGGCCTGGGCGGTTTCGCAGTTGATGACGGCATTGGTGAAATTGAGGTCGTAGCACTTGCCGTACAGCACTCCGAAGAACGACGGGTAGTTGGCGAACTCGCAGTAGAAATTGCTGAGGGTGTGGCCGTTGCCGTCGAAGTCGATATAGTTCTTGTAAGGCTCGGCAAAGTTGAGTGGCATCCATTTGACGCCGGTCATGTCGATGTCGGCTTGCAGGCGGAAGTATGTCTTGCTGTCATCGGAGACCTTCTCGCTCATGCCGGTAAGGTCGGCCAGGGTGTAGATGTTGTACGGGTCTTCCTTGGTTCCGGTACCTGCCTCCGGCGGTACGTATGCCATGGTGATGATCACGAAGCCGCACGGATCGGGCGAAAGTTCGTAATTGTCGGTCCCGACCACCTTGTCGATGGTTACAGGCAGCAGGTAAGTCACTCCGTCTTCCATGCCGGAAGTGGATATCTTGAGCTTTGCAGTAGTGGACGTGGCGCAGTAGCGCGGCATCATCACCTCGTTGGATGTGAACTCATAGGCGGAGCCGGGGCACGCGACGTAGGAAGTGCCGTGAGCGCTGTTGTATGTGGCCACGGCGTCAGGATCGCCCTTGAAGGACATCTTCAGGTACACGTCGGACACGCTGCCGTTGATGGTATCGGCGTAGGCCCTCACATCCACGATCTTGCTCTTGCCCGGCACGATCTCGATGCCTGATTCGACACCGTCGACGCCGGCACGGAACATTCCCTTCATTTTTGACACGTTCTCCTCGTTCGGCTTCTGGCAGGAAGCGAAGGGGAGGGCAAGGAAGAGAATCAGGATATAGGATATATACTTTTTCATAATCGCTCTGTGTTTAGAAGTTTAAACCGTCATCCCAGCCGGGATTCTGCGTAAGGGCACCATGGGTGAGGTTGCGCTCGTCCGTGGGAATAGGATAAAGGTAGTCACGGTCTTCGTTCCAAGTGCAGGTGATGCCGCTGTGCATGCGTACCAGGCCGGAATTGCCGTCCTTGAGTATGATGTCAGTGCCGAGTTTGCTCTGGACGGGAGCTTTGGAGGTAGCGGCCTCGGAGAAGATTTCGATGTCCGGGGTGCCGTTGCCGTCCAGGTCATATACGCCCTCGCCGGGGAAATACATGCCGTAGAAGGGGGCTTCGAACACTTTGCCTTCCTTCCAGCGTATGATGTCGTAGTAGCGGTGGCCTTCCTGGGCAAGCTCGATTGCGCGCTCGCGGCGTATCTCGAGGATGACTCCCTTGTTGGCACCGTTAACGTTCTGGTAGCCGCCCCAGGCTTTGTCGGTAAGGAAAGGATCGGGATTGGCATTGGCTGCGGCCATGTCCATGTGAGGCATGCCCACGCGGTCGCGGAGCTTGTTCACTGACAAGTCGAGGTTGTCCTGGGTGAGGGTGCCGGCTTCGGCCTTGGCCTCGGCATAGTTGAGCAGCACCTCGCCGGCGCGGAAGATTATGAGGTCTATGTCGGCGTTGTTGTAAGTGTCCTGGTCTATCGTGGTGACATATTTGTCGGGATGATAGCCGGTGAACGTCACCTTGAAGTCAGGAGCCGTGAAATCTTCTTCTCCCATGCGCTTGTAACCGGGGGTGCGGATGGACTGCGCCATGCGCGGGTCGCGGTTCTGGGTCTCTTCGCCGAAGAGCTTGGAATCCCATCCGGCTATGTCGGTGAAGCGGGAGCCGTCCTTGCACAAGTAGCTGGCAGCCAGTTTCTTGGTCATGGAGGGGCAGCCCATGGAGCCGGTGTTCATGGTATAGTTGGAGTTGTGATAGGCGCCGTAGGCTTTGTTGTAGTTGCGGGCCAGGATCACTTCGTCCGTGAGTTCTTCCGCGCTGAAGGTGGTGAACAGTTGATGATAGCCGCTGTTGGGGCCGTCGCCCTTGTGCAGCGAGTAGCCGCTGCTCTGGATGAACTCATAAGATGTCTGCGCGCAGAGGTCGAGATACCATTTGTAGTCCTTGGCGTCGGCGCCGTAGTTGAACTCCGTATGGTACTTGCGGAAGGTTCCCTCGAAGAGGAGGAAACGTGACTTGAGGGCCATCGCGGTCCACTTGGTCACTTCGTATGCGCTCTTGCCGCTTGGCAGGTTCGCTATGGCGAAATCGATATCCTCGATCATCCTCTGCATGATGAATTCGCGCGGGTCGCGGGGGCGGTTGAGGGCTTCCTCGTCCTTGGATCCGACGGGCTTGTCGTACCAGGGAACGTCGCCGAAGCGCTTGACCTTCTCGAAATAGAAGTATGCGCGGAAGAAACGGGCCAGGGCCTCATACTGGGTGCGGGCAGTTTCGTCCTTGCAGTTGGGAAGGTATTCCAGGAGGGTGTTGACGTTGCGCAGGGCACCCCAGCTCCAGCCGCTGCCGGATGCGGGAACGGTGCGTTTGCCCATGACCTCGTTGGAAGGATTGTTCTGGGTGTAGTGGTCGTCGTTGGCGATGTACAGTTCGGTGCCGGGGAACATTCCGTAGAAGTTCATGGCGAACGCCTTGAGCTCACTCTCGCTCTTGAAGAAGGTGTCGGTCGTCATCTTGTCCTTGGGCACGGCGTCCAGCAGGTCGTCACAGCCGGCGAAAGAGAACCCGGCAAGCACTATCAGAATGGAAAACAATATCTTTTTCATTGCAGGATTCATTAGAGGGTTAAATCAACACCGAAGGAGAAAGTCTTCTGCCAGGGATATACGCGGAGATTGCCTCCGGTCATTGCCATTTCCGGATCTATGTAATCCGAATGCAGTCCTGGAGCATAGTAGAAGAGGTTTTCGCCGGAGAAGTAGATACGGAGCTTGGAAATGGAAGCCTTCTTGGTAAGCTTCTCGGGGAGGGTATAGCCGAAGGTGAGGTTCTTCAGGCGCAGGTAACCGATGTTCTGGAGATAGCGGTCGTTGGCTACGCCCATTGGACGGTTGGCGTTCATGGCCACGTATCCGTGTGGACGCGGGAAGTATGCGTCGGGGTTCTCCTCGCTCCAGCACATGGTCTGGAAGTCCTTGGGAATGAAGGTCTGGTAAGGACGGGCGTACAGGAACCAGAACGAACGGGCGTCGGCTGCAGGATACCAGTCCATGTGGCCTATGCCCTGGAAGAAGACGGCCAGGTCGAAGCCGCTCCATGCCGCGTTGAGGTTGACACCGTAATTGTAGCGGGGCTGGGAGTTTCCTATGACCTGCCAGTCTCCGCTCTTGCCCACTCTTTCCTCGCCCTTGTCGATTTTGTTGTTGCCGTCAAGGTCGGCGAATTTCATTTCACCGGCCTGCAGGCCCTGAGGGAAGATCTGCGCGTCGTTCACCTTGCTCTGGTCGACCGTATAGGCCTTGGCTTCCTCGTCGGTAGCGAACAGGCCGTCGACATGATAACCCCAGATGTCGCCGTATTTCTGGCCTACCCAGTAGGTCTTGGCGAAGAGCTTGTCGGGGTTGTTGAAGCGGGTGATGTGAGATACATAGTCGCTGAACACCACGCTGGCGCCGTAATGGAAGGGGGATGCGCCCAGGTTGAAGGAGTCTTTCCAGCTCAGGGTGAATTCATAACCCTTGGTGCGGAGGTCCGCAACGTTCTCCTTGGGCGCCGTGCTGTAGCCGTAGGTGGCGGGCAGGGCCTCGCCGGCGGTAAGCATGTCCTTGGTATCACGGATATAGCCCTCGGCGCTGAACTCCAGCCTGTTGTTGAGGAAGGCCATGTCCACACCTATGTTGGTCTGGATTGAGCGTTCCCAGGTAAGGCCGGAAGAAACGGGAGCCGACACGCTGGCAATAGGAAGATTGGCACCGCCCAGCAGGTAGGAAGACTTGCCGCTGGTGTCCACGGTGCGGATGGCGGGATAGTAGGAACTCATCTGCTGGTTGCCGAGCTGTCCGTAGGAGGCGCGCAGCTTGAGGTTGTTCCACCATGACTTGAGAGGAGCGAAGAAAGGCTCTTCGGAGATTCTCCAGCCGACGGAAGCGGAGGGCGAGAATACCCAGCGGCTGCCGCGGAGGAAGCGGGAAGAACCGTCGTAGCGGGCGTTGAGTTCCAGCAGGTAACGTCCCTTGTAGTCATAATTGATACGTGCGAAGTAACCTGCGATCTTGTATTCGTTCTGTCCGCCGCCGACTTCCATGCGCTTGTTGCCTTCTTCGTCCGCACCCACGAGGTCCATGTCGTTGAGCTCGGTGGAATACAGGTTGTAGCCAACCGCCGACAGATCCTTGATCCACTTGGTTTCGTAGTTCACACCTGCCATGGCCTTGAAATTATGCGCCTTGTTCCAGATGTGCTCGTATGTGGCATAGACGTTGGCCGCCTGGTAGATGTGGGTGTTGGCCTGCTCGGTAAGCTTGTCAAGGAAGGGATCCTTGTCGCCGTAGGTTACAATATCGAAGGGATACTGCGAGTAAGTGCCGGCCACTGCGCGGTTGAGGTAGCGCTTGTAAAGGAGAGAATAGGTGTAGTCGGCCTTTACGGTCAGCCCGGGCAGCGGGGTGATGGTGACGTCAACGGTCTCGCTGAGGTTGTCGACGTTGTCCTGGTTCACGAAGTTCTCGGCAAGGAGCATGAGGAGGCCGTCCATGACGGTGTAGCCGTTGTACTGTGTCAGGTACAGCGTGGAACCGTCGGGGTTCTTGGCCGGGTAGCTGGCGAGTGCGTGGCCGGTACTCTTTGCGAAATTGTTGTTGATTCCGCTCTGTCCCGGATAGAAATAGGAGCTGTTGAAGTAGCTGAGGTTGGAGCCTACGCGCAGCCAGTCGGTTACTTCGAAGCCGAGCTTTGCGCGCAGGTTGATGCGGTTGTAGCGGTCGGGGGTCTCCTTGAACATACCCTGCTCGCTGATGTATCCGCCGGACAGCATGTAATTGAACGCCTTGGTGGCGCCGCTCATGGTGACCATGTGGCTGGTGGTCGGCTTGATGTCGTTGTACAGCACATGCCACCAGTCGGTGTTGGCGTAGTAGTTATAAACGTCCTTTCCGTCTTTCTGGCTCACTACTACCCAGGGACGGGAAGGGTCCTCGACCACGTCGTTGCGGCGCTTCCAGAGTTCCATCATGTCCTCGTCGGAGTAATTGGCATACTTGGTGCCGGGGCTGTATGCCGCCCAGAAGAGGTTGTTTAGATATACGGAGTAGTAACCGCGGGTCTCGTATTCGGTGGAGGTGGTGGGCGCTGTGACGCCGTAACGTCCGTTGTAGGAAATCTTGGCGCGTCCGTCTTTCTCCTTGCTTCCGCTCTTGGTGGTCACGAGTATTACGCCGGCCGAGCCTCGGGCACCGTAAATGGCCGCGGCGGCAGCGTCCTTGATGACGGAGATGCTCTCCACGTCGGCGGGGTTGAGATACTGGATATCACCTTCTACGCCGTCGATAAGCACCAGGGGGGTGCCTCCGTTGATGGAGTTCCAGCCTCGGATATTGAGCGATGCGGCCTGGCCGGGACGGCCGGAGGCGGAGGTGATGTTGAGACCGGGCACGGAACCCTGAAGCATGTGTGCAACGTCGAGCGACGAGCGGTCCTGCAGGGCTTCGGACTTGACCACGGACACGGCGCCGGTGAGATTGGTCTTCTTGGTGGTACCGTAACCAACCACGACGAGTTCGTTGAGCTGGGTCGATTCGGTTGCAAGAACGAAATCAATCTTGCTGCGGCCGGCCACTTCAGCGCTTGCGCGGCTGTAACCGAGGCATTCAACGGTAAGCACGGAGTTCGGCAGCACCCGGATGGAATAATTGCCGTCCAGGTCCGTGACGACTCCGTCCCCGCTCTGGACCATCACTGCGGCCCCCGGAACCGGGTAGCCGTCAGCGTCCTTCACGACGCCTGAACAGACGTACGGGGAAGGATTTTGAGCCCCCAGCAGCAGCGGAAATACGAGCAGCAAGAGGCCGGTGATAAACGAGATAGTTTTATTCATATTATTAAAAACTGGTAAATAGAATCTTAAAGTGTTTACAAATATATACAAAATAGTGTATCTTTGGGATATAATCGCGCAAAAATGAAAGCAGCCATTTTAATGCTCGCCGTTATACTTACGGCGACCTGCAACAAGACTCCGGCGGAAGAACTCCCGCCGCCTTCTCCTTCACATGACGATAATTCCATTCCGGCGCCGGAAAAAACTGCGCTCAGGGTTACTACATATAATGTCGGAGTGTTCGGCAAGAGCGGAAGCAACACCACCGACATGGTGGCGTCGATGATGAAGGAACTGGGCACGAAGGTGATATCGATGAACGAGCTGGACAGCTGCACCACGCGCAATCCGTCTTTCCAGATAAAGCTCTTTGCCGAGGCCATGGATTCCTGGAACTATACTTTTGCCCCGGCCTTGAATTATCAGGGGGGAAGGTATGGCATTGGAATAGCCTCCGCTCCTGATCTTCAGATACTTAAACGATACAGGCTCAAGCTTGAGAAGGCCGGCGGCTCCGAGGTGCGCGCCCTGGCGGTATGCGAATTCGCGGATTTCGTATTCTGCTCCACCCATCTGGACCATAAGTCGCTCGACGCCCAGATGGTGCAGGCCCGGCAGATAACTGATTGGGTGGCGTCGAATTATGGAACGTCCGGCAAGCCTGTCATTTTGTGCGGCGACTTCAACGCCCTTCCCGACAGCGGCACCATAACTTACATGAAAGAGAACTGGACCATTATCTCCCCGTCCGGATTCACCTATCCGGCGTCGGCTCCCACCAAATGCATAGATTACATAATGGTGTACAATAACGCCGCCGGCGCCGCCGTCAAAGTTCTCGATTCCCAAATCCCCGTCGACTTCAAGAGCGGCAATGTCCGAGTCGCCTCCGACCACCTTCCCGTCTATGCCGACATAGTGCTGCCGTAAGGTATTAAGCTAAAAGAAAATATACACAACTTCGACTTGTGTGTACGAAATTGTGTATATCTATTTGGTGGAGATAGTCGGATTCGAACCGGCGACCCCAACATTGCAAATGTTGTGCTCTACCAGCTGAGCTATATCCCCGGACATAAAAAAAGCCGGTCTGTGACCCGGCTTTCCGTAGGCCCGCGCGGAGTTGAACCGCGGACCTCCACATTATCAGTGTGGCGCTCTAACCAACTGAGCTACGAGCCTATATATATTGAAAAAGATAAGTACAAGGCTACCGTGCCTTGAACCGCTCGAGCAGAAGTGTCAGGTTGCAGCTCCAAAAAGGAGGTGTTCCAGCCACACCATCCGGTACGGCTACCTTGT
>JAFZBM010000030.1 GCA_017561765.1 Bacteroidales bacterium | reverse complement strand
CCCGTTATACCAGCAAGCCGCTGCGCGATTTCATCTATGAGAGCAACAAAGGACACCATTTTGGATTTCTGCCTACTGAAGCAGAAGCTGTTGAATGGTTGAAGAGGTGATGGACTTGGATTATTCAAATTCCCTGTTTATCGAAATGAAAAGGCCCTGACAATCCGTGTGGAATGCCAGGGTTTTTTCTATAGTTTCTTCCTTATAAAGATAGGTACTGCAGTATACCATCAATGTGGAGATCGACGATGGCCTTGGCTCCTTCTTCTGACTCCAGGAAGGCCACGTCCTCCCGGTTATCCATGAAGAGATTCTCCGACAGGACAGCCGGGCAGCTGGTGTGGCGGATGATGTAGAAGTCTTTCTCGATGTCAGGATCTCCGTCGGTGAAGTCGGTCCGGATCTTCATTCCCGGCAGATGGTTTTTCGCGGCTTCGTACAGGCACGTTGCCAGGGCGTCTGCCTTGGTCTTGCCACGGGTGGAGAAGCAGCTCCAGCCGCGGGCATCGAGCCAATTCTGGCCGTTTCCAGCGGCGTTGACGTGGATGGAGAGGAGAATTACCTGATCGTTGCCGATCTGCCTGCAGATGGCGTTTACGCGGCGGCAGCGCTCCTTTAGGGAGATGTCTTCGCGCTCGGGAACTACGAGCTGGGCATCAAGGCCCAGGGCAAGGAGCCGTTCCCGGAGCAGGAAGGCAAGGTATCGGTTATAGGCGTATTCGCGGAAGTGGCCGTCAGGGCTGCGCTTGCCGGGCGTGTCAATGCCGTGGCCGTTGTCGAGGAGTATCTTCATAGTGCAAGTCTTGGTTCTGACTGCAAGATGAAGATATAATGTGGAAATACCTATTTCCCAGAATTTCCATTATCTTTGCATATAGAGATGCCGACCTAAGGCAATCTTTTAACGCAACGGTCTGGAGTGGCCTTTTGGGGCTATTCCAGACTTCTTTTTAGAATCTCCTAAATATTAGCCCCAATATAGCCCCATTTTGGAAAGCAAATGCCCCTACAGATAGCTGTAGAGGCATTTTTAGAGGTGCGTAGCGGAATCGAACCACTGTGACAGGTTTTGCAGACCTGCGCCTAGCCACTCGGCCAACGCACCATAAGGACTGCAAAGATACAACTAAATATTGAAATTGCAAAATAATTACCAAGCAGGTCGATACTGAAATATTTGTTTAATCGTAAATGCTTGAAAATCATGGGGGATAAAGAAATATTAAAAAAATTTCAAAAAAAATTTTGGTAATTAAAATAAAAGTCTTACCTTTGCATCGGGTTGTTATTGAGGGTTCTCCTCACAGCCTATTGGTTATTAGTTTT
This sequence comes from Bacteroidales bacterium, assembly GCA_017561765.1. Lineage (GTDB taxonomy): Bacteria > Bacteroidota > Bacteroidia > Bacteroidales > UBA932 > Cryptobacteroides. The sequence goes on along the minus strand of JAFZBM010000030.1, from coordinate 34,617 downwards.
AGTGTTATTAATTATGTGGTTAGTATGAGTTGTTGTCGTGAGACACCAACTCATTTCTTTTATACCCCCTCCCCAAACGTCATTTGTTCGCCGGTCGCCGGGTGCCGGAAGGCCAGGCCGCATGCCCTCAACATCAATTGTGTGCCCTGAGAAGCGCTTCCATAAAGATTGTCGCCTATTATAGGATGACCCAGGCCCCGGAAGTGGGCGGCGTGAACGCGTATCTGATGCGACCTGCCGGTAAGGGGGCGGAATAGCACATCTACTGTGCCGTCGGGCATGAACCCAAGCACTTCGTATTCCGTAACAGCCTTTTTGCCGGACTCATAATCTACCATCTGGCGCGGCCTGTCGTAGTAATCCAGCATTATTGGCAGCGCTATGGTTCCCCGAAGTGCGTGATTCCACGGGCCGCCCTCAAGCCTTGCCCTGTATGCCTTCCTGACTTCGCGGCTTGCAAACTGGCCTTCGAGCGCCGCCTTGTCGCTTACTGACCTGGCAAAAACCATTAGGCCAGAGGTGTCCATATCCAGCCTGTGGCAACTCTCCACATCGCATGCGTAGCGTTCCCGGAGCCATTCCAGCAGTGATTTAACGCTGGTCCTTCCCGGAACGGACAACATCCCTGACGGCTTGTCCACTACAATTATATGCTCGTCTTCATAGATGACGGAGGGCTCTTGCGGAGAAGTTACTGCTGAGTCGAGAGGATTTGGCTCCACGTCGAGACCTTTCATCATCCATGTGAGCAGCGGGCCGCATTTGCCCATGCATGATGGGTAGAACCTACCTTGCTCGCGGACTTCGCGGACAGGGCTGCGGCCGTACCAAAATTCACCCATGGCCAGGGGACGCATACTATGGCGATAGGCATAATTGAGGAGTTTCGGCGCTGCGCAGTCGCCTGTTCCTCCGGGCGGAACCAGGCCCCTCAAAGCAAAGATTTCCTGCACGCTAAGTTCTTCTCCCAGCGCGTTCATAACCCGGTATTGACGGAATATCCAATCTTGTAATTCTGCCGAGGCTGCCGATTTCTCCGGGCCTGGAGGCATGGCGGAAATCTCCGCCTCTCGTTGTTTGTACCAGCTCCGGCCAAGATCGTATACCGGCGGCACAAAGCCGTCTATCAGCGCTTTCCCTCCAGCAAGTCCGCTGAATGCATACAGCGGGCCTGAGTCAGTCAGAAGCACTCCCATCATCTTGCCTTCCGCGAACGGCGCGCTCAGGGCGGGATCGGAATCGAGCCTCTTGATAAGCGCCCGCGCCGCATCCACGACAAGCGGGTGCGGCACGTAGCGGAAGGGATAGGTAAAGCGTGACGGGGGAGTCATCAGGCGAAATCCTGCAGAAGTTCCCAGACTCGGTGCACGGGGAATCCCATCACATTGTAAAACGAACCTTCTATGCGGCCGATTGCGGCGTAGCCCAGCCATTCCTGGATCCCGTAACCGCCGGCCTTGTCGAAGGGACGATAAGTATCTACGTAGTAAGCAATTTCTTCATCCGACAGGGGAGAGACGAACACAATGGTGGAATCTTTTATGCTGCGTTCGCGTCCGGCAGTCCGGAACGTTACGGCCGACACTACTTCGTGCTCCCGCCCGGAAAGTTCGCGCAGCATATCAATCGCTTCGCTGCGGCTGTGCGGCTTGCCGAGTACGCGACCGTCAACTATTACCACGGTATCGGCGGTGATGAGCAGTTCATCGGGTTCGAGCGGCCGGTGGAAACCGTGGGATTTGCCTTCCGCCATCAGCAAGGGCACATCATCGGGCCTGGCGTCGGCCGGGACGGATTCCTCGAAATAGTTGCCGGTATCAACCGTAAACTCGACATCCAGTCCGGCAAGAAGTTCGCGTCTGCGGGGCGAACCGCTGCCCAGTATGATGCGTTTAGAACATTTTTTCATATTTCTGAACGTCAAAAACCCATTTCCCCTGGGCTTTCATAACCAGTTCCAGAGTCCAGCGTACGAATCCTTTACCCCCTCCTACGGGCGATATGATATCGGCGGCTTCGAGGGCTTCGGCTGCGGCGTCGGCAGGGGCTACAGCGATGCCGGCATACTGCATCGCCGGTACATCGGGGATATCGTCACCCATATAAAGTACTTCTTCAGGACGAAGTCCGAAACGCTCACATATTCCTATAATTATGCGACGTTTGTCGCGCGCTTTCATGTATACGTTCCCGTAGGGGACACCGTATGCCGTCATGCGCTTGCGCACGGCTTCCGTGTGTCCGCCGGTAACCACCGCCAGGATGTAGCCGTTCATCGCGGCCATACGGAGCCCGTGGCCGTCTTTCTCGTTGAAAATACGCAACGGCTCGGCCTGCGGGTCGCACAGCACGCTCCCGTCAGTCATAACCCCGTCAATGTCGAAGACTATGGCCTTGACGGCGTCAAGATTTGGTCCCATTCGGATTGAAATCGGCAAGGTTGAACGTGGCCTTGGGGGACCCGGGGAGTTCTATATGACCGAACTGGGATTCATATTTGCCGATATTGTCCGCCAGGGCGTTGAGGAGCCTCTTGGCGTGTTCGGGAGTCATCAGGATGCGGTTGCTGATCTCGGGCTTGGCAAGTCCGGGAAGCATTGTGGCGAAGTCGATTACGAATTCACTGTGAGAGTGGCTGATGATGGCGAGGTTGGAATAATTGCCTTTGGCGACCTCGGGTTTGAGTTCGAGCTGGATTTGCTTGTTTTCTTCCATAATTTCTATAGTTTCACCGACAAATTTAGTGTAAAAATGTTATCTTTGCAAGATATGGAACTGAACGCAAAATACAATCCTGCAGAAGTAGAGGACAAGTGGTATGCCTATTGGCTGAAGAACAGATGTTTTCATTCGGAGCCTGATTCCAGGGAGCCGTACACAATTGTGATTCCGCCGCCCAACGTTACCGGCATCCTTCATATGGGGCACGTCCTCAACAATACACTCAACGACGTGCTTATACGCAAGGCGCGCATGGACGGCAAGAACGCCTGCTGGGTGCCCGGCACGGACCACGCGAGCATAGCCACGGAAAGCAAGGTGGTGGCCCGCCTCGCCGCGCAGGGAATACGCAAGGAAGATCTCACCCGTGAAGAGTTCCTGAAATACGCCTGGGAATGGAAAGAAGAGCATGGCGGCATTATCCTCCAGCAGCTTCGCAAACTTGGCGCATCCTGCGACTGGGACCGCACCAAGTTTACTATGGAACCTGCCCTGAGCGACGCCGTGACCGCGACTTTCGTATATTTCTACAAGAAAGGGCTGATATATCACGGTTACCGCATGGTCAACTGGGATCCGGTGGCCCACACAGCGATTTCAGACGATGAGGTAATCCACCGTGACACGAAGAGCCATTTCTATCATCTCCGTTATTTCATCTCCGACGGCAACGGCAATCCCACCAAGGATTTCCTTGTCATTGCTACCACCCGTCCGGAAACCATAATGGCTGATGCCGCGATATGCGTCAATCCGGCCGATGAGCGCTATCATCACCTGCGCGGCAAGAAAGTGCTTATCCCTCTTATTAACAGGGAGATACCTGTCATTGAAGATGATTATGTGGAAATGGATTTCGGTACTGGCTGCCTTAAAGTCACCCCGGCACATGACGCCCATGACTATGAGATTGGCCAGCGCCACGACCTGCCGATTCTCGAGATACTGGATGATGACGGGCGCCTTAATGAAAATGCCCGGATTCTGATCGGACAGGACCGCTTCGAAGCCCGCAAGAACATAGTCAAGATGCTTGAAGAGGCCGGCAACCTGGTCAAGATTGAGGAATACATTTCTCCTGTCGGCTACAGCGAGCGTACCGATGCCGTCATAGAACCCAAGTTGAGCAAACAGTGGTTCCTCAAACTGGAAGAACTGGCAAAGTCGGCGCTCGAGGCCGTAGAGTCAGGAAACATCAAGCTTATCCCGGATAAGTACCGCAATGTTTACCGCCACTGGATGGAGAACGCACACGACTGGTGCATTTCCCGTCAGCTTTGGTGGGGCCAGCGTATTCCCGCCTGGTATCTGCCCGACGGCAGCGTCGTCGTTGAAGAGACCGTTGAAAAGGCCCTGAAGGCGGCCCGTGCTGCCTGTCCGGGCATCACCCAGGCCGATCTGCAGCAGGACGAGGATGTGCTGGACACTTGGTTCAGCAGCTGGCTGTGGCCCATCAGCGTGTTCGATGCAGCGCGTCCCGGACATCCGGAGCATAAACCAAACAGGGATCTCCGCTACTATTATCCGACAAGCGACCTTGTGACAGGTCCGGACATCATTTTCTTCTGGGTTGCCAGGATGGTGATGGCCGGCGGCGAATTCATGGGCGACGTGCCTTTCCGCAACGTCTATTTTACCGGAATCGTACGCGACAAACTTGGACGCAAGATGAGCAAGACCCTGGGCAACAGTCCTGATCCCCTTGAACTCATTGCCAAGTACGGCGCGGACTCGGTCCGTCTCGGAATGCTGCTCTGCTCTTCGGCCGGCAACGATATACTTTATGATGAATCGCAGGTTGAGCAGGGGCGTAACTTCTGTGGCAAAATATGGAATTCCTGGAGGCTGGTCAACGGCTGGAGGGTTGATGAGAACGGGCGCCAGAACGAATCTTCCCGCGTGGCTGTCAAGTGGTTCGACAACCTGCTGTCCCGCACCATCCTTCAGGTGGAAGACCACTATCGCAAGTTCCGCATCAACGATGCCCTGATGGCCATCTACAAGCTTTTCTGGGACGATTACTGCAGTTGGTATCTGGAGCTTGTCAAGCCGGCTTACGGCGAGGCTGTGGACGGGTACACTTATGATGCTACGGTTGGTTTCTTCGACAAACTACTGAAACTCATACATCCCGTCATGCCGTTTATCACCGAAGAGATCTGGCATGCCATGGCAGAACGCCATGCGGGTGAAACCATTATGTATGAACGCACTCCCGTAGCCGGGCCGTTCGACGAGGATTTCCTTGCCGGTTTCGACCAGGCCCGCCAGATAATTACCGGCGTGCGCGGCATCAGGGCCCAGAAACAGATTGCTCCCAAGGATGCGCTGAAGCTTTGCATTGAAGGAGCATTCTCCAGGGAATTCCTGCCCATCATAGGCAAGGCGGCCAATATCTCGGCATTCACGGATACCGTCGAAGGCGCTGCGCAAAGTTTCATCGTGGGCACTGTCAAGTGCAGCGTGCCTCTTGAAGGCCTTGTCGACACAGGGCAGGAGAGGGCCCGCATTCTCGCCGACCTTGAGCATCAGCGGAAATTCCTCGCCGGCGTCCGCGCCAAGCTTTCCAATGCCGGATTCGTCGCCCATGCCCCTCAGTCCGTGATTGATACTGAACGCAAGAAAGAGGCCGATGCACTCTCCCGCATAGAGGCGCTCGAAGCATCACTTAATTCACTATAAAAGAAAGAATATGATAGTATATCCACTCGGCATAATCGGCCCCTGGCAGATAGTCATCATCGCGTTGGTGATTGTTCTCCTCTTCGGCGGAAAGAAGATTCCCGAGCTCATGAAAGGCGTAGGCAAAGGCGTGAAGAGCTTTAAAGAGGGGATGAAAGAAGTTGAAGACCAGATTGGCGAGGACCAGAAAGAGCCTGAAAAATGAGAGACACAGAGATGTCCTTCTGGGATCATCTCGAAGAATTGAGGGGAAATTTGTTCCGCTCAATTCTGGCTTTGTGTCTGCTTGCCGTTCTGGGTTTCATTTTCAAGAAGGCCCTTTTCTGGCTGATATTGCTGCCCGCATCTCCGGACTTTGTAATTTACCGGCTTCTCGGATGGACTTTTGACCTCAGGATGATCAACGTGGAGATGGCGGCACAGTTTTTCGTCCATCTCCAGGCGGCGTTCGGGGCGGCCCTTATTGTCGGTTTCCCTTATTTTATCTGGGAACTCTGGCGCTTTGTCGTCCCTGCTTTGTACAAAAACGAACGTAAGGCAATAGGCGGCGCTTTCCTCATGGCCACCGGCTTCTTTTATCTGGGGGTTGCCACAGGCTATTTCCTCGTCCTTCCCGCATGCGTGCAGTTCTTCCTGAATTATACCGTCAGTTCGCAGATTGAGAACAGCATAACCATCGGCTCATATATGTCGATGTTTACATCCACGGTACTGCTCGTCGGCGTCGCGTTTGAGTTTCCTACGGTAATCTGGGCCCTGTCCCATATAGGCCTGCTTGACCGGGCCATGTTGCGCAAAGGCCGCCGCTACGCCGTAGTTGCGGTACTTGTCCTTGCCGCTATAGTTACTCCTGCAGATCCTTTGTCGATGATGGTGGTCGCCGCTCCTCTCTATCTTCTGTATGAAGTGTCAATCCTGATGTGTCCGAAGGCCAATGATATCGGTAGATAACGTTACGGTGGCATGGGGAGGATTCACGTTGCTTGACAAGGTGAACTTCCACATCAGCAGTTCCGACAAGGTGGGCCTTGTAGGCAAAAACGGTGCGGGCAAAACTACGCTCATGAAACTTATCATGGGTACGCAGAGCCCCACTTCCGGACATATAGACCGTCCTCCGGCAGTTACCATCGGTTATCTGCCGCAGATAATGGAGCATCATAAGGGCTTGAGCGTGATGGATGAAACCATGACGGTATTCAGCGAAACATCCGGTCTCCAGACGGAAATTGACGCCCTTGCCGCAGAACTTGCCGGGAGGACCGATTACGAGTCGGAAGAATACGCGGCAATCATAGAGCGGCTGTCCGATCTGAACGACAGGCTCGATGTGTCGCACAGCGTGCCTCCGGAGGTGCAGGCACGCAAGACACTCAAGGGGCTGGGGTTCAAGGATGATGAACTGGACCGCATGACCGATACATTCAGCCAGGGCTGGAACATGCGTATAGAGCTCGCAAAGATTCTGCTTCGACAGCCCGATCTTCTGATGCTGGATGAACCCACCAACCACCTCGACATAGAATCAATCGAGTGGCTTGAAGACTATCTGAAGGCCAGGAGGGGAGGGCTGCTTCTTGTGAGCCACGACCGCAAGTTCCTCGACAACGTGACCAACCGTACCGTGGAAATCATGCTCGGCCATATCCACGACTATAAAGTGCCGTATACCAAGTATCTGGAACTCCGTGCCGAACGGCTCTCGCAGCAGACTGCGGCATACGAGAACCAGCAGCGTATGATTCAGAAGACGGAGGAATTCATTCAGGCATTCCGCTATAAGCCCACCAAGTCGAACCAGGTCCAGTCGCGGATCAAGGCTCTCGAAAAACTTGAGCGTGTGCAGATTGATGAAACCGACAAGGTGCGGCTGACCGTCAAGTTCCCCCCGGCGCCCCGTTCCGGTGACGTAGTGTACAAGGCCACGGGCCTGGTGGCCGGTTATCCGCAGAAGACTGTATTCCGGAATGCGGATATCGAGATAAAACGCGGCGAGAAGGTTGCCCTGGTGGGACGGAACGGCGAGGGTAAGACAACCCTTATGCGCATAATTGCCGGAGAACTTGAGCCTTTGGGCGGAGAATCCCGTCTCGGATACAATGTCGATCTTGGCTATTATGCGCAGAATCAGGAAGATATACTTGACAAGAACGAAACTGTGTTCAGCACTCTGGACCGTATTGCAGTGGGCGATATCCGCACCCGCCTGCGCGATATTCTGGCGCAGTTCCTCTTCCGCGGAGAGGATATAGACAAGCGCGTCGCCGTCCTGTCCGGCGGCGAGAGGGCCAGGCTCGGAATGGCCCGGCTTATGCTCCAGAACCACAACCTGCTGGCCCTTGACGAGCCCACCAACCATATGGATATCAAGTCGAAAGACATTCTCAAGCAAGCCTTGTCTTCCTATGATGGCACGCTCATTGTTGTTAGTCATGACAGGGATTTCCTTGACGGCCTGGTGGACAAGCTTTATGAGTTCCGCGACGGAAGGGTCATCGAGCACCTGGGAAGCGTGAGCGATTTCCTGGCCCGCCGCAAACTGGAGAACCTCAGCGAGTTGGAGCGCAACGCCCCGGCCGCCAAAGTGGAAAAGCCCGCAGCTAACGCGCTCAGGGAGGAAATGAAAGAAAAAAACCGCCAGGACCGCAAGAAAAAGAACAGAATTTCTTATCTTGAGTGCGAAATTGAAAAACTGGAGTCCCGTATGGCCGGAATAGAGAAAGTCCTTTCCGCCCCGGGCCCGCAAGATGATATAATGGAGCTCACGCGCGAGTATCTTGAATGCAAACGCGATCTTGATGCCAAAACAGACGAGTGGGGCTCATTAATTGAATAGATTATGAAAAAGTTGATTATCAGCCTTCTATGCGGATTCCTGCTCTTCCCGGGCATGGAAACCGCGGCCGCTACGCGACAGTACAGCCGCAATCTCGCCCCTTTTCTCGGGGTTGAGGTGTCCGGCCCGTTCAGCGTCAGCCTGGTGAGGGGCGCCGACTACAGGGCGCTCCTGTCGGTGGAAGAAGCCTATATTGACTATGTTACATGTGAAGTCAAGGGCTCGTCTCTTGTGATCTCGCTTGCCGAGCGCAAAGTCCCTTCGGAAGTGAAGCGTCAGTTCAAGGGAAAGGGGACTCCGGATCCCGAGTTCTCGGCCGTGATTTACGTTCCTGACCTGCTCCAGAGCGTCACCCTGACGGACAAGGCTGTCCTGCTGAATACGGAGGATTTGTTCGACAAGGCCAGGGTAAGTTTCACCCTGTCCGGTTCATCAAGTATCAAGTCGCTGAAGGTCAGCTCCTTGTCTTTCAACCTTAATGTGCAGAACAAGGCGTCCGCCGATATCGACGTGACCTGCAACGACTGTAACGTTCAGGCTTCCAATTCGGCGCAGATCAAGATAGTGGAGCAGCAGTCTGCCCATTCCATATACAATCTTCAGGGTACATCCAAAGTGGTGTCGCTTTGTACTACTGAAGTGCTGACCGTACATACCAAGGCCAATTGTACCATGAGCATTTCGGGAAGCGGCGTTATGGCGGATTTTGACATCAACGGCACGTCAGAGGTCGATGCGTCAGGCTTCGAGGTTCCCGATGCCGTGGTGAAGATGTCGAGCGTATGCAAACTTACTGAGGCCGCTTACAAGACTCTGCGCGTTAATTTGAACGGCGGCTCCATCCTTAATTTTATAAACGACCCGGCGGTGACAATAGAGAACATCCGTTCCGCTACTATGTCCCCGGCCCTTAATGGTCGCAAGTCAATCAGTCTATGAGTAATAATGTGTTCGATTTCCTGGATGGACTCCAGGTAACGTTGAACGCCGGAGGCATGAACACTATCAATATTGTTCTTGCCTTCGTCATGTTCGGTGTAGCCCTTGGGATCAAGCCCAGGATGTTTGTCGAAGTATTCCGCAAACCCAAGTCGGTGCTTCTTGGTATGTGCAGCCAGCTTATCCTGCTGCCTCTTTTCACATTCCTGCTGGCTCTGGCGCTCGGCCCGCGTATCAACTGGTCCATGGCGCTGGGTATGATACTGGTGGCATCATGCCCGGGCGGCAATATCTCCAATTTCATGTCTTCGCTGTCGAAGGCCAATGTGGAACTGTCCGTTTCGCTTACCGCCATAAGTACTGCCCTGTGCATACTCATGACCCCTTTCAATTTCTGGCTGTACGGCAATTTGTATCTCAACTGCGCCAGCGTGAGCGCTGATGTGCCGCATCTGGTGATACCGCTTTGGGATGTTTTCAAAACCATATTCATCCTGCTCGGCATTCCCCTTACCCTGGGAATCCTGACTTCGCAGTATCTGCCAAAGGTCGCAGACAAGCTAAAGAAGCCCCTCCAGTGGCTGAGCATTATATTTTTCATCGCCATGGTGGTGCTTTCTTTCTGGAGCAACAGGGCATCGTTCCTTGCATGTATCAAGTACATTTTCTTGATAGTACTTATCCATAACCTGCTTGCGCTCGCTCTTGGCTTTTCAGTCGGCAGTGCCTTCAAGCTTCCGTTCCGCGACAGGCGCACCCTCACCATAGAAACAGGAATCCAGAACAGCGGGCTCGGACTGGTGCTGCTGCTCGGCACCAGCATCTTTGCGAATCTTCCTCCTCACGGAGGCATGCTGGTGATAACCGCATGGTGGGGTGTATGGCATATTGTCAGCGGACTGACCGTAAGTACGATCTTCTCCATCATCGACCGGAAAAAGAACGCTGCATAATGGTATTCAACCGTTTCCTCCCGGTCCTCCTGAGTCTCGTGTGTATGGCATGCGTACCGGATGTGCCCGGTCCTGTTGAACCTGACAAGCCAAAGGAAGAAGAGCCTGAGCCCGAACCTGAACCGGAGCCGGAACCTCCACGCCATGTTGATCCCGTAGCGCTTTCGTTCGTCAGCAAGAATATCTACGACATGACCATGTCGTATGATGAAAATGCCGGCGAATGGCTTCTGACGACTACCGGCACCGATCCTTATATCTTCACGGCCGGTCTCCCGGTTACCCTCGAGCCCGAACACAGGATGCTCAGCTTCGATTATCAGTGCAACGCCGGCGTGAATGACCTGCAGATTTTTTACGGCAACACCCTTGCCGAGGCACGTTCGCGTCATTTCGGGGCCATCCCTTCGACCGTGGGGAGCAATTGGAATACATACAGTTGCAGCCTGGCTGCCGATCGCAGCACATTCGGCTGGGGATCGGCAGGGGAGTTCCTCCGCTTTGACTTCGGAACAAAAAAGAATGTCATTCTCCATATCAAGAACCTTCAGGTCAGGGAGATGAATGCGGAAGAGCTGGCGGCATACGAAGAGGAACTCAGTAAAGCCCAGGGTAAAGAAGCCGAAGCCGAACGCATCTCTAATTACCTTGTCAAGACATATCCATGTTCTTTAACAAGCGTAAAGGTCGGTGCCTCTGATGTTACTGTCAGCGGTCGCACTGACGGCGGAAAGTATTATTTAGCCGATATCGGTCCGTGGGAGAGTCTGACAGAGATCAGTTCGTTCAGCGGGCTTGTGGAGATTAACGGAAGCAGTTTCAATGTTACACTGCCGCGTTTCGTCGCCCGCGACGGATTGCCGGCTTACGACAGGGTGCTGTCTCGATTCGCCGTTGTTCGTGCCGAGGGGGGTAAGCATGAGCTTTGCTCGCACGCTCGTTATGCCGATGAAATTGTTGTTTCAGGAGCGCCTGCGGCCGTCTCGCCCAAGAGTAAGAAGGGCCTGGGCGGCTTCATAGTCAACAATAACCTTTCCGATCTGGATGATCTTGGCATTACGAGCGTTACGGTGAATATCGTACTGAATTCCATTGTCAATACTCAACGCAGCGGCAATTATTCAATTGAACATAAGTTCGGAGGTGTTACCTATTATATGGACTCCGGCAACGTGGGCCAGCTGGACAGGGTAATGTCCGAGTGCCGCAAACGTGGCATAGTGGTGTCGGCCATCTTGCTAAACCGTCAGTCCGATACCCATTCCAAGGCTACGCCGCTGATGAAGCATCCCGAATGCGACGGAGGCAATTACAGTATGCCTAATCTAACGGCGGCCAATGCTGCCAATGTATATGCGGCCGTTCTCGATTATCTCGCAGGACGTTATTCTACCGACAAATACGGGCGTATACATCACTGGATACTTCACAATGAAGTCGATTTCCAGAAGGAATGGACAAATATGGGAGACCAGCCGGAATTGCGCTATATGGACAGCTATGTTCGCTCCATGCGTATCTGCCACAACATTGCCCACAAATACGATCAGAATGCTGTGGTTATGATTTCCCTCACTCATTGCTGGGCGAAGGCGGAGGGACAGTATGCTCCCAAAAAGCTGCTCGAAGACCTGTGCAAGTGGAGCTCGGCGGAAGGCGATTTTCTCTGGGGCGTCGCATATCATCCATATCCCCAGAACCTTACCCGCCCTGAGTTCTGGAAGGATGATACCTCTGCCACTTACTCGGAGAATTCTTCCTACTGTACGTTCAAGAATCTTGAGGTCATCAATGCCTGGGTGATGGACAAGGCCCATTATTACAAAGGTTCGTCTAAGCGTCTGCTTTTCCTGTCGGAAAACGGCACCAATTCGCCCAGCTATTCCGAAGCCGATCTGGCACGCCAGGCGGCTGGTGCAGCATGGGCATGGAAGAAGACTGCGGCACTTGAGGGTATTGACGGCATTCAGTGGCACAACTGGCAGGATAACCGCGCCGAGGGAGGTTTGAGGATCGGCTTGAGGCGGTTCAGCGACGATTCTGAAGATCCTGACGGCCGCAAACCTTCATGGTACGTTTGGCAAGCTGCCGGCACCGCCTCTGAATCTTCGGTATTCGACCCTTACCTCTCTACAATCGGAGTGTCCTCCTGGTCTGAAATCTTCGGCACCCTCTAGACTAAATCTCGCTGAGTTCGAGCCAGCGTGTCTCTTTCGTGTCGATTTCAGAACGGACCGCTTCGTAGCGGGCCGAGGCTTCAGTGATTCGCTGGTAATCATCAGTGCCGCCGTTCAGAAGAGCCTCCAGTTCTTTCTGCTCCGCGCCAAGCGCTTCCAGGTCGGCTTCCAGCTGCTCCATCTCCTTCCTTTCCTTCCAGCTCAGCTTGCGGGGCGCCGCCGCCTTCTCTTTCGCCGGTGCCTTTGGCGTCGCCGCGGCCGCCCTGGCCTTCTCTTCCTTTCGCATATCGCTGATGAACGTGCGGTAAGCGCTGTATCCGCCTATGAAATCCTTGATAACCCCGTTGCCGCAGAACACGAAGAGATGGTCGGCAAGACGATCCAGGAAATGCCTGTCGTGAGTCACTATGATTAGGCTGCCCTTGAATTCCAGCAAGTACTCTTCAAGTATGTTGAGGGTGACTATGTCGAGGTCGTTTGTCGGTTCGTCGAGTATGAGCAGATTGGGCTCCTGCATCAGGACCGTGAGAAGATACAGGCGCCGTTTCTCGCCTCCCGACAGGCGGCTGACAGGGTTGTTCCACATCTCATGGGGGAAGAGGAATTTCTCGAGCAGGCGTGTATCGGGCACAGTCTCCATGACTGTATCGCCCTCTCTGAACTCAATACCCTGCTGGCGGTAGTAGCCTATGCGGACCGATTCGCCGCGCTTGACGGACGGCAGGTCGCTGTATGCCAGCAGGTCCAGGAAAGTGCTCTTGCCTATGCCGTTTCCTCCGACGATTCCGACACGCTCGTAGCGCTGGAAGTTATAGCTGAAATGGCTTACTATCGGCTTGTCCCCGAACGAGAACGAGAGGTCTTTGCAGTCGATGACTTGCTTGCCAAGATATCCTCCGCCGGAAAGGCCTTCCATGGTTATGTTGCTGACTGAATATGCGTTGGATGCTCTCTCCTTAAGTTCAAGAAAAGCTTGTTTGCGGTATTTGGCCTTGCCGCTTCGGGCGCAGGGCGTGGCGTGAATCCACTCCAGCTCGCGCCGCAGGATGTTCCGCACCCTGTCGGTTTCGGCGTTGTAATTGCTTATGCGTTCGGTGCGTTTGGTCAGGAAGTTTTCGTAGTCTCCTTTGTAGATGTAAATGGCGCCGCGGTCCATTTCCATGACGGTGTTGCATACCCTGTCCAGAAAGTACCTGTCGTGCGAAACCATGAAGAGCGTGCAACGGGATCGCTTGAGGGCGTTTTCCAGATATTCTATGGCATCCAGGTCGAGGTGGTTGGTCGGCTCGTCCATTATGAGGAACTCCGCGTCGGAAGCGAGCATTCCGGCTATCGCCACGCGCTTGATCTCGCCGCCGGACAGCTCTCCCATGCATTTGTCGGGAGACAGCCCCAGCTCGTCAAGTATGCGCTTCTGGTTCAACTGCACCTGTGCATCGTCGGAATGGAGTTGTTCCCCTATGGTCAGTGAGGGATTGAAATCGTATTCCTGCTCCAGGAAGGAAATGCGTATGTCCTTGAGAAAAGTAATCTTCCCTCCCGAATCGGACTTGTCCTTACCTGCGAGGATGCGCAGGAGCGAGGTCTTGCCTGTGCCGTTGGGCGCCACGAGGGCGATTTTGTCGCCCTCGTTGATGTTGAATCCTATGTGGTCGAAAAGAACCTTTGTGCCGTAGGACTTTGATATGTTGTCAATTTGCAGGAACGACGGCATCGTTGCATCGTTTAATTATCTCTATCTCAGTCTCGTCGAACGGTGTATGGTCGGTGCGGAAAATATCGTGGAACCACACTTCGGGTTCTTCAATGCCGGGCAGGGGAGTGTCCCATTCGAAAATGGTATTGGTCTTGCCGGATACGAATCCCCAGTTGACTGCCGCCACGTTATTCTCTTTCAGGAGGGGCATCACATTGGAGAAAAGGCTTCCGCGCGTACGTGCCATGTATTCTGTGCATACCAGGGGACGCCCCCTGGTCTTGAGAGTGTCGATGGTCGCCTGCATGTGCTCCGGCTTGCCGTAGTCATGATAGGAAATTATGTCCGAATTGTCCAGTTGGACAGCGTTCAGGACGGGCAGGGAACTGTTCCAGACGCCCATGGTCAGCGGCTGCGCCGGTGCCGCTTTGCGTGCCCATCTGAATACATTCTTTACAAGGGGAAGGCTGCTGTCTCCATAGCCGCTGTTGCCCGGTTCATTGTACAGGTCCCACATCAGGATGCGGTTGTCATGTCCGAAAGTACACAGGATATCGGTGACGTACTTCTCCAGTTCAGGATATGTTACCGTAGTGTCGGCCCGACGGGCTTTCGAGGGGTCCTGAACCCAGCCGGAGTTGTGTATGCCCGGCTTGGGCGCCCGCTGGGGACCGTATGCCGATTCCGGATCCCAGCAATCATCGAAGAAAACGAACATAGGCATTATGTCATAGCGGTCGCAAATCTTCAGGAATTCGTCCATCCTCGATTTGAACCCGTCGGGGTCGTTGGCGTAAACCACGCTGCTGAGGAATACGCGCATCGTGTTGAATCCCAGTTCGTCAGCCCAGCTTAATTCGGTGTCGATGAGCTCGGGAGACCAGGTGTCGGCGCTCCACATTTCTATCTGGTTGATGGCGTTGGACGGAATATAATTGCAGCCCGACAGCCATGGCTGCTGTCCGTACCACTCGTTGGCTTTTTCTGAACTCCAGGGGCCTTCAGGAGTAGTCGTGCAGGCGCAAAGCAAGGCTGCCGCCATTGTAATAAGCAGGGTTTTCTTCATGGTCTATTTGTATATGTCGTCAAGGGTGATATTATTCCAAACGGGCATTCCGGGATCGTCGAGCGTAGCGTCAAGCACTCTCCGCTTGCCGGCAATAACATTGTCCTCCAGAAAACGCTTCTGCTCGGGCCAGGTCTGCATCATGCTGCCGGCGACGTCGTGAGTATGGCCGAGGTAACGGAAAATATTGTAAACATAACCTTTCTTGGCGAATACATCTTTCACCAAGGAACTGCTGCCATAGACGCCCAGTTTTCCGAAAGACAACTTGGTATAGGTCACTGCGTCGTCTACGGTGCCGTGGAAGAGAAGGTGCGGCGCCGGTTCGGACTGATATGAGGGAAGACCGCTGTCGGACATGATGGCTCCCGCAAAGGACATCACGCCCTTGAATTTGAACCCCTGGGGCAGGATTGCAGTGCGGACTGTGGGGCTGCAGGTCTCAAGGGCGCAGCTGAGGGATATCATAGCTCCGGCGGAACTGCCGGAAATGACTATATTGTACGGATCTATGCCCAATTCTCCGGAGTGGTCGGCAATATAACGGATGGCCGCAAATACGTCTTCCACACCCATGTCGACCGCCTTTTTTGTTTTTCTGGCACTCTGGGTTATATGAAACAGGTCGAATTTCATCGGCACCCCTTTCAGCCCGAGCCTGTAATCCACGGAAACCACTCCGTAGCCATCTTCGGTAAGCAGTTTGAACCATGGGAAATAGTATGAATCGTTACGGCTACCGGTTATGAATCCGCCGCCGAAAGCGAAAAGAATGGTGGGCTTGTCGATACCGTCAATCTGAGTGACGGAGCCTTCGGCCGGGCTGTAATAATCAATGTAGAGGTCGCAGGTATCGCGCTGCGCAACCATGTAAGTACCGGTAAGATTCTGGGCTCCGAGCGAGGCGGATACCAGAACGGTGAAGAGCAGGGAACAGATTTTTTGCATGACTATTTGAAGGCGCTGTATCGTCCGGCAAAGAGAATTGCGCCGCTGCCGGCTTCGGATATTACATAAATGAAAGGATGGTCGGCCCTGAACACCACGGGCGGATCTTGGGGAATTGCCGTGGTCTTCTCCATACCGGCGCTTGATACGGCTGCGGCTTCGGCCCCCTCTTCGTCGACCTTAATAACCGCATCCTGCTGTACGAAGCTGAGTTTGAGGGCATCGGGAGACATCAATGAAAAGTCGGCGCCGCCAGTGAAGGACAGAGGCATCCCCATCTTTGAGAGCAGTTCGTTAAGATTCTTGTGATACTTGGTCTCGAAACGGGGCAGGCTGAGATCCACGTTTCTGGAAAACATGCTGCCCGCAACTGACCTCCATCCGTTGGCCTTGAGGTATCCGGTGATTTCTTCCGTATTGTGCTTGGACTTCGGGAGGAGAACAGTCATGGAAAAAACACTGTTCCCGTAGGGAAGGGAAACAGCCTGGAACAAATCGTTTTCAGTATAACCGAACTTGCGGTAATTATACATCATGGGTACTTTGCGACACTCTTTGCCATCCCGGTAAAATGCCTCGTCCCTTGTACTGTTCGCGTTGAATTTGTTCACCCATTCGCCTTTGAAATACATTGCGTTGAGCAGGTAGCACAGCATGGCGGGAGAAACTTCGTCGAGTATTTTCGGGATGAGCCCGTTGGTATGGTCGGAACACCATTTGTTGATTATGTCCGCCGAACCCTTGGTGTCGTTGAAATCGAGATTGTCTATTTCTGCGTCGTAGTACTTCTTGACCGTTGCCTTGTAGGAATTCAGCAGATCATAGCCTTTGTCGACAAAGATGGAATTGGCCATCGAGAGTTTGGTCTTTTTGTCAAGACCAGGGAGCTGGGTCAGCATCGCGAGGCAGAATTCATTCACCTCGGCCGTGCTTTCCTTCCCATAGCCGAGCACGGAGCATATCTCTTCAGCCGTCTTGCCCTGTGCCCCGTTGAGGATCATGCCAAGCAGGATTTGCATGCTGAGAGGGGAGATGACATAATCTTCACCGGGAGAGTCCTTTTCAATGCGGTCAAGGAATTCGAACGAAAACTTATGTCCCGTGTTAAGCATTTCCTGCTGCCTGGTGGACAGGGACAATGGGGTGTAGGGATTGTCGTCTCCCGGAATGTATTCCGCATTAATGCATGAGCATGTTGCAAGAAGAATAGAAAAAGCCGTTAGAATGAAGAAGACTGTTTTTTTCATGATGCGCCAGTTTAATGCTTGTAAAAATAATGAACATATCTCAAATTTCAAATATCAAGCCAGAACAGCCGGTCATTTTGACCGGCTGTTCTGGCTTGGAGTGGAGCATAGGGGACTCGAACCCCTGACCTATAGATTGCGAACCTATCGCTCTACCAGCTGAGCTAATACCCCGAAAGCGGATGCAAATCTACGAAAAAATCCATATCTGCCAAAATTTTCATTCAACTATCTAAATACATTGCTTCCAGCCATTGTTATCACCGAATAAATTCGTACCTTCGTAGTCCAACTAATAACCATACTTTTTAAAGCTTTATGGAAATAAAAAATGCCATGGCCGGCACTCTGGAATCTGGTGATATCGTAATCCAGATCGCCCCGGGTGACGGCCTTCAAATTGACCTGCAGAGTTCTGTCTCGGCCCAGTTCGGCCGCCAGATCAAAGCGGTCATCACCGAAACCCTGGAGGGCCTCGGAATCGATAATGTATATGTGAAAGCAACGGACAAGGGAGCCCTTGACTGCACTATCCGCGCTCGTGTAACTGCGGCAGCTGTCCGCGCAACCGGCAAGGACGTATGGAAAGACTGAGAAGAACTATGATGTTCGTTCCCGGAAACAATCCGGGAATGATGGCCGACGCCCATATTTACGGCCCCGACTCCATCATGCTGGACCTTGAGGATTCAGTTACGATGGCGGAAAAGGATGCAGCCCGCTTGCTCGTATATAATGCCCTTAAAACCATCGACTATGGCGACACCGAAATGGTGGTCCGCATCAACCCCCTCAGTACTCCTTACGGCCGTAAGGATGTTGAGGCGGTGGTCAAGGCAGGCGTTGACGTTATCCGTATGCCCAAGACGGAAACTGCCGACGAAGTCCGTGAGCTTGAGGCTGAAATAATCAAAGTGGAAACCGAAATCGGCTGCGTGGGCAGAACCCTCATAATGGCCGCTATCGAGAGCGCCCTCGGCGTAGTCAACGCTTTCGAAATCGCTTCCGCATCCAAGCGCATGATGGGTATTGCCCTGGGCGCCGAGGACTATTCGGCAAGTCTCAAGACACAGCGCACTCCCGGTGGATCGGAGTTGCTCCTCGCGCGCGAAACTATAGTCGTGGCAGCACGTGCCGCAGGCATCTCCTGCTTCGATACCGTGTATTCCAACCTCGACGACATGGAGACCTTCCGCAAGGAGGTAGAGCTGATCAAGGACCTTGGCTTCGACGGAAAATCTATAATCAACCCCCGTCAGATAGAGGTTGTAAACGAAGTCTTCACGCCTACGCCCAAAGCCATAGAGAAGTCGCTCCGCATAGTCGCCGCCATAAAGGAGGCCCAGGCAAAAGGGTCCGGCGTCGTTTCGCTTAACGGCAAGATGGTCGACCGCCCTGTAGTTATCCGCGCAGAGCGCACAATAGCATATGCAATCGCATCCGGTGTTTTAGCTCAGGAGGACGTGTTATGAGATATTCCAAAGTTGTAACCCTTGAAGAGGCAATACGCAGGTCCGGTCTAAAGGACGGCATGACTATATCGTTCCACCATCATTTCAGGGGTGGAGACAAGGTTGTCAACCTGGTTGTGGACAAGCTGGCGGAAATGGGCTTCAAGAATCTGCAGTTGGCAGCATCGAGCCTTTCCGACGTACATGCTCCGCTTATCGAGCACATCAAGGCCGGTGTCATTACCGGTATTTCCACGTCCGGACTTCGTGGAGAGCTGGCAAGCGCCATCTCCCATGGACTTATGAAGGAGCCGGTGGTGTTCCGTTCCCATGGCGGACGCGGCAGCGCTATTGCCGACGGCGAACTGCATATTGACGTGGCCTTCCTTGGCGCGTCATCATGCGACGAACTGGGCAATGCCTCCGGCTGTCCCCGGTCCGAAAACGCAAAGTCCATCTGCGGCTCTCTCGGTTATGCTCTCCCGGATGCGGAATACGCCGATCACGTGGTGGTGCTTACCGACGACCTGGTGCCTTATCCGAATGTGCCCATGTCCATCAGGGCCGGCAGGGTAGAGTCCGTGGTTGTTGTGGATTCGGTGGGCGACAGTTCAAAGATTTCCTCCGGAGCCATACGCGATTCCAAGAATCCCCGCGATATCTTGCTTGCCAAACAGGCTGCCAAAGTGATAATTAACAGCGGCTATTTCAAGGATGGATTCAGCATACAGACCGGTACTGGCGGCGCTTCCCTTGCTGCTGTCAAGTACATACGTGAGAGCATGGTGGAGAAGGGTATAAAGGCCTCCTTCGCCCTCGGCGGCATTACGGCCCACATGGTCAAACTGCATCAGGAGGGTCTTATCGACAAGCTCATCGACGTACAGTCGTTCGACAAAGTGGCTGCCGAATCGATAGCGTCCGACCAGACCCATCAGGAAGTGTCTGCGGTGGATTACGCCAGCGCGAAGCATACCGGTTCTGCCGTGCACGCACTTGACATAGTCATCCTCTCCGCGCTGGAAGTTGACGTAAACTTCAATGTCAACGTACTGGTCGGTTCCGACGGCGTGATCCGCGGAGCCATAGGAGGACATCCCGATACTGCCGAGGACAGTGCCCTGAGCATTATAGTTTGTCCGCTGTTGCGTGGCCGCATCCCTTGCGTCGTGCCTAAGGTCACTACGCTTATCACCCCAGGAAAGGGTGTTGATGTAGTTGTAACAGAATATGGCATCGCCGTCAATCCGTCCCGTCCCGAAATAGCCGGGAGACTCGCGGCTGCAGGACTCAAGATAGTCGACATCAAGGATTTGGCGGCAAAGGCTTCAAGCATTATCGGCACACCCGACGCACTCCCGTTCGGCGACCGTGTCGTCGGAATAGTCATGGACCGTCACGGCGAGGTGCTTGATAAGATTTACAACATTCAGTAACAGTGGGGCTCACCCTGGAACAGCTGCTGGAAAGCCGTGACCGTAGGGTCATGCATCAGAAGGACTTGCTCGGGAAATTTCCCGGCAAGTCCCTTCTTTGTTTTACCGTGCAGTTTCCGGGGCCGGAAAAGAGGAACGGCCTGTCCCTTTCTGTTGCAGAAGCCGGCGTAAATGCCATTCTGCAGACATTCCGTGTCGAGTACAAGGAGCTGCAGGATCTGGAAACCGGTTTTGAGGGCTATTTCGTTGTTACGATGCCTCCGGTGGAAGCGAAGCGGCTTGCATGTGCGCTGGAAGATACTCATCCGCTGGGCCGCCTAATGGATATAGACGTTGTGGAAAATGACGGTCCTCTCAACCGTGAGACCCTCGGACTGCCGGCACGGAGATGCCTGCTCTGCGACAGGGAAGTACGCTATTGCATGCGTGCCCGGACACACACTGCGGCGGAACTGCTTGCCCGGATAAAAGAAATGGTTGATGCCTATATGGGGTCTGTTGAGGAGCGGTGATGGAAACATACGAAAAATGGGACATACAGGAGCTGCCTTTGAGCTCTCCTTTTTTCCGCAAGAAAGTGGAATCCTTCCTTGAGGCCAACGGGCTCCGTATGGAAGCACTTGATTCGTATTTCACCCTTCAAGGCGAAGATGGCCGCATTCTGGCCGGTGCCGGTTTACAGAAAGATATTTTGAAATGTGTCGCCGTCGGCTCCGACATGCGCAGTGAAGGCCTTATGGTCCCGCTGGTTTCGCACGTACTGTCCATTGCGGCGTCCCGCGGGCAGCACAATTTGAAGGTCTTCACCAAACCCGAGTATGAGACGGTTTTCGAAAGCCTGGGCTTCCATTTGCTGGCTGCCGCTCCCAAGGCAATACTGATGGAGAACGGCAGGGGATTGGAGGATTATTGCTCATATCTGGCCGGATTTCGTAAGGCCGGATCGTCAGGCGTGGTGGTTATGAACGCCAATCCGTTCACTATCGGGCACGAATATCTTCTGCAGCAGGCTGCGGGGCAGGTTGACAATCTGTTCGTGATTCCGGTAAAGGAAGACCTCTCCCGTTTCCCCTATGCTGAGCGCCGGGACATGATACGCGCCGGAGCGCCCGAAGATGCCATAGTGCCCGAGGGCTCTGATTATCAGATATCTGCAGCTACTTTTCCCACTTATTTCCTGAAAGATCTTTCCGATGCGTCTGAAACCCAGATGCTCCTTGATATAGACTTGTTCTGCCGCCATATAGCTCCTGCAATAGGCGGGGGAGTCCGCTTTGCGGGTTCTGAACCGTCAGATCCTCTCACCGCCCGTTACAATTCCCTTATGCGTGAGTTGCTTCCGCAATACGGGCTGGAGTTCCGGGAGCTGGAGCGGCTGTGCGATGCCGCCGGTCCGGTTGGCGCCACCCGTGTGCGTGCCGCCATTGACCGGGGAAGCTATCACGATGCTGCCGCATTAACTCCCGTGGCTTGCCATAAGTATCTCCTTGCGGAACTTGCCGACCGTGCGCTTACGATGGAATTAAATGCTCCGCTTAAGCCGGGGTTGGTGGGTCCGGATTCCCGTGGCGCCCATACGGATATGGACGTTCCGCTCATGCTTGGCGGTATATCAGCCATTCGGCCGTTCTGGCCCGGGATGGCTGTCGCTCAGGATTCCGCATCGCTTCAAAAGTGCGGGCAGGAAGCTGAAAAGGCCATGATGGCCGCTACTGGAGGAGTGAACACTCATCGAGGCGCCATCTTCTGCCTCGGTCTGGCCGTCAACGCTGCCGGAGCCGCTTCGGGCCGTGACATGGAAGCTACTGATAGTGAAGCGCTTATGCAAAACCGTGTGCGTCAAATAGCGCAATCGGTTTTTGATAACCGTAAGAGTGACAGCGAGTTGCATATTACGCACGGCAGGGATGCCGTTGCACGTTATAATGTAAGAGGGGCGATGGAGATGGCACTTGAAGGTTATAAGGAACTATTTGAATTCTGGCTCCCGTATTACCGTTCGGTAAAAGATGAGCGCCTGGGCCTGCAGAAAACGCTTCTGATGATAATGTCACAGCTCGATGACACGTGCGTGATTCATCGGGTGGGGTACGAACGAGCCCTGGAAGTAAAACGGGAGGCGGCGGCGATGCTGAATGACGGGTGCCGCCATCTTGAGGAAATGTGCTCGCGCTATGCCGCTGAAGGCATTTCGCCCGGCGGCGCGGCCGACATGCTTGCAATGACGATATTTATTGAATCTATATTAAATTAATACTTTAATTATAAAACCACAAACAATTATGGTAGAACTAATTCCTAATGGTGTTTATCTTATCGACGGCAAACAGCTCGTCACTGCTCCCGAAGGGCTTCCCGCTCCTGACGAAGCAAGGGAAAACACGATTGCTTACGGCATCCTCCGTGCCCATGACAAGGACGGAGGCAAAGGCAAAAAGATGCGCATCTTGTTTGATGCAATGGCATCGCATGACATTACTTATGTCGGCATTATCCAGACAGCCCGCGCAAGCGGACTTGAGAAGTTCCCCATTCCTTACGCAATGACCAACTGCCACAACTCCCTGTGCGCAGTCGGCGGCACAATCAATGAGGATGACCATGTGTTCGGCCTTTCTGCGGCAAAGAAGTACGGTGGTATATATGTACCTGCCAACCAGGCGGTTATTCACCAGTATGTGCGTGAAGAGATTGCCGGCTGTGGTAAGATGGTGCTCGGTTCCGACTCCCATACCCGCTACGGTTCCCTTGGATGCATGGGCGTAGGCGAAGGCGGCGGGGAGCTTGTGAAGCAACTGCTCCGCAATACCTGGGACATCAATGCTCCTGAAGTGGTGCTCGTCTGGCTCGAGGGCAAGCCCAAGCACGGCGTAGGTCCCCACGACGTGGCCATCTCCCTGGTCAAGGCTACTTTCGAGAGCGGTTTCGTAAAGAACAAGGTGCTCGAGTTTGCCGGACCCGGCGTCAAGGAGCTTCCCGTTGATTTCCGCAACGGCATTGACGTCATGACCACTGAAACCACTTGCCTGAGTTCGATATGGATTACCGACGAAACGGTGAAGGCACATTATGACGCTCACGGCAGAAGCGGGGAATACCGCAAGCTGGAGCCCGGCAAGGTCGCTTACTACGACAGCATGATCCGCATAGACCTCTCTACCCAGGAGAGCATGATCGCCCTGCCTTATCACCCGTCCAACGCTTATACTATCCATGAGCTTCAGGCCGATCCCGAAGGCATACTCCGCCAGGTGGAGGAAGATACCCTCAAGCGTTTCGGCGGCAAGGTTAAGGCCGATCTCGTGTCCAAGCTCCGCAACGGCAAGCTTGTGGCCGACCAGGCCCTCATCGCCGGCTGCTCCGGTGGTACCTACGACAACCTCTCCGAGGCTGCAAGCATACTGAAGGGTAAGAGCATAGGCAACGATTACTTCACCATGAGCTGCTATCCGCAGTCCACGCCCGTATATCTCGCAACTACCCGCAACCATATTGCCGAGGAACTGCTCGAAGCCGGTGCGGTCATCAAGCCCGCTTTCTGCGGCCCCTGCTTCGGTGCCGGCGACGTGCCCGCCAACAACGGCTTCTCAATACGCCACACCACCCGCAACTTCCCGAACCGCGAAGGCTCCAAGCCCGGTCAGGGGCAGATCTCGCTGGTGGCCCTTATGGACGCCCGCTCAATAGCCGCTACGGCTGCTAACGGAGGAGTTATCACTGCCGCTACGGATATCGAATACGAAGATACCCACAAGCCTTACGAATTCGATGACCGCATCTACAAGAGCCGCATCTACTACGGTTTCGGCAAGGCCGACCTCTCGCTCGAACTGCGCTACGGCCCCAATATCAAGGACTGGCCCACCATGTACCCCATGGAGGAGAACATGCTGCTCGAACTGGCCGCTGTAATTCATGATCCCGTGACCACGACCGACGAACTCATCCCTTCCGGAGAGACATCAAGCTACCGTTCCAACCCTCTCAAGCTCAGTGAATTCGCATTGAGCCGCAGGGTGCCCGAGTATGTAGGCCTCTCGAAGAAGATTCAGGAACAGGATATTGACAGGCGCGCGGGCAAGGTGAGCGAACATCTTGCGAAGGCCCTGAAGGCTGTGGGCGCCGATGCCGGCAACACTTCCTTCGGCTCCTGCGTTTTTGCCAACAAGCCCGGCGACGGAAGCGCCCGCGAGCAGGCGGCGTCATGCCAGAAGGTGCTCGGTGGCGACGCCAATATCTGCTATGAATACGCTACCAAGCGTTATCGCAGCAACTGCATCAACTGGGGCATACTGCCCTTCACCATCGCTCCCGACACTCCTTTCGATTATGAGAGCGGTGACTTCGTGTTCATCCCCGGCATACGCAAGGCTATACTTGAAGGCGCAGAGGAAATCGATGCCAAGGTAATCGGCAAAGACGGCGTAAAGCCCATTCACCTGTTCTTCCAGAACCTGACCGCCGATGAGCGCCAGATTCTTGCAGACGGTTGTCTTATGAATTATTACAAAAACCGCAAATAATGGAAAAGATTAAAATGACCACGCCGCTCGTTGAGATGGACGGCGACGAAATGACCAGGATCCTATGGAAAATGATAAAGGATGAGCTCATCCTTCCGTTCGTTGACCTGAAGACCGAGTATTACGACCTCAGCCTGCCCAACCGCGACAAGACCGAGGACCAGGTGACAGTGGACGCTGCCAACGCCACTAAGAAATACGGCGTAGGCGTAAAGTGCGCCACCATAACTCCCAATGCCCAGAGGATGACCGAGTACAATCTCCACCAGATGTGGAAGAGCCCCAACGGTACGATACGTTCAATGCTGGACGGCACCGTGTTCCGTACTCCCATCACCATCCCCAGCATTCATCCTGCCGTGAAATTCTGGAAGAAGCCCATTACTATCGCGCGTCATGCATACGGCGACGTTTACAAGAGCGTAGAGATCGTGGCCGACGAGCCCGGCACCGCCAAGCTTGTGTTCGAAGGCGAGTCCGGAAAGAGGGAAGAGGTTGTGGTCCAGCAGTTTAAAGGCCCCGGCGTGCTTCAGGGAATGCACAATACCGACAAGTCCATCCGCAGTTTTGCCCACTCCTGCTTCCAGTATGCGCTCAGCCTCAAGCAGAGTATATGGTTCGCGACCAAGGATACCATCTCCAAGAAGTATGACGGCCGTTTCCGCACCATCTTCGAGGAAGTGTTCCAGGAGTACAAGGACCGCTTTGCAGAGGCCGGAATCGAGTATTTCTACACCCTGATCGACGATGCCGTTGCACGCGTGATGCGCAGCGAAGGCGGCTTCATCTGGGCCTGCAAGAACTACGACGGCGACGTGATGTCAGATATGGTGTCCACCGCTTTCGGTTCCCTCGCAATGATGACTTCCGTGCTGGTGAGCCCGGACGGCAAGTATGAGTATGAGGCTGCTCACGGTACCGTGACCCGTCACTATTACAAGTACCTTCAGGGAGAGGAGACTTCCACGAACCCTATCGCGACAATCTTCGCATGGAGCGGAGCCTTCCGCAAGAGGGGCGAACTGGACAATCTGCCCGAGCTGGTAAAGTATGCCGATCAGCTTGAAGGCGCCTGCTTCGACGCTCTCAACGACGGCTGCGCCACCAAGGATCTGGTGAACCTGATGGAGGGAATCACTCCCACCATGCTGACTTCTGCCCAGTTCCTCGCCGCTATCCGCGAACGTCTTGAAAAACGTCTGTCGTAAGACGGAATACTGATAATAAGAGCTCCGGAGGCCAAGTAATTGAACAGGCAACCGGAGCTCTTAATATTTGCGCTAATCAAAAAATTACCACCCTTTCCGGATGTTTTCCGCCATCTCATGGGCTAGACGGGCGCGGGCTTCTTTGCTGTACCAGGCTATGTGGGGAGTGAGCAGAATGCGCTCCGGATGCCTGCTGTGCAGGAAAGGATGGTCCACTGGCAGTGGCTCTTTCTCGTAAACGTCTATGCCTATTCCGGCAATACGTCCTTCGTCGACGGCGCGCACCAGGTCGGCTTCCACTGCTATGCCGCCCCGCCCCGTATTTACCAGAAATGCCGTGGGTTTCATCTTGCAGAGGCCTTCGTAATCGATCAGGCCCGCCGTCTGCTTGTTGTAAGGAGCATGGATGCTGATCACGTCGGATATGCGCAGCAGTTCCTCGAGGCTGACTGAAGGGTAGTCCTTGCAATGTGAAGTTCCGGAAGTGGAGTAATAGATGACATTCATCCCGAAGGCTGTACCTATCGCCGCCACTTTGCTGCCTATCGCGCCCATGCCCACAATGCCCAGCGTTTTGCCTGCGATTTCGGTGAAAGGGTGGTCCGCATCAACATGGATGCAGCCGGCGCTGTATCGCCCGTCGCGCACGTAGGCATTATAATGGAAGGCCAGGCCGGCAAGGTCAAGGATATGCATCCATGCAGTCTGGGCGACGGAGTCGGTGGAATAGCCTGCAACGTTGCGCACGATCACGCCCCGTTCGCTACAAAGTCCGGTATCTATGTTGTTGATGCCGGTGCCGGATTCACATATCAATTTGAGCTTCGGGGCGGCGTCAAGGAACTCTTTGTTCACCAGAACTTTGTTCAATATCGCCACATCGGCGTCGGTTACTCTCTCCCTGGCCTGTCCGGCAGTGGAGGAAGGATAGCATACGAACTTGCCGAGGGCTGCGATTTCGGACATGTCGGCGTCACCCATGGTGGCGGCATCGAGGAAAACGATCTTCATACTTTTTCCCAGAAATAGGATGTGATGTCTTGACGGTGGTAGTACAGACGCTGGTTGGTAGTGTCTTTGTTCAGGGGCCCCAGTGATTCGACGTAAGGCCCGACTTTTACGTAATCAAAGACTTCGAAAAAGGTGTCCTCTACGTGCTCGCGGCCGCTGTACACTGCGGTTTCCATGCCGGGATGTGCGCTTTTGATATGGCGCGCCAGGCGCAGCAGGGCGTCGGGGTCGCTGCCCTCTCCGAGGAATAGAAAACAGTTTATACCGAAGTTGTCGGCAATCAGGGCTTCGATAATCTGCTCGGTAAGTTCTTCTCCTATGTCACGGCGGAGGAAGGGGGAGTGGCACCCAGGGCAATTACCCCGGCAGTTGGTGATTTCAACTGCCAGGGTAACGCGGCGGGGTATTTCTTCGATGACGGTGTCCGTCAGCGAGGGAATGTATTTAAGCATCCTTTGGCGTATAGTAGCGTCTGCCTGCCTCTATCTGGCGCGGTTCGGCGAAAGAGGAAACCCTCTTCAGGTAACCTATCACGCGGGTCAGGTAGTCGAGGTTCTCGCTTCCGCACTTGGGGCACTTGGCCAGTGTGTCCTTGCTGATGTAGCCGCAGTCGTTGCAAACGGTGTTGCGGCAGTTGAATGTGAAGTAGTTGGTGCCATAGTGGGCAGCAACCTTGAGAAGCTGGCGGTACTGTTCCTTGCTCAAGTGCTCGGCGATGTTCATATGGAGGGCCGAACCGCCGTCGAGATACTTCACGAAATCCTCTCCGTGCAGCTTGAACTTGTCTATCATGGACACGCTCTCGTCTTCGGGATTGTAGAAGTATGAACTGTAGAGATTGTGCTTGGAGGATACAAAGTAGCCGTCCTTCTTGTCCCACTTGTAGTTCTTTGCCGCCAGGTTCTCGGCAGGCACGAACTCTGTGTTGAACATGGCGTCGGGAGTCTTGTCCTTGCGGTTGGCAATGTTGATGGTCTCGAGGATGCAGTTGACGAATGCACCGTACTCGGGGTTGGGGGACACTTCCAGTCCAAGGAACTCGGCGGCCTCGGTGAGACCGTTTACACCGACGGTGAGATACTGGCGCTTCATGTCGATGAAGCCGGCCTTGTACACATCGAGCATCTCTGCCTTCAGGAAGTCCTTGATGATCTCGTTGAAGGCGATCTGATACTTGTGCACGCGCTCGGTCATCTCACGGATGTCCTTGCAGATGAAGTTGGTATATAGGTCGTCCTTGTCGTAGAAATTGCTGATCGGATTGAGCGGCTTGCCGGCTTCGAGGTGCACTCCACGCCTCTCGGCGAAATAACGGCGCACTGAATCCTGGATAAGACGGTTGAGATTGATGGTCATGACCGACTTGGAACCGGTGCTCACGGATGCGGTACCCATGGAGTACTGGTGGGTAGTATGGTTATGGCTCTGGTCTTCCATGTCCTTCAGCGAGTTGCGGAGGCGGCAGCAGCTCGACAGGGAGTCGGGACTGTTGGACAGGTAGCAGAAGAAACTGTGCCCCTTTGACCACATTTCAGCGGTGAAATCTGCGTAGTCCTTGTCGGCGAAGTCATCACCTCCGTCAGTGAGGAGAGCCATGGTTTCGACCGGGAAGGTGAGGATGTAATGGTTGCGCTCGTCGTTGAACCAGTTCATGAAATGCTTCTGGAGCCAGTCGAGGGTCTCCCACTTGGGAGCGCTGCCGTCGGGGAAGCGGAATTCGCCGAACACGCCTTCGAAGTAAGGCTTGTCGAAGTAGCCTATGTTCCAGAACACGGTCTGGTAGCCGCGGTTGCCGGCGGGCATGTTCATCGAATGCACGACCTGCTGGAAATAGTTGTCGATCACTTTTACCAGAGTGCGTTTCTTGACGTTGAATTCAACGATTTCGTCCAGATGGTCGAGGTAGTCGTCGCCGTAGTCCTTCCTGATGAAGTAATCCATGTACATCAGGAATTCGGGAGTGGCCACCGCACCCATGAACTGGGACGAAACGGAGTATACCAGATTGATGAACTCCCCGCAGAAGCTCTTGAGGTCGGTGGGTGCCACGGACACGCCGCCGAGCTCCTTGAGTCCGCTGATGAGGAAAGGATACATCGTGATGGCGACACAATAGGGGAATCCGGGAGTTCCGCTCTCGTCGTGCTTGTACAGTACGTGGGACTCAAGGTCCTTGAGGTACTGGTCGGCAAGATGGCGTCCGTAGAGGGTCTTGATCTTGTCGCACATGATGTAGCGGTTCTGCTTGATGTTGTTCTCCTTGTAGAGCTCGTTGCCAAGCGTGACTATGTTCTTGCGGGTCACGTTGGCGTTAGCGTCGAACTTGGATCCGGAGGCGGCGTTCGTAGCGGCGATGTAATCCTTGATGAAGTCCCTCTTCTTGCGGAGGTCCAGGTCGGCATCGAATTTCTCGATGTATGCGAGGGCCACCTTCTTGTTGATGGACATCAGGGAATCTACGACCTGGCGGCGGATTTCGGAACTGTATATGCCGTCGTAAATATAAAGGTTGTTAATGATTGAAACGACGATCGCATCGTCGCAATATTGACCAGCGCTCTTGTATGCCTCGTGAATTCCACGGGCCAGCTTCGCTTTGTCGTACTCTTCAGTCGAGCCGGTGGTTTTACGTACTTCCATTATTCGGTGATTTTTGAATTCATTGGTTAGCGGAGGACAAATTTAGCCAATAGAATTCTCTAAAAAACCACTACAGCTAAGAAGTTATCAACACACTTATAAACAACAGCCCCCAGCAGCGCCGGGGGCCGATTCAGACCGTTTCAGGTGGCCTGGACTTTATAATACATCAAATGCAAAAACGTGTCCTTTTCCTCCGCCCCAGGTGTCCGTAACGATTACCCTGACCGCATCGGCCTTGACCGGCTCGAAACTTACCTTGTTGAGCCTCAGATAGTTGAGAGGACACTCATAAACTACCTTCCATTTGCATCCGGACTTGACTTCCACACGGTATGCCTTGGGCATCATCCAGGGCATCTCGACACGCTCGGTAGTGGCTTCAAGTTTGCGCATACGCTTTGACCTTATCTTGAACATCGAGTCGAAAATAAGGCGCACACCGCTCACGGTGACGGGCTTCTTCCAGTTATACTCGATTGACGTGTCGCCGGGTTCGACCCATACGCCGTTGTCATCGTCGTCCCACTGGCGGTCGATGCCGTTGCGCAGTACCTCGTTGGCCTTGGACGTCCTTGCACTCATCGTGAGTTCGGACGGCTTGCGCCAGCGGTAGGGGAGCATGCAGTCATCATCTTCAAGCATAGCCTGCACTTCTCCGATATATTGTGCACGTACCTCCGCGGGCGTGACTCCTTTTGCAAGAGCCACGGCGGCACCTGTCCCGCAGGCCTGGCCCAGAAGGGCGGTGGTCGCCATCACACGGGTTGCCGAAAGCCCCATGTGGGTGCAGGAAATATCGCGTCCTGCAAACATCAGGTTGGGCACGTTGACGGAATAGAGGCAGTCGAAAGGAATGCCGAAGTAGTCGGGACACTTGTATTCAACGCTTATGCGGCCTTTCTTATGGAAGGCCTCGGGGTCATGGTCGTCCAGGCTCCAGCCCCCGTACGCGACCACGTCCTCGAAATGTCCGCCGGATTGAACGTCGTTCTGGGTGAGTATGTGCGGGCCGATGAAACGGGTAGACTCGCGCTTGCCGGGCAGGGAGCCTATCCAGTCAAGTTCATATCCATTGCAGCGGCCGTCGGGATTGTTCTTCATGTATTCCCAGATCCCGTAG
Source organism: Bacteroidales bacterium (assembly GCA_017561765.1). Classification (GTDB taxonomy): domain Bacteria; phylum Bacteroidota; class Bacteroidia; order Bacteroidales; family UBA932; genus Cryptobacteroides. The sequence continues at coordinate 3,960 of JAFZBM010000030.1, read as the reverse complement.
GCTATGCGCTTGAGTTCGTACTGAATGTCCGGAGCATCGAAAATTGTGTCGTAGAGACCGCCGAATTCAATCCACCAGAAATTGTTGTCCTTGGGACTGTAGATGCGCTTGTAGTTGAATTTTACACCGGGAATCGTGGATTTTTCGGTAGTGTAGTCGAAGTCCGCATCGGTGAAATGATATGCCCAGTCAGGGGCTATGAAGGGATGGTCCTCATCGGTTTTGCGGAGCTGAAGCAGCAGGGAGTTGCCCATGGTGTGGCTGTCTCCGCCCTCGTGCAGGCAGCTCTCGTTGAATTCCTCGGGGAATTCGCGTCCGCGGCGGAACTTTGCGCCGCTGAGACGGAGTATGCCGTCTCCCGTGCAGTCGGCGAACAACTTGCCTTTGATGAGATAGCGGGTATAGGCGTTGGTGTTCCAGGCCTTGACGGCGGCTATGCGTTCGCCATCCATTACCACGTCTTCCACTGAAGTGTTCAACAGAAGCTTGATATTAGGCTCGCTAACTACTGTTGAATAAATGACATCGTCCCATAAAGTGTAGCGCTGGAGGGGATTGTAGTAGAAATTGCGCAGCTGCATTTCTTCAAGTATTCCGGCCTCCTGGTACTGGTCCTTGAGGACGCCCACAATACCCATGCGCATTTCGCTGGAAGCGTTGCCTCCAAGTACCGGCCGGTCCTGGACCAGGATTACCGATGTGCCGTGGCGGGCTGCCGACACGGCTGCGCAGACTCCGGCCAGGCCGCCTCCTGCAACTATGAAATCGGCCTCGAGAGTCACGTCTTTGACTACTTTGGAATTGTTTTCGGTAAGCATTTCCTGTGAATATGCCTGAACGCCGAGGGTCAGGAAAAACAGAACGCTTAGGATTCCGCGGATATTCTTCATAATACGGGCAATGTTTTTTCGCAAATATAGATTATATTTGTGGAAAATTCAACGATTATGTACACCTCCACCAACGGACTTTATGTCGCACACGGCCCCAACGGCCCCATAAGCATCACGGGAAAAATGGCAAACAGACACGGCCTTATCGCCGGAGCTACGGGTACCGGAAAGACGGTTACCCTTCAAGTTCTTGCCGAAACCTTCAGCCAGGCCGGCGTGCCTTGTTTCATGGCCGATATGAAAGGTGACCTGAGCGGCATCAGCCAGACCGGCAGGATGTCCGGCTTCATAGAGAAACGCTGCGCCGAATTCGGAATTGTAAATCCTAATTTCGGCCCCAACCCCACCCGTTTCTACGATGTTTTCGGCGAGCAGGGGCATCCTATGCGAACGACCATTTCCAATATGGGACCGCAGTTGCTCAGCCGTCTGATGGGGCTTAACGAGGTGCAGTCCGGCGTGCTCGACATAATTTTCCGCGTGGCCGACGACAAAGGCCTCCTCCTGATCGACCTCAAGGACCTCCGTTCAATGCTGGCATACGTTGACGAACATGCCGCTGAACTCCGTTCTGATTACGGAAATGTGACATCCATGACGATTGGCGCCATCCAGCGCGCCCTGCTGGGCCTTGAAAACGAAGGTGCAGAGCGCTTCTTCGCCGAGCCGTCTTTCGATATTCAGGATTTGTTCGCGGTAGAGAACGGCAGGGGAGTCATGAGCGTTCTCGCCGCCGACAAGCTGATGATGAATCCGAAACTCTATTCCACCTTCCTGCTGTGGCTGATGTCGGACATCTACGCGAGACTGCCTGAAATCGGTGATCCCGAGCTGCCCAGGCTGGTGTTTTTCTTCGATGAGGCTCACACCCTGTTTACTGACACCGCCCCGGCGCTTGTCCAGAAGATCGAACAGGTGATACGACTTATCCGAAGCAAGGGCGTCGGAATCTATTTCGTTACCCAAAATCCTACCGATATTCCCGAGTCCATTCTCGGACAATTGGGAAACCGCATCCAGCACGCCCTCAGGGCTTATACGCCGAAGGACCAGAAAGCTGTGCGCAGCGCCGCCGATACCTTCCGTCCCAACCCTGCCTTCAAGACCGCCGAAGCTATTTCCACGCTGGAGACCGGAGAGGCGCTGGTAAGCTTCCTTGATGAAAAAGGTGCACCTGCAATAGTCGAGCGTGCCCGCATACTCTTCCCTCTAAGCCAGATCGGCGCCATTACTGAAGGCCAGAGGCTGGATATCCGCAACGCTTCTCCCGTTAAGGGGAAATATGACACTGTTATCGACCGCGAATCGGCGTTCGAAATCCTGCTCGCCGACCGCAAACGCGCCGAAGAAATCCAGGCCGAACAGCAACGTGCGATTGACCAGCGCAATGCCGAGCTTGAAGAATCCCGTCGTCTAAGGGAATTGGAAAAGGAACAGCGGGCTTTGGAAAAGGAACGTGCGGCTGCTGAAAAACAGCAGTCGAATTCAAAGACGAAGAAAGCCGCCAAGGCCGGACTGGGCACCGTGGTGATGGGCGCCGCCATTGGCGCTGCAGTCAGCAGCCTCTCGCGCAGCGCCGGCAACGCCGCGGCCGATGCCATAACCGGCAAGAACAAAAAGGATGACAAGAAGAAGAAAACCGGCAAGACCGCTACTGAAAAAGCCGTCTCAAATGCGGCCACAAGTGCGATTCGTACGCTGACCAGAAGCATCCTCGGCAGTCTCATCAAATAAGGTGCGCTATGCTTCCGGCATATTGATCCTGGTTTTGTGCGCAGGTTTTCAGGCCTTTGCGCAGGATCCTCTGCCCCTAGATGAATCCGACCTTAAGGTTGTAAACAGCCAGAAAGGATTCAAGAGGGGCATCGCCGTTCTTCCGCTGCCCATTTTAAGTTACAGTTCCGACCTCGGCTTCCAGCTTGGAGGATATGTGGATATGTACGATTATGGCTCCGAACCGTCTATCTTCCCGAATTATTTCCATCATTTTCATCTGGAGATTGCGCACTATACCAAGGGGCAGAATTTCGTGCACGGAGAGTATGAATCCTCATTCCTTATCCCTGGAGTGCATTTCATAACCTCTTTCACGTGGCAGGATGATCCCCTGTATCAGTTCTACGGCTTCAACGGTTCTGTGAACCAATACAATCCCGCCCTTGACCGCAACGACGGTATTGCATATTATTGCTACAAGCGGCGCATGCTCCGTTTCCTGGCTTCTTTCCAGGGAAGCCTGGGAGGGAATTGGGGCTGGATGGCGGCCCTTAATGCGCGACATTACAAGTCCGGAGACCTTGACATGGCTGCTTATGACTCCATGAATACCCTTTTCCGCAGCTATACCGAAGCCGGCATAATACATCAGGACGAGCTCTCAGGCGCGCTGGTTGAGTTTCTGGGAGGAGTCAAGTACGATACAAGGGATTTCGAGCCCGATCCCACGAGGGGATTCTGGGCGGAACTGTATCTCAACGGCTCACCCGATTTCTTCGGTACCGGTTATCCTTACCTGAAGGCGTCGGTTCACTGGCGCCACTATATTACCCCCGGGCCGGACTGGTTTACATTCGCCTATCATCTGGCATATCAAACTACAGTTCTCGGTAATCCGCCGTTCTACGTGCAGCAAAGCATAAGTACGATCCAGGTCCGCCAGGCATGTGCGGACGGGCTTGGCGGAATAAACACCTTGAGGGGAATACTCGGCAACAAGCTTATTGGTGACGCATATGCATGGAGCAACTGGGAGCTGCGTTTCCGTATTCTGCAATTCCGGCTTGCGGATACCGATTTTTCAATAGCTCTCAATCCATTCCTGGATGCGGGCATGATCACCCGTCCCTACCGTCTCGAGGATGCTTCGTATAAATCACTTGCTTGCAAGCCTCACGCCAGCGCCGGTTCCGGCATTAAAATTGGTGTGGACAGCAATTTTGTATTGTCCGCCGAGTTCGGGCTGCCGTTCGACCGCGAAGACGGACGTTATGGGATATACTTTGGTTTGAATTACATCTTTTAGAATGAAGAAATACATTATAGTCTTACTGGCAATTGCGACTTTCCT
>JAFZBM010000029.1 GCA_017561765.1 Bacteroidales bacterium | reverse complement strand
GCCCCTTCATACGGAGCCCGGAGCACGATTTCTTCCAGAACGGCAGCGCCTGCATCCGTCACTTTGACATACAGGTTGTTATCGCAAATCAAACCGAACAGGACGCCATTGCAGTAGATGCAATAGTCTCCCATCATTTTCTTCACGGCAATCTCTCCGGCACCGGAGCACTGATCTGCGATATATTGAACTAAATCTGCGTTACATGCCATATTGCTTATAATTTATGAATGCCGGACGTTTCGTCCCCAAATTCAAACTCGAAAGAAGCCTTGTCGGTGGTAAGGTCCAAAAGCAGTTTCCCGCCGGAGGAAAAAGTATAATGAGCGGTACAGGAAGCGCTTTCACGGATTGTACGGGACATGGAGCCCTGCATGGGAACTTGAAGAGGATGGTCGTTCTTCCGGAGAAGCTGTGCCGTAAACGTCGTATCGCCCTGGGTGATTCTGCATCCTCCATCCTTGATATCCGTCGCTTTCCCGCCTTTGTAAGTGGCCAGGCGATACTCTTTGCCGTTCAGAAAGACAAAGCCGATAATGCCGGTAAAGCGAAACAGGCCGAACGGGATATCGGCGACGCTTAGAAACAGCGAACCGCCGTCAAACAGGCATTGAGTCCAGAGGTACACGCATGGAAAAGAATATCCCCGGTCGCCCTCGACATATCCTTTGGCTGAGGTGAAATCATAGGTCTCTCCGTTCAGCGTCATAATGCCATCCACATCGTGATAAGCGCTCAACACTTCATGGCGGCACTGCATAAATGGCACAAAACGGAATGGCCCCATAATGTCGCCGTCGATAGCCGTCCACGGGCCAAATGAAACGTCACCGTTAAGCTCGAAGTTATCCTGATGAATGTCCAGATGAATACCCTCACAAGAGAAACGGTTAGCGCCAAGCTTTATGTCAAAACCTGTCCCTGCCTTTCTGTACTCCCCGACGGGGTATTCGGCTGCGCCCACATAATCGTCGGTAATCACCTGCAGCGACACAGTCTCCTGCTTCCCCGCCCTGTTGTACGCCACAACCAGAGCCATTGTCTGACTTTGTGACTGCAACTTGAAATACCACCCGCAGAAATAATGACGCATAAGAAAAATTTAAATAAACGGATTAGCGGCATAGCAAATATACGGATTATCCGGAGAAAATAAACCATGAACAGACGAGAGGCTCTCGAAACCGCCACGCACCTTGTTCAAGGTCGAATTTCATGGCCGGGACCTTGAACATTGTTCCGGCCCCTCAGATGCCCAGAAGGCAGATTCAATGTTCAAGGTCTCACGCACAAAATAGGACCTTGAACACCGGCTACTTCATGACGAAGAGGATGTCGGCGCCGTCATGGATGTCTTCGTAACGGAGCGTGGTGCCTTTCAGCCGTACTCCGTTTAAATAAACTGCCTTGACATACACATGCTCCGGACTCCAGTTTTTAGTGCGGACGGTCAGATACGCGCCGCTCGAGAGACGCACCTTGACGCCGGGCAGGCAGGGCGATCCCAGTTCATATTCATTGCCGCCGGGGCATAAAGGATAGAAGCCCAGGCAGTTGAAGATATACCAGGCGCTCATCTGGCCGCAGTCGTCGTTGCCGCTCAGGGCGTCCGGCGTATTGCCATAGAAATGGTCTGCCACATAGCGTACCCATTTCTGGCATTCCTGCGGCTTGCCCAATTTGTTGTAGAGATAAAGCACATGGTGGCAGGGCTCGTTTCCGTGCCAGTAGCCGCCGATACGGCCCCAGATGTCGTGAGCGCCGGGAATATCGTCACTCATCTCGAGCTTGAACATGTCGTCCAGGCGTTTGAGGAGGAACTTCTTGCCGGCTATCGCCATATAGTCCTCGAAGGCATGCGGCACAGTCCAGGTGTACTGCATGGTGAATCCTTCGGTGATGTCCCCCCAGCCGTTGTCGGCCCCCGGTCCTTCGTAGGCGATGTCGGAGAAAGGCGTACGCCAGGCTCCGGAAGAATCGCGTCCCCGCATATACTTCGTCTCCGGGTCGATCAGGTTCCGGAAATTCCGGCTGCGAGCGAGGAAGAATTCGTAGTCTTCCTCATGCCCCAGCAGCCTGGCGGCCTGGGCGATACACCAGTCGTCGTAGGCGTATTCCAGAGTCTTGGACACTGATTCATTCTCCAGATCGTAGGGTACATATCCAAGTCTGGTGTACTCCGGCAGGCTGTCGTAATGCGGATTGGTGGCCGTAGCCTTCATTGCCTGATAGGCGCGCTCATAATCAAATCCCTGCACTCCTTTTATCATCATGTCCGCCAGCACGGAAACGGCATGGTAGCCTATCATGCACCAGGTCTCGCCGCCATAAAAGCTCCAGATGGGCAGCATGTGCTCCGTGCTCTTGTCATAATGCTCAAGCATGGAGTTGGCCAGGTCTGCCTGCAGCGGCTGGTTAACCAGATTCAGCAGGGGATGGAAGGCCCTGTAGGTATCCCAGAGCGAGAAAGTGGTGTAATTGGTGAAGCCGCTGGCCTGCCAGATGGTGCCGTCGTGCGCACGGAAACGTCCGTCCACGTCCTGGAAGAGGAAAGGATGCATGGCAGTGCGGTATACGCTGGTATAAAAGGTCTCTTTGTCCTTCCGGCTGCATGCCGGGTCCAGTTCGTAGCGTGACAGCTCGGTCTCCCACAGCGCTTCGGCCTCATGACGGACGGCGTCGAAGTCCTTGTTCTCCACCTCAGAGAGATTCTTGAGGGCGCCGTCCGTGCCGGTGGCGGATACGGCCACTTTGATGTTCACCTGCTGGCCGGCGGTGGTGGAAAAACGCACGCATGCCTTTATGCCGGTGCCCCAGGCCTCCATGCTGCTGCGGAAGCGGTAGGTGTCGTAGATGACCGGCTCGCCTTCTTTGTAAATTGTAAGATCCTGAACAGGTTCGGAGAAACGTGCGGCGAAAAATACCTGCCTGTTTTTGTTCCAGCCGTTCACCAGTTTGCTGCCGACAAGGGTATAATCATCCACTTTCCGTATCGTTGCCCACACGCACTTCCAGCGCAGCGTGTGATTCAGGTCGATGACAACTTTCGACGTGTCGCAGGCCGGGTAGGTGAAGCGGATGATGCCGCTGCGGGCGGCGGCGGTCATCTCGGCCGCCACTCCGTAATCATTCAGCTGCACCGCGTAATACCCCGGGTGGGCTTCCTCCTGCTCATGGCTGAAGGCCGACGGCTCGAAGCCCGGCGCGAACATGAAATCTCCCAGATCCGGGATGCCCGTGCCGCTCAGATGCGTGAGGCTGAAACCCATGATGGTGTCGCGGCTGTATTTGTAGCCGGCAGCCGTGTCGTAATCGTAATCATCGGTGTCCGGGCTGATCTGGATGCCGCCGAAGGGGATCTGCGCCCCCGGATACACATTGCCGAAACCGGCGGTTCCCACGAAGGGATTGACATATTGGGTGAGATTCTGTGCGTTTGCTTCCGCGCACAGGACAGTTGCGGCGACAGCGCAGACCAGATACTTGATGACGTTAACTTTCATATCGGGCTATGGCAAGAAGGGTATTTCAATCCAGGAGTCGTTGTACAGGGTAATTTCCGCTTTCTGATAATCAGAGAAGGGGACTTCATAGGGGTTTTTCTGGAAGAACTGGGGGGACATGGCCATCAAGGGGAACCAGCTGGACTGGACCTGTACCATGAGGCGGTGCCCTTTCCTGAAAACGTGGGCTATATCATTGAGCGTGAATTCTATGGCGGTCTTCTCCCCGGGAACCAGGGCCTCGGGGGCGTCCCCGCCCCTACGGTAGCGGGCCCGGAATCCGTCTCCCCGTACCAGCATCTGGTATCCGTCCGGACGGACATCGATCAGCTTGACGATGAAATCCGCATCTGTAGTCGAGACCGCCACTTCCAGATGGACACGTATGGGCCCGTCGGCGGTCCTGTCACCCCGCAGCGTACGGGAGGACCAGCTCAAGACATCCTTCCGGGAGGCGGTGAACCGCTGGTCGGCGGCCATATATGTCTTGTCGAATCCGTTCTTGACGGCGGCGGTGTCCAGATAGGGAACCGGGTCGGAAGGGTCGGACACATACTTGCGAGACCTGCGGATTATCGGTGTCCCGCACGGCCCGAGAAGGCTTTTCCGGTTCAGATAATAACGTTCCGTGCGCGTTCCGGGAGGAGGCCAGGACGCGAAGGTCTGCCAATCGTCCGATGTATCATGCGTTTCTCCTCCTTCCCGCGCCTCTGACGGAAGGATATGTACAGGAGCGGGCTTTTCCCCTTTTCCTTCCAGGTACCAGGCGAAGAAGGGATATTCGATATTCTCCATGAACCAGGCGGAGGAGCCGGTCCCGAATACGGTTTCCCCGAGCCTGTCGTACTTGACGTCGCGCCAGCTCCCGTGGCCCCAGGGCCCGTAAACGAAGAATGTCTCCGTCGACGGGGACTGCTCCCGGAGTGCCCGGTAGGTCTCGAGGGCGCCGTAACAATCTTCCGCGTCATAGCTTCCGCCTACGACCAGCACTGCCGGGGCTACATCCCGTATCTGGGCGGTCACGCTGACGCTTTTCCAGTATTCATCATAATCGGGATGGGCCAGCACCGTCTCCCAGTACGGAATCCGCTCTCCCAGATTGGCAGTCAGGGAGGGGAAATCGGGAAGCGACATGAAATAGTCGGTAGCCTTCCTGTCGATCTTTATCAACGAAGCATTCCCCTCCATGGACGGAGCCTTGCGTTCCCTGAAGAACGAGGCAGCAAAACCGTAGCAGTCGAGCATGGGTATGCCGTTATGGTGGACATCGTCCCCCTTCCACCAGTCGGTAACCGGAGCCTGTGGGGAAACGGCCTTAATGGCTGGATGTCCGCACAAGCCGGCCATGGTCGCGTAGAAGCCCGGATAGGAAACCCCCTTGACCCCTATTGCGCCGCTGCAGGAAGTGTTCCGGAGCAGCCATTCCGCCGTATCGTACATATCCGTCGCCTCATCCGCAATCCCGCTGTCCCCGGACATCGGCCGCACATTCACGTAATCCCCTTCGCTGAGATAGGTCCCGCGGACACTCTGGAAGACGATTATATAATGATGGGCTGCGAAGACCGACATCCAGGAGGTGAGGGAGCCGCTGAATTTTTCCCCGTAGGGCGAGACTCCATAGGGGGTGCGGATCAGGATGACAGGGTGTGTGGCCTCGTCGCGGGGCGCATACACTGCCGTATGGAGCCGGACTCCGTCCCGCATGGGGATGAAGACCTCCGATTTGACATAGTTGTCCCGAAGCCACTCCATCGTGACAGTCCCGGCCTTCGCCGCACCCGCCGGCATCAGCAGGACAAGAATCCAGACGACTACTTTTGCAATGCTCTTGTTTTTCATCTACTTACATTTCAGTACAAAAATAGGAGTTTTTTGCATTATCGTCAAACCGGCTTATTCGAAAGTGGGTTTTAATGGATTTCATCTCGCTGGTCATCCGCGTCATCCAGAAACCGAGAATTTAATGCAAAAGGGCAGGTTCACCGTAACTGGAACCTGCCCTTAAGTGCTTGTCTTAATTAAGGAGGTACTCTTTCAAAGCCTCCACATATTTGGAGAAGGCCTCTTGCCCTGCAGGGGTGATTTTGCAGGTGGTTCGCGGCATTTTGCCCTTGAAACCCTTCTCTACCGTGATGTAGCCGGCAGTCGTGAGCTTGTCGATCTGGACGCTGAGGTTTCCCGAGGTGGCTCCTGTCTGCTTCTTGATGAAGCTGAAGTCGGCCTCGTCTACCCCGGCCAGGATGGACATCACGGCCAGTCGGAGTTCCGAATGCAGCAGCGGATCAAGTTTGGGAAACATGGCTTACTTGTACTGATATTTAACAATAAGTCCTGTAGCCGCCAGAATGGCGCCGCCGATGGTAAAGAGCAGGATCTGTGCTTCCGTCTTCAGCAATATCGCCGCCGCTGCGCCGCAGATTCCGAGCAGGAACCCTCCGATGATGATGGGCCAGTTCTTCAGGATGACGCCCGATACGCATTCAGCCATGCCCAGGATCAGGACGATGGTGAATGTGATCGGTATGGGTACCAGCGTGCAGGCGATTGCGCTGATGACGATTGAGAAGCATCCGAACACCGCCCAGACCTGACCGAGTAGCTTGCCGATGAAATTCTGCGGAACGGCGCTGTCCTTCTTGTAAATGAGAATTGCCAGCGGGTAGCCGATCACGGGCATCAAGAACCAGAGGAAGTTCCATGCGGCATGGCCGGTGAAGTGCCAGGAGAAGTAAACGACCAGGGACATCACCATCAAAAGTACACCCCAAAGGATGAATCCTTTCGAGTTGTTTTGCAGGATTGACCGACGACTGTTGTTAAGCGTCTCGCTGATGATCTTCAGGCTCTCCTGAGCCGTCATTTCTTTGTTTTGTTCCATTGTATCAATTGTTTAACTTGTTTTTCGGGTGCCTGAAAGCTGCGCAGTCTTCCGGAACCCCGCTGCAAATATAAACAAGTTTACAATATAAACCAAATTTTAATGGAAAAATTTTCGGCTGCCCCGTTACGATTTTTTGACAATCTTCCAGCCGGTTGCCGCAATCAGTATTGACATAAGCGGTGAAATGATGTTGAAGAAGCAGAAGGGAGCATAGGCCAGAGTGGATACGGACAAGATTGTGGCCTGTGTCATGCCGCAGCTCGACCAGGGGATTAGGGGAGAGGTAACGGTGGCCGAATCTTCGATGCTGCGGCTCAGCAGTCGCGGCTCCCTTCCCCCGTTCTCAAACGACTCCCGGTAGATGTTCGAAGTAAGTATGATTGCCAGATACTGGTCGGACACGATTCCGTTGAGGGCGGTGCCGGTTACGACGGTGGATGCCACCAGGCCGGTGCGGGTGCGGGTAAATGGCTGCAGCAGGCGGGCAAGGTCGGCAATCATGCCGCTGGCGCGCATCGTGGCGCCGAAGCACATCGCGCAGATTATCAGATACACCGTATTGAGCATACCGAGCATCCCCCGGGAGGCCACGAGCTGGTCGACCTGCGGGTTGCCCGTTTCGAGCGACACCGAATTGTAAATTGTCTCCACGATGCCGGCGAAGAATACTTTGGCCCGGCTGCCCTCGGTTACGCCGCTGCCGATGGCGGTCACGATGTCCGGCTGGAATATCAGCGCCGCAACCGCAGCGAGAAGCGTCGACAGCGCCAGCACAACGATGGCCGGCATCTTCCGCACAATCATCAGCACCGTCAGCGCGGGAAATACCATCAGCCATGGGGTGATGTGGAAACGGGTGCTCAGCACATCGGAGTACGTCTGCGCAAGCCCGAGGTCCGTGCCGCCGTGGCTCAACCCCAGCACCAGAAAGATTATCAGCGTGATGACGAACGACGGCACCGTAGTGATGAACATGTAGCGTATGTGGGTGAACAGCGGTACATTGTTGATGGAGGAGGCCAGTACGGTGGTGTCGGACAACGGGGAAATTTTGTCCCCGAAGTAGGCGCCGGAGATGATGGCGCCGGCAGTCATGGCGTCGCTGAACCCTTCCGCCTTGCCAATGCCCAGCAGCGCTACGCCAACGGTGGCGATGGTGGTCCACGACGAGCCTGTAATCACCGATACGATGGCGCAGACGGCGCATGCGGTAAGCAGAAAGACCTTGGGACTGATGATCTTGAGTCCGTAGATGATGAACGCCGGAACGATGCCGCTGACCATCCATGTCCCGGAAATGGCTCCGATCAGCAACAGAATGAGGATGGCTGGCACAATGTCGCCGATGTGGGTGCCGATGGCTTTCTCGAAAGTCTTCCAGGGCGTCTTGTAGCGCCATGCCGCAAGGGCGATGCATACCCCCGACGCCACCAGCAGCGACACCTGCGACGCCCCCATGATGGAATCGGACCCGAAGATGGCGATATCGAGCGCCAGCAGGCACACCAGCACCGCCAGCGGCACCAGCGCCAGCAGCGTCCGTTTGTTCTGATTATTGGGCATCGGACTTTCCATCGCCTAAAACAGATAGGCGATATTGAGCAGGAGTATTCCGTTCAGCACGATTTCCGATTGAATCGAGGCGAAGAAATCGTGCGAGATGCCGATCATGAAGTGATCTTTCATCAGGGATACGCCGGCGTGGGGGAATACGGCGCCAAACCCCAGCCCGCTGTCCTCCACTACATTATTCGATATGTTGGTGACATAAGATGCCGTAAATCCCAGGCCCAGCGACGGTACCAGTTCGAAACCTCCGCCCAGTGGCAGCATATAGTCAAAATTGACGGGTATCTTGAGCCGCACATGACGGCTGATTACCCTCTCAAGCGGGCCGTCGTGATAATAATCAAAGCCCATGTTGATGAGCCCCAGATACGCTCCGGTCTCGAAATAGAATCTCGATACCCCTAACCGGACCATATATATCATGCCCGCTTCTGCATTGAAGGTGGGGAAGGGTCTGTCGTCGTTATATGCGAAAAGCGGGTCGGATGTTGTCTGTATACCGGACGAAATGCCAACGCCTTTGTATATTGACTTTAGCTCCCCGTTTTGGGCGAAACATGGAGAAACCGCTGCAATCAGCAGCGCAAACGTCAAAAGCTTTTTCATCATCAATTAACTGGGGAAACACTTTCCGTCTTTACTTCCTGCTGTTGTCCGTCGATGTTGAACGACAGCGTCGCTCCGTCCTGGCGCACGTTCATTGTAACCTCCGCTCCCATCACCAGCGGCAGGTTCACTTCGCCGTGTCCGGCGGGGAAGCCGCAGAGTACGGGTATGTTCCAGTCTTTCAGGTAATTGCAAAGCATGGCCTCCACGCTGTCAAATGTAAACTCCGTGCCGCAGTCGGTGAATTCG
>JAFZBM010000028.1 GCA_017561765.1 Bacteroidales bacterium | reverse complement strand
CCTCGACGCCAGCCTCCTGCATCATCTCCGCACACACATTCTTGGCCTCTTCGGAGTCAATGATGGTTAGCGACATGTGATTCTTGCAGGGCTTGTGGGGACCGGCCGCCCCGCGTGCGCGGAGACGGTCGATGAAATGCTGGGCCTCGCCTTTGATGACCTGGTTGCCCTTGGGCCCGAGGAAGGCCAGGATGGGCAGGCCTATGGTCAGGTTGCCGCCCAGGAATCCCCTGCTCTCGAGGAGCATCACCTTATGTTTTCCGGTACGTGCGGCTGCATAGGCCGCCATCACTCCGGAAGGACCTCCGCCGACTACGAGTATATCGACCTCGGCGCGGACATTGATATCCCTTGCGGGTTCGTGAACTGTCATAATACGAATCGAGCTAATTCATTGTATCTTCCATAACGGCGCAGGTAGAACGCATGCCGTTCAGCATCAGGAGTATAGGTGGCGCAAGCACCGGGGCACATCGCATCCTCGGCGTCAAGCACCGAAGGATAAAGTCCGGCGGCCACGGCGGCATGGATTGCGGCGCCCATAGCGCAGGCGTCGCTGCATTCCGAAACCTCGATCGGGGCGCCCAGCACGTCGCAGAGAGTCTGCATCACGTAAGGACTCTTCTTTGCGATTCCGCCGACGGCAATCATCTTTTCGATGCGTATTCCGCCGTCGAGATACTGGTCGATGCAGGCCTTGGACCCGAAGGCAGACGCCTCAACGAGAGCCCTGTAAATATCTGCCGGTCCGGTGGTTATGCGCAGCCCGCTGATGCTGGCGGTAACTATGTTGCTGGGGTTCGGGGCCCTGCGGCCGTTGAAAAAGTCGGTAGCCAGGGGCAGGTCGTCGCGGAGCGGAAGTGCCGACGCCTCGGCCGCCAGTTCGTCAAGCGGACGGCCGGTCAGACGCTTGAACCAGGCGAAAATGTCGCCGAAGGCCGAGAGTCCCGTCTCATAACCCATGTAGCCTTCGAGGATAGTGCCCTCGGACTGCCCGAAAAGGCCTTCGATGAAATGACCCTTCATTTCGTCCACCGGCATAACCGCCATGTAGCAGGCGGATGTACCCAGGTTGAGCACCGCAGTGCCGGGACGCACGCCAGCTCCCACGGCGCCTGAATGGGCGTCGCAGTTGCCCACGCCTATCACCACGTCCGTGCCAAGGCCGAGTTTTGCCGCCCATTCGGGGCAGAGCGTGCCGGCCGCATTTGAACAGGCATAATTGACCTGCGGAATACGGCGCAGCACGGGAATCAGCAGAGGGTCTATCTCTTCGAAGAAATTCTCCGGAGGATAGCCGCCCCAGTCCTTGTTCCACAGCTGCTTGGCGCCCGGGATGCAGTGCCCCCATTTCATGCTGCCGAAGCTGCGGCAGCCCGTCAGCAGGTTGGTGATGAAATCGCATTCGTCCACAAATGCGTACGCCGCTTCACGCACCGCGGGATTGGTACGCAGCACATGCAGGACCTTGGCCCAGGTACACTCGGCGGAATAATGATTGCCGCTCTGGCAGATGTAATTGGGCGTGTGGCGGGCACCGGCGGCGGTAAACTCTTCCGCCTCGACGGTGCCGGTATGGTCCTTCCAGAGCACGAACATAGCGTCCGGATCCTCCGCGAAACGCGGCTGGAGCGACAGCGGCATGCCGTCTTCGGAAGTGAAGCACACGGTACTGCCGGTAGTATCTACCGATATAGCACGTATGGCTTCGGGAGCGGGACAGGCCGCCACAACTTCCTTCAGCACGCTCTCCAGGCATTCGATATAGTCAAGCGGATGCTGGCGGAACTGCTGCTTGAGCGGATCGCACCAGCGTCCTTCCGCCCAGCGTGCATAGGGACTCACGGCCGACGCGAGAATAGTGCCGTCGGATGCGTCCACAAGCACTGCGCGGGCCGAATCGGTGCCGTAATCGACACCTATTGTGTATTTTTTCATTTCAGTAAACGCTGAAGTTCTTTCTCGAGACCGTCCTTACCGTTAAGACTTCCGGCAACGATGGAGCCGTCGGCAAGCAGGAAAGATGCGGGCACGGCAGTGAGATTATACAGCACCACGGACGATGAGGCGGCCCCAAGCCCGTCGTTCACATTGATCCACGGGAGTTTCTGGGCCTTGGCCACGGAAGCCCATGCGGACTTGTCGGGATTCACGTCCACGGCGTATATCTCGAAGCCCCTGCCATGCCAGCGCTCCCACAAGGGAAGCAGCACGTCCAGGTTGAACATCTTCTGGGAAGCATCGGAAGAGTCCCAGAAATGCAGCAGAAGCGCCCTGGCGTCAACCCCGGAAAGGGAAACGCGCTGACCGTTCAGGTCGGGAAGGTTGAGATCGGGATAGCCCAGCTCCACTGCGGCATTGAGCATGTTGTTGACTTTCATGGCGTTCTCGCGGCGGACCGTCTCGCTCTCGAGGGCCTTCACGTAACGCGAAGCGGGATAGACAGTCTTGAGCGAGTCGGCGACCTTGCGGAACAGAATCGCATCCGTATTCTGGTTAAATACAGGGGTGAATTCGTCCAGCTGTTCGAAAAGCACGGGAATTACGGTAAGCGAGCCCATGTTCTCCATGACGAACTTCATGTTGTCGCGGTAATGGTCGATAAAGATGCGGGAAAGTTCGGACGGCTCCATGGTGGAGTCCATATCGGCCTGGAAACGGGCATAAGATAACTCGCGGTCACGCAACTTTACCGACTCCGGAGAGCCTTCAACCTCATAATTACCCAGGGTGTCGGCCTTGACCTGCACCTTCATGCCGGGCTCGAGGAGCAGGGACGCTATCTTTGTATCCTTGTAGAAAAGATATACGAACTCGGGCGCTCCTTCCTTGACGTCAACGGCGTAGCGCAAGCGCCCCGATGCGTCTGTGCGCACGGTGTCAAGCACTTTGTACACGTTCATATCAAGCTGACGCACAACTACTTGCGAATCGGGAGCCTGGGATACGGTGCACTCTATGCGGGCTTTCGGCGTACATGCCGCAACAACCAGCGCCGACAGGGCTAGCAGTTTAAAGCTTCTCATATTCGGCAAGTATGGATGCGGCTATGCGGACCTGCTGTTCGGGGGTCACCTTGGGGCGTTCCTTGCGGAAATCCAGGTCACCTTCGGTCTGGAGGGGCACCAGATGGATGTGGGTGTGGGGCACTTCCATGCCCAGCACGGCTACGCCCACCCTCTTGCAGGGCACTGCCGCCTTGATGGCAGTCGCCACCTTGCGGGCAAAAGCCCACAGACCATTGTAAGTAGCTTCGTCGAGATGGAAGATATAATCGTCCTCAACGTTCTTCGGGATTACCAGCGTATGCCCTTCAGCCAGGGGGTTAATATCCAAAAAGGCGTAGAACTCTTCGTTCTCCGCCACTTTCCATGAAGGGATTTCGCCCTTCGCGATTTTGGTAAAGATTGTCATAATGAAATATCGAGAATCTTGAATTTCATAACGCCCGAGGGCACCTTTGCCTCCACCATCTCGCCTTTGGCATGGCCCATGAGGGCGCGTGCGATGGGCGTGGTGGCCGCCAGCCTGCCTTTGGAGAAATCCGCCTCGTTCTCTCCCACTATGGTGAACTCCATATCCCTGCCGGCGGTGATGTTCTTGACCTTCACGCGGGTGAGCATCTGAACCTTGTCAGCGCTCAGCATCGATTCGTCGATCACCTTGGCATTGGCTATGGTATTCTGGAGATTGGCTATCTTCAGTTCGAGGAGCCCCTGTGCTTCACGTGCCGATTCGTACTCGGCATTCTCGGACAAATCGCCCTTCTCCCGCGCCTCCGCAATAGCGGCCGAAATGACCGGCCTGCGGGCGAGCGCTTCCGCCAAATCTTTCTTGAGTTTGTCGAGCCCTTCCTGGCTCAAATAATGTACATCTGCCATAATAAGTCAACTAAAAAGGAGTCCTGCCTTCAGACAGAACTCGTATACACTGCGCAAATATACGAATTATTTTTGATTTTGTTATATTTGCATCAAATCGGATACTACTATTATGAAAGAAATTTTGGAGCCGGCAAGGAAGATACCGGTAAGGGATGAAGTTGATGTTCTGGTAGTGGGCGGAGGGCCCGCCGGACTCATGGCTGCACAGGCTGCGGCACTGGTCAAAGGCACGCGCGTGATGCTGATTGAAAACAGGGGTTCGCTGGGTGGTAACATGACCCAGGGGCTTCCCCTGCTGGGTTTTCTGGGACGCAAGGGCAACGAGGTAATCAAAGGCCTGCCGCTGCAGTTCGTCGAGCGGCTACGCGAAAGGGGCCAGGCCACCCATCACAGGGCGTGCCCGCTCCACGTAAGTCTCACCATGATAGACCCCGAAGGCACAAAACGCCTGGCATGGGAGATAATGGAAGAATGTGGCGTAGAAGTACTTATGTACGTTATGTGCGTTGACGTGGTGATGGAAGGGAACAAGGTCTGCGGCGTGATAATAGAGTCCAAGAAAGGGCGTGAGGCGATACTTGCCGGGACGGTTGTCGATTGCTCCGGCGACGGCGACGTGGCCTATCGCGCCGGCGCACCCATGGCTTACGGCAACGACGACGGCATAGCCCAGCCGCCCACCCTGATGTTCTCGATGAGGGGCGTGGATTCACGCAAGCTGCGCGACGCCGTGGCCGACCATCCCGATATCTACGACATAGATTTCATTCCCAACGAGTTCTTCCGCGCGGACGACAACTGCACCATGGTAGGCTTCCGCAACCAGATCCGGGAGGCCCGCAAGGCTGGCTACAAACTGCCGGTGGAACGCACCATATTCATGACGGGAATGGCTCCAGACGAATGGTGGGTCAACATGTCCAGGGTCAACGGCATAGACGCCACCGACCCTCAGCAGTACACAAGGGGCGAAGAGGAATGCATAAAGCAGAACGCGGAGATAGTGCGTTACCTCAAGTCCTACATACCGGGATTCGAGAATGCATATGTTGACCGCGTGGCGCCTTTCATGGGCATACGCGAGAGCCGCCGCATCATAGGGGAATATATACTCACGGAGCAGGACATCTTCGACTGCGCCCGTTTCCCCGATGCGATAGGCGTGGCGGCGTATCCGGTGGACCTGCACCATCCAGTCGGCGGCGACTGCACGCTTATGTGGTGTCCCGACTGCTATGACATCCCCTACCGCTCGCTTGTTCCGCTCAAGGTGGACGGACTTCTTTGCGCAGGACGCAATATTTCCGCCACCCACCTGGCGCTGGCGTCCGTGCGGGTCATGGGGCCCGCGATGTGCCTGGGCGAGGCCGCCGGCAAGGCTGCGGCCATGTGCGCCCGGACCGGAGTCGAACCACGTGCACTGGATGTAAAACAGTTACAGCAGGCCCTCAAGGAAGAGGGAGTATATTTCAGGCCATGAAAAAGACAGCATTGCTGGCCATTCTGCTGCTTTCCTGTGCGGCCGTCTCGGCACAGGGGCTTTCCCCCGATGAAGTCCGCTCCGACGTGCGTAAAGCGGCTTCATGGTTCAGCGGATACCCTTATAAGGAAGCCGCCGCTCCAGCCAGGGCTCCATCCGGATTCAAGCCGGTCAATATCAGCACCTATGCCCGTCACGGCGCCCGTCTCTACAGCAAGGAATCCCTGTACGACCAGATGCACAAGCTGATGACAACGGCTGAAAAGAAAGCGCTCCTTACCCCGGAAGGCATGGTCCTTCTGCAAAAAAGCGAAGCCATGTACGACAAGGTGCGCGGGCGCGCATACGACCTTACGGAATACGGCCAGAAGCAGCACAAGACGGTGGCCGGACGCATATACAAAAGCTGGAAGAAGGTATTCCGGGGGCGCAACACCGTAGTGGCCCGGTCCACACAGACCAACCGCACCATTCTTTCCATGGCAGCCGCCTGCGACGAATACCGCCGCCTGCAGCCTGGCCTGGACATACGTTTCGATGCCTCCGCTGCCGACATGGGCATCCTGAATCCTACCAGCAAATATAATCCGAGGGCGCAGGAGAGGGACTGGAGCAAGTCGTTCGAAGCCGATACCGCCCGCTGGAATCCGGCATTCAACGCGCTGTGGCAGAAGAACTTGAGCGACCCGGAGCGTTTTTTCGGGCGTTATTTCAAAGATCCATCCATCGTTCTGAATGTATTCAAGGACTACATCAACGCCGCGCGTATGTTCTATTTTTATATGTGCTTCTCCGAGACGCTGGGTCCCGACTGTTCGCTGATGTACCTGATGGATGCCGAAGACGCGTGGAAGATGTGGGAGTGCGAGAATTTCCGCATGTACAACTGCTGCGGGGCGACTCCTTTGTACCACGGGCGCAACTGGGCGCTGGAAGAGGCGCTGCTGAGGGATATCGTCAAGTATCTGGAGGAAGATAAGGACGGCGGAGACGTGGCGGCGCGACTGCGTTTCGGGCACGACTACAAGATATCCGGTACGCTGGTGCTGCTGGATGCCGATGGATGGGGCCGCTGCGAGGAGGATCCCGGGAAGGTGTGGCAGATTTATGATTTCGGCCGCATGCCCATGGCATCGACGCTGCTGTTCGCTTTGTACCGGAACTCCGGGGGCGAGGTATTGGTGCGATGCACTCTTGACGAGGTGCCGCAGCACTTCCCCATTTCCTGCTACACTGACAGACGCGGCCGCCGGTGGCCCGACTTTTACCCCTGGGAGGACTTCAAGGCCCACTGCGAGGCCCGTCTGGCCCTCGCCGACAAAATATTGGATACAACTTAAATATGTTAAGAAAGATTAGAATAGTTTTGGCGGCATTGTGTTTTGCCGGCATAACTCTGCTGTTCGTGGGCATAGGTCACGGCTGGTGGGGCTGGCTCGCCAAACTGCAGGCTCTGCCCACGACATTGAGGGTAATCGCCGAAGCATCCATCGGCAATATCGCCGTACTGCTGGGCATAGTCCTGCTGACCCTGCTTTTCGGACGAATCTACTGCTCCGTCATCTGCCCCCTGGGCGTCTTCCAGGACTTTGTGCTGTGGCTTCGCCGCACACTCGGGAAGTGGATCAAGCCCCTTCGCAAGCGCTTCAAATACAATAAGGAGCGCCGCTGGCTGCGTTATCCCGTAGCCGCCCTCCTCATAGGCTGCATAATAGCCGACCTCCAGCTGGTAATAGGCCTTCTGGAGCCGTACAGCGCCTACGGACGCATCGTCAGGAGCATCGCCGGCGGAGGCCCGGCTCCATTGCTCATAGCGGCGGGAGTCACCCTGCTGGTGGTAACTGTGTGCGCAGCTCTCTGGGGCCGTGCATATTGCAACAACTTCTGCCCGGTGGGCACTTTGCTCGGCTGCATCAGCAGATTCTCCGTCTTCGGCATCAAGGTCGATGAAGACAAGTGCGGCAAATGCGGCGTATGCTCGCGTCAGTGCAAAGCATCCTGCATAGAAGAAGGCACGCTCAAGATTGACCGCTCCCGCTGCGTGGACTGCTTCGACTGCATCGACAGCTGCAAGAAAGGGGCGCTGAGCTTCGGGAAGATTCCCGGTCAAGCCGGGAAGGACAGTGTGGACGGGGCGGATGCCGGACGGCGGGCATTCATAGGCACGGGCGTCCTTCTGCTCTCCGGAGCCGCCGGTACCGGACTCGCGCGCGCGCAAGTTAATAAAAAGGTTGACGGAGGGCTTGCCCCAATAGAACCCAAGCAGGCATTGGAAAGGGAGCCCCGCCTGGTGCCGCCCGGATCCGGCGGGACAAGGGCTTTCTACCAAAGCTGCACCGCATGCCAGTTGTGCGTGACCGCATGCCCCAACGGGGTGCTGAGACCGTCTACCGACCTCGAACACCTGCTTCAGCCGCAGATGGGCTACGAAAACGGATTCTGCCGTCCTGAATGTACCGCATGTTCCGAAATATGCCCGGCCGGCGCCATCAGGCCGGTTACCAAAGATGCCAAAACCCTCATACGCATTGGCACGGCATACGTGAATACCGAGCTTTGTCTTGCCGCCAAAGGCGAAGCAGGCTGCGGAGCCTGTTCCAGGCACTGCCCCACCGGAGCCATATCGATGGTTGACACGGAAGGCGTCAGGCGTCCTGTCGTGGCGGAAGAGCAATGCATCGGCTGCGGCAAGTGCGAATATCTGTGCCCGGTACGTCCGGTTAGCGCAATAACAGTAAAAGGACTCGAAACCCATATAAGCAAATGAGCATGGACAGAAGATCTTTTTTGAAGAGCAGCGGCGCTACCCTGGCCCTGGCCGGACTCGCGGCCTGCGCAGGGAGGGAACATGAAAAAGCTGCCGCCGCTCCCGCGGAATTAAGCATGGACGGCCCCATGCTCCAGCATTATCCCGGGATCGGGGTGCTGGGCTACGGTTGCATGCGCTGGCCTATGACCAAGAACGACAAGGGAGAGGAAGTCATCGACCAGGAAATGGTAAACAGCCTTGTTGACGAGGCCCTGGAGCACGGAGTCAACTATTTCGACACGTCCCCCGTGTATCTTAAAGGCGACTCCGAAAGGGCAACGGCCGAAGCGCTGAACCGTCATCCCAGGGAGAAATGGCTCCTGGCCACCAAACTCTCCAACTTTTCCGACGCCAGTTATGATAACTCGGTAAAAATGTACCGGCGTTCGCTCGAGATATTCAAGACAGACCATATTGATTATTATCTGCTGCACTCCATCGGCAGCGCCGAAGATTTCAAACGGCGTTTCGAAGACACGGGGATAATGGATTTCCTGCTGAAAGAGAGGGAGAAAGGGCGCATCCGCCACCTTGGATTCTCGATTCACAGCCATAAGGAAGGTTTCGATTCCATGATGGAACTGCATCCCAAATATCACTGGGACTTCGTGCAGATCCAGATGAACTACCTTGACTGGACCCATGCCGGCGGGCGCAATACCAATGCCGACCACATGTACGAAGAACTGGCGGCAAGGGATATCCCAGTAGTCATCATGGAACCGCTGCGCGGCGGCGCCCTTGCCAGCCTCACCCAGAACCAGACGGCGCAGCTCAAGGCCAGGGAGCCCGACCGCAGCGTGGCGTCATGGGCATTCCGCTTCGTGGGCAGTTTCCCAAAAGT
>JAFZBM010000027.1 GCA_017561765.1 Bacteroidales bacterium | reverse complement strand
GCATCCTCGTTCCAGCACCACCAAAGGTTCTTGCAAAGGGTCTCCAGACCCGCTAATTCGTCCGGCAGATGGCGCGTTACCATCACGCTCTTCCACGCCGGCTCTCCAACTACAACTCTGTTATTTTGCATAATGGGCGCAAAGGTACAAAAATATACGATACCTGCTCTACTGTGCGTTATTTATCCTGATAATGAAGTCGCTGAGGACGTTCATGTAGTTGATAAATGCTTCGTAGGGGGTGTCGTAGGGGCTGAAGCGCTTGTGTATCTCGCCGTCGGAGAAGAACTTGGTGCACATGTAGTAGAGATGGTCGCTCTCCTGCAGGTGACCGAAGTCGGCCCAGAGTTCAGGGTCGGCAAGTATTGCAAGCTTCTCTGTAAGGCCGTACAGTTTGTTGTATGCATCCTGCTGCAGCTCGTTGCCCAGCCATGCGCTCAGGTCCCTTTCTTCATCGGCCCAGGAAATGGGATCGGGCACGCTCAGTGAGCCCACGGGCTTGATATTCTTTGCCGCCTGCGAAGGCGTGACGAAATCAAAGCCGCCGTCCTTGAGTACCAGGGCAGGCAAGGAGCGCATGAAGTCGAAAATGCCGCTCTCGGCCTTCTGGTGCTCTCCGAAGGTCTCGTAATCCATGAAGAGGTTCACGATATCGCCCTCTGCATCCTTGAGCCAGCCGACGAATTTTTCGGCGGTGAGGGGCCACTCGCCCCATCCCTTGTCGGAGAAACGGAAGGCTATGTCGTCGCTCAGGCCGTAGTTGCGGAGCAAGAGCTTGAGCTTGGGCTGCGACTCTGCAAGATACAGGTAGTTGGGACTCTGCCAGCCCATGATATGACGGGCGCCCTCGGTGAGCATGGTCTTGAAGCCAAGTTCGTAAACCTGACGGGCAATGTCGTCGGAATAGATGAGCTCGGTGTTGCGGAACGCGGTGGGAGTGACGCCCAGGGTATCTTCAACGTGCTTCTTGTGCTTCATCACTTGATGCAGGAACTCCGAAGGCGACGCGAGCGACGCAAGCGAGTGATAATAAGTCTCGCAAAGGAACTCGACGCTGCCTGTGGCCGCCAGCTTGCGGAAACTGTCGAGCACTTCGGGCGCATAGCGGTCGAACTGCTCCAGAGCCGAACCGGAGATGGAAAAAGCCACTTTGAACTTGCCCTTGCTCTTGCTTATTGCCTCGAGCAGAAGCTCGTTCATGGGCAGATAGCAGTTCTGGGCCACCCTTTTGAGTATGGTCCTGTTGGCGAAGTCATCATAATAGTGTGAATCCTTGCCTATATCGAAGAAGCGATACTGACGGAGCCGGGTAGGCTGATGGACCTGGAAATAAAGGCAGATTGACTTTTTCATAATAACGATTCGTAAACTTTTTTCAATTTGGCTGTGGCGCCGTTCCATTTGAGTTCGTTAACCTCGTCGTAGCCCTGTTTTGAAGCGAACTCGGTAAGGGCGGGATAGGAGACGAGGGCGTAGATGTCGTCGGCAAGCGCATCGACATCCCAGAAGTCCACCTTAAGGGCGTACTTCAGGACCTCGGCGGCGCCGGACTGGTGAGAGATTATGGAAGGCACCCCGGTACGCATGGCCTCCAGCGGCGAAATGCCGAAAGGTTCCGATACCGAGGGCATAATGTAAACATCGGACAGGGCGAACATCTTCTGCACCTCGGCTCCTCGGAGGAAGCCGGTGAAGTGGAAGCGGTCCGAGATGCCCATACGGGCAACCTGGCGAATGGCGCGGTTCATCATGTCGCCGCTGCCTGCCATCACGAAACGGACGTTCTTGGTGCGCTTGAGCACCTTGGCTGCCGCGTCGATGAAATACTCGGGGCCCTTCTGGAAAGTGATGCGGCCCAGGAAAGTGACCACCTTGTCCTTGACTCCGCGCTCGACGCTGATGTCCTCGCGCCCGCTGAAATCGACGGCATTGTGCACCGTAACCACCTTGGCGGGGTCGATGCCGTATTTGTTGATGACTATGCCGCGGGTAAGGTCGCTAACCGTGACCACGCGGTCGGCGGCAAGCATTCCGCGCTTTTCGATGTCGAGCACGCGGCTGTCCATGTGCTTCTCGTCGCCACGGTCGTAGGAAGTGGCGTGCACATGCACGACGAGGGGCTTGCCCGTGAGTTCCTTGGCGGCGATGCCAGCCAGGTAGGTGAGCCAGTCGTGGGCGTGGATCACATCGAATTCATCGATGTGCTGCATCGCTATAGTGCCGCCCACCTGAGCGTAGCGGGACACCTCCTCCATGAGGTTGGCCCCGTACTTGCCGGAGAACTTGAACTTCTGCCCGAAGCCTATCGTGGTCTGCTTGAGCCCATTGGCCTTCATCTTCTCGATGGCCTCGAAATACTCGTCCGGATCCACGTAGGGGACGATATTGGAATCGACGTAGAAGAACTTCACCTTGTTGATGAATTCTTCCACCGTACTGCTGACATTCTGCACCGCCACGTCGCTCGCATTGAGTATGGTGGTGGCGCTCTGGTCTTCGTCGCCGGACGCATTCGGCATCACGAAGAGCGTCTCCACTCCGTTGTATGCCAGGCCTTTGACTATACCCTCGCAGGCAGTGCCCAGACCGCCCGCGATGTGGGGAGGAAACTCCCATCCGAACATCAAAACTCTCATAATCCAGCCTCCTTGTGTTTATCAATCATATCGCTTACTGCAAGCAGGGCCGCCGTGCTGAGCGCGGAAGAAATGGTTCCGTGCGGCTCGTGGGGCGGATCGCCGTCGTAAAGTTCGGAGAAGGCTCCGACGCCGTGCTTGCTCAGGTCGGCCCAGAAGCCCTCGATGAGCCATTCGGCCCTCTTGGTGAACGAAGGGCCCTTGACGCGGAAACTCATTTCGATATACGGTTCCAGCAGGAACGGGCGGGTGCAGCCCTGATGGTACGCGAGGTCGCGTTCGAGCTGCGAGCCCTCGTACACTCCCTTGTACTTGACGTCGCGCGGCGAGAGTGTCCTGATGCCGCGGCTTGTCACAAGTTCATTGTCAATAACCCTCAGCACATCGGGGAACATTTCTTCCTCAAGGGGAGAATTCTTGACCCAGATGGCGTAGAGCTGGTTGGGACGGGTGTCCATGTTGCGGCCCGAAGCGTCCACGTAGTCGGCGAGGCGCCCGGTAGCGGGATCTACGAACACGTTCCTGAAGCTGCTGCGGACCAGTTCCGCCACCGGCGTCCACTTGTCCACGAAACTGCCCTTTTTGGGACCGTAGCGCTTCTCCATGTCGATGGCGAAGCAGATCGCATTGTACCAGAATGCGTTGGTCTCTATCTGGTAGCCGGCCCTCTCGGTCACCGCACGCCCGTTGATGTAAGCGTTCATCCAGGTAAGCGCGACGCCGTCAACCTGCGCCCAGAGCAGTCCGTTGGGATGCATGGCAACTTCCTTGCGGCAGCCGGGGAGGTAGCTTTCGAGAATCATCTTTATCGTGGCGCCGTACTTCTTCCATACCTTGGCCGGATCGGCGCCCCAGTCGATATACTGCTGCAGAGTGACTGCCATGTAGAGGGGCGCTTCCACCTGGGTGGTGCGCACCGTAAGCCTTTCCTGCTCGGCTGCGATAAGGTTGTCGAGAATCTCCTCGAAAAGGGCGGCGCGGCCGGCTCCGTTGAGCGCAAGCCCAGGCAGGGCTATCAGCGTCTCCCTCAGCAGTCCGGTCTTAAGCCACGACAGGCCGGCGTTTACCATCGCCACTCCGTTGTGGCGGGTAATGAGCCAGTCGGCGCAGCGCACCAGCTGGTCACGGTAGCCGCTCACCACGGGGAGTTTGGCCAGATAGCCGTTGAACTGGCGCTTGAGCTGCGAAGGTGTCGCTTCCGACGTGGATGCCGAAAACACCACCGACTCGCCGGCGGGAAGTTTCATGCTGAATACTCCCGGGGTGAACAGGTCCTCGGTGCAGTCGAAGCCGCGGCGGTACTCGTCGGAGTAAGTGATGCGGTTGTTCCAGCAGGGAAGATATTTCCACTCCGCCTTGGAATCGCTCAGCTGCAGGTTGAGGTCGGGGAAATTGGGATACATACGGAACGACACGCCGCCGGGTACTTCCTGGAAGGAGGTATTGGCCTGATCGTTCTGGCTGGTGAGGTCGTTGGTGTTGCGGAAGGCAAGGAACGGCTTCAGGAGCAGGGTGACAGGCACCGGCGAGGAGAGGAGCTCATACTTGATGAGCACCTGGTCTTTGTCGAGGGCAAGGATGAGACTCTTGCGGAAAAGCACATCGCCCACCTTGAAGGTAATGTTGG
This sequence comes from Bacteroidales bacterium, assembly GCA_017561765.1. GTDB lineage: Bacteria > Bacteroidota > Bacteroidia > Bacteroidales > UBA932 > Cryptobacteroides. The sequence goes on along the minus strand of JAFZBM010000027.1, from coordinate 1,604 downwards.
GCACCGGGTCTTCAGCAAAATCGATAACATACTTGTGGCCGCGGGGCTCATAGATGTCACCGTAGCAATGAATGCCCAGGTTGAATTGTTTTCCGCGTACGATGATGCTCTCGTCGAGGGACGACAGGAGCATGTAGTGATCACCGCCGAAGCGGTCGAGGGTTACGGCGAGCAGGCCGTGGTAGCGGCGGGTATTGCAGCCTACAATGGACGTGTTGCTGTACGCTCCCGTCTTGTTGGCGCAGATAATCTCGCGCTTGAGCGAATAGGCCAGATTGACCAGCTCGTTTTTATTGAACTTCAAGAATGCCATATCAAACAATCTTTTTCTTCAGTACAATGGCGCACCTGCTGGGCAGGTACAGGTAGAGGGTATGGTCGTAATCCTGATTGCCGTTGGGGCATTTGGTTCCGACCGACACATGTGTCTGAGGCCCTTCCAGACGTCCGAAGCCGCCGAAGCGTGGCTCGTCCGAATTAAAGACCATCTCGTATTCACCCGCAGGGGCCGAAAAACCATAATCCTGGAAAGAGCCTTGCGGATTGAAATTCAACGCAAAGATACAGTTTTCCCTACGGAAAATCAATATTTTCTTTTCCTCATCGGCAACCAGCAGTTCAGGGACTCCTTTAAGCACTTTTTCATGCTTGAGGAAATGCACCATGGCGGCGTCGAACTCTTCGAGACCATGGAAACGCAGTTCCGGGTTATCGGCTATGGACCAGAGACGCCTGGCGTGCTTGTACGACCATCCGTTCCCCTCGCGCGGGAAGTCTATCCATTCGGGATGTCCGAACTCGTTGCCCATGAAATCGAGATAGCCTCCGCCGCAAGTGGCCGCGGTGACCAGACGAATGAGTTTATGGAGGGCCACTCCCCTGTCCACGATGGGATTGGGCTGGTCCTTGCGCATGCTGAAATACATCTCCTTGTCGATCAGGCGGAAGATGATGGTCTTGTCGCCCACCAGGGCCTGGTCGTGGCATTCGGCATAGCTTACCGTGCTCTCGTCCGCCCGCTTGTTGGTGAGTTCCCACCAGATGCCGCCCATGCTCCACTGCTCGTCGGAAAGTTCCTTTATCCATTTGATCCAATGGTCCGCTATGCCCATGGCCATGCGGAAATCGAATCCTACGCCGCCGGCCTTGAATGGTGCGGCGAGACCGGCCATGCCGGAGACATCTTCTGCAATGGTGAGAGCCTTGGGATTGATCTCATGTATTAGCAGGTTGGCGAGGCCCAGGTAGCTCACGGCATTCTCGTCCACGCCTTCGTTGAAATAAAGGGCATAGTCGCCGAAATCGGCGCCGAGTCCGTGGTTCCAGTAAAGCATGCTCGTGACCCCGTCGAAGCGGAACCCGTCCAGGTGATACTCTTCCATCCAGTATTTGCAGTTGGAGAGAAGGAAGTATTTCACCTCGTCCTTGCCGTAATCGAAACATCTCGTACCCCAGGCGGGATGATGTCCGGCGTCGCCTTTGTAGAAGTAGAGCGACTCGTCCCCGTCCAGCTTGCCGAGGCCCTCGAGTTCGTTGCCCACGGCATGGGAGTGCACTATGTCCATGATTACCGCGATGCCTGCGGCGTGCGCTTCGTCCACCAG
>JAFZBM010000003.1 GCA_017561765.1 Bacteroidales bacterium | reverse complement strand
GCCTTCAAAGCCCAGCTCGAACTTGCCCGCGACTGGGACCTCCCCGTCAACATCCACCTCCGCGAAGCCACCGACGACTTCTTCGCCGTAATGGAAGAATGCCGCGGCATGCACCTGCGCGGCAATCTCCACGCATTCAGCGGAAGCGCCGAAGTATTCGCCCGCATGGAACGATACGGCGAATGGTACGCCGGCATAGGCGGAGTGCTGACTTTCAAGAAAGCGCACATAGCCGCCGACATCAACCGCATCCCCCTCGAACGCATACTGCTCGAAACCGACGCACCCTACCTGGCCCCCACGCCGCTCAGGGGCACACGCAACGAAAGCGCCAACATACCCCTGATAGCCGCCAGGCTCGCGGAACTCAAGGGCATCAGCATAGAAGAAACCGCCGCGGTAACCACCTCCAACGCCAGAAAACTGTTTGCAATATGAACAATACCGGATCGTCAGTGCTCCTCATCTACACCGGGGGCACGATAGGAATGAAAGAAGACCCCGAGACCCAGACTCTACGCCCGTTCGACTTCGGGAGCCTGATGGACGAAGTGCCCGAGCTGAAGAAGTTCGCGATGCGGATCGACTCGTACACCTTCGACCCGCTTATCGACTCTTCCGACATAGAACCCGCCATGTGGAAGAAACTCGCGGAAATCATTTCACGCAATTACAAGCACTACGACGGATTCGTGGTGCTGCACGGCACCGACACAATGGCCTACAGCGCCTCCGCCCTGAGCTTCATGCTGGAGAACCTCGGCAAGAGCGTCATCTTCACCGGCAGCCAGCTTCCGGTGGGACGGCTGCGTACCGACGGCAAGGAGAACCTAATCTCCGCCATAGAGATTGCAGGAGCCAAAACCATTGACGGAAAGCCCATGGTGCCGGAAGTATGCGTGTTCTTCAACTCGCTGCTGCTCAGGGGCAACCGTTGCACCAAGGTAGACGCCGAAGGCTTCGACGCTTTCCGTTCGCCCAACCTTGCGCCCCTGGCCGAGGCGGGCATCGAGATACGGTATAACACCGACCTAATCCGCCGGCAGGTCAACGGCGTGTTCCGTGCCCATTACGGCCTCGACACGAGGGTGTCCATACTGAAAGTGCATCCCGGAATCACCAGCCAGGTGGTCGAAGACATACTGCTTGGGCCGCTCACCAGGGCGGTTATCATCGAAACCTACGGCTGCGGCAACGCCCCTTCGAAGGACTGGTTCCTGGAGATAGTGCGCGAATCCGTCAGGCGCGGGAAGATCCTGCTGGACGTAACCCAGTGCCTGAGGGGCCAGGTAAACATGGAACGCTATGCCACCGGCAGGGCGCTCAAGGATGCCGGAGTGCTGTCCGGAGGTGACATCACCACTGAAAGCGCCCTCGCAAAACTTTTCTTCCTCATGGGCAACACCGATGATAATGAGTATGTTAAGGAGTGTCTGGAGGCGGATCTGCGTGGGGAAATGTCAAATTAAGTATTGACTTATGGATTTTTTTTGCTAAATTGCACCGATTTCGTAGGAAATTTATTTTAACTAATACATCATCTAAAATTTTATGAAAAAGTTTTTCATGTTTCTGGCAGTAGTTGGCTTGATAGCCTTCACTGCAAACACCGCATCCGCACAGGACGAGCAGGCCGCCCCCGCTGAGGAGCAAGTAGCTTCCGCCCCCGCAGAGATGAACGCAGCCGACCTTCTTTCCGGAACCGGCGAAGAGATTCCCCTCCACCAGGCCCTCAAGACCAAGTTCATTGAAGGTGGTGCAGGCTTCATGTCGCTGATTATCATCTGCTTGATCATCGGTCTTGCTCTCTCTATCGAGCGTATCCTCTATCTCACCTTCTCCAAGTCCAACACCAAGAAGCTCCTCGAGAAAGTCGAGAAAGCCCTTGAGGAAGGCGGTGTGGAAGCAGCCAAGGATGTCTGCCGCAATACCCGCGGCCCCGTTGCCTCCATCTTCTATCAGGGTCTCCTCCGCTACGACCAGGGCATCGACGTGGTTGAAAAGACAGTCGTTTCCTACGGTTCCGTCCAGATGAGCCAGATGGAGAACGGATTGAGCTGGATCGGCCTCTTCATCGCAATTGCCCCGTCCCTCGGATTCCTCGGTACCGTTATCGGTATGATCAACGCCTTCGACGCCATCCAGGCTGCAGGTGATATCTCCCCTAACGTTGTTGCAGGCGGTATGAAGATCGCCCTCATCACCACCGTCGGCGGTCTCATCGTGGCCATGATCCTGCAGGTGTTCTACAACTACATCCTCGCAAAGATCGACGGCCTCACCATCGACATGGAAGATTCTTCCATCTGCCTGGTGGACCTCCTCACCAAATATAACGAGAAGAAATAATTGCCACAGCCGCACAGGATTATGAAACTTAACAAAATTATAAAATGGGGGATGGTGGCGCTGATCATCGTCAGCGTTGCGCTTCTGATCTGGGGTTTCGCCAAGGGATTTGAAGGCAACGCCGTTGATGTTCTGCTCTATTGGACCTACATCATGCTGGGCCTCGCAGTATTCAGCTGGGTGGTCATTGGCTTGATTGTAAGTACCAAGAACAACCCGAAGAGCCTTGTCAAGATCGGCATCGTGATTCTGGGTGTGGCAGCGCTCTGCTTTGTCGCCTATATCCTGGCAAAGGGAGACCCCGCACTGGCCTACAACGGCCCTGAGGTGAGCGCAGGAACGCTCAAGCTTACCGATACCATTCTCAACCTTACCTATATCACCGGCGCTGCGGCAATACTTGCCATCGTAGTCGGTGAGATCCGTATGGCCATAGCTAGCAAGAAATAATCATGGGCAAGAAGAAAGTACCAGCAATGAACACCAGCTCGACCGCGGATATCGCGTTCCTGCTGTTGTGCTACTTCCTGATGACCACCACCATGGGAAGCCAGACCGGTTTGAGCCGTCGTCTGCCTCCTATGCCTGACAAGGACCAGAAAGTAGAGGACCAGAAGGTCAATCGCCGTAACATTATCCAGGTGAAGATCAATTCTGCCGATAGAATCCTTGCCGGTAGCGAGCCCATAGACATCAGCCAACTCAAAGACAAGATCAAGGAATTTCTGACCAACCCCGCAAATGATCCCAACCTCCCCGAAAAGGAGATCAAGAACATCGAGGGACTGGGAGACTACCCCGTTTCAAAGGGTATCATCTCCCTTCAGAATGACCGTGGTACCAGTTACCAGGCTTACATCGCCGTCCAGAACGAACTCGTGAAGGCCGTCAACGAGCTGCGAGACGATTTCTCCCGCAAGCAGTACGGCAAGGTCTTCTCACTGCTCGATGAAGACACGCAGAAGATCGTAAAGGACGCCGTGCCTCAGTTCATTTCCGAGGCCGAGCCTAAGGATGTAGGACGCAGAAGATAATACAGGAGGAACAAGTTATGTCAAAATTTGGTGGAAGCAACAATAAGAAAGAGGTGCCGTCAATGACCAGCAGCTCGCTTTCCGATATCGTTTTCATGCTCCTGTTCTTCTTCATGGTCACCACGCAGATGCGTGAAACCGAGAACAAGGTTATGGTGAAGATCCCCGAAGCCTCCGAAGTCGTAAAACTGGAGCGCAAGGACCTGAACTCATATATCAATATCGGTACTCCGATCAAGTCTCTGCAGGCTATGTACGGTACTGAAGCCCGTATCCAGCTGAATGACTCGTTCAAGACTACGGACGACATCCGCGACTTCATCGCCGCGGAGCGCGAGTCCCACAGCGAGCAGGACCGTCAGTTCATGACGACCAGCATCAGGGCGGACCAGGACGTCAGAATGGGTATCATTACAGATGTTAAGCAGGAGTTGCGACGCTGCTCCGCGCTTAAGATTATGTACTCGGCAAGAAAGGGCGGCAAATAAGAGCCCGTCCAAGCAATAGGAGCAGCCCCCTTTCCAAGAGGGCTGCTTTTTTAAAGGATTATTAATAAATGGAATTATTCAGGACAAAAGTCAAGGACCTGCTGAAGATGGAGGCAGGCGTGGAGGTTCTTGCCAAAGGTTGGGTAAGGACCAAGAGAGGAAACAAGGAAATAGCGTTCATCGCCCTTAACGACGGTTCCACCATCAAGAATATTCAAATCGTGGTGGATAAGAACGGGACGACGGAGCCGCTGCTGTCGCGCATCAGCACGGGAGCGTGCATCGCCGTCAAGGGCACCCTCGTGGAGTCGGTGGGCAGCGGGCAGGCGGTTGAAATCCGCGCGTCCGAGATAGAGATTCTGGGCGAATGCGACCCGATGCGCTATCCACTTCAGAAAAAGGACACCTCCTTTGAATATCTGCGCACAGTTGCGCACATGAGGCCCAGGACCAATACTTTCGGCGCCATATTCAGGCTGCGCAGCCAGATGGCATTCGCCATTCACGATTATTTCCATTCCAAGGGGTTCGTGTACCTGCATACTCCCCTCATCACGGCTTCCGACGCCGAGGGCGCAGGGAACATGTTCCAGGTTACGACACTCGACCTTGATGCTCCCATGCCCCGAGGGAAAAAGGGCGAGATTGATTACGGCAAAGATTTCTTCGGGCGCAGGACCTCGCTTACCGTGAGCGGACAGCTGGAAGGAGAGCTCGGAGCTACGGCGCTGGGTGAAATCTACACCTTCGGTCCCACTTTCCGGGCGGAAAATTCCAACACGCCGCGCCACCTTGCAGAATTCTGGATGATAGAGCCCGAGATGGCCTTCTACGACATCAAGGACAACATGGACCTTGCCGAGGACTTCATCAAGCACCTCGTCAGCTATGCCCTTGAGCACTGTCTGGAAGACATCCAGTTCCTCAACGACCGTTACGATCCCGAGCTTGTGGACCGCCTGAAGAGTGTGGTAGGTACTGAATTCGTGCGGCTGGAATACACGGAGGGAATCAGGATCCTGGAGGAGGCTGTCAAGAACGGCGTACAATTTGAATATCCTATATTCTGGGGCGCCGACTTGCAGAGCGAGCATGAGCGCTACCTGGTCGAGAAGCATTTCGGCAAGCCGGTGATTCTCACGGGTTATCCCAAGGATATCAAGGCATTCTACATGAAACAGAACGAGGACGGCAAGACTGTACGGGCTATGGATGTGCTCTTCCCGAAGATTGGCGAGATTATCGGCGGAAGCGAGCGCGAGGCAGATCTGGGCAAGCTCGAGGCTCGTATCGACGAGCTCGGGATGAGCCGCCGCAACCTGGAATGGTACATCGACACCCGCCGCTTCGGCAGCTGCCCTCACAGCGGCTTCGGTCTGGGTTTCGAGAGGCTTCTGCTCTTCGTTACCGGCATGCAGAATATCCGCGACGTTATTCCTTTCCCGCGTACACCTAAAAACGCAGAATTTTAACAAATTATGTTAGTCATTGGTATAGCCGGAGGATCCGGATCCGGCAAAACGACGGTGGTCAAGGCTATCACCGACAAGATTGAAGGCAAAAAGGTAGTGGTGATCCCGCAGGATTCCTACTACAAGGACTCCAGCGACCTTACCGACGAGGAGAAGAGGGTCCATAACTTCGACCACCCCGACTCCATCGAGTGGGATCTGCTCTGCAGCCAGCTCAAGGACCTCAAGAACGGCAAAAGCGTACAGCAGCCGGTTTACTCTTTCATCTCATGCACCCGTTCCAAGACGGAGACCAAGCTGGTGGAGCCCGCCGACATAATCATCATCGAAGGCATCCTGATCTTCACCTGCAAGAAGCTGCGTGACCAGATGGACATCAAGATCTTCGTGGACGCCGATGACGACGACCGTCTCATGAGGGTTATCGAAAGGGACATTTGCGAGCGCGGGAAGGATGTGCACTGGGTGATTGAGCGTTACAGCCGCACCGTCAAGCCTATGTACCTCCAGTTCATAGAGCCAAGCAAGCGCTACGCCGATATAATCATCCCGCAGGGAGGTCACAACAAGGTTGCGATTGATGTTATCACCGCTACCGTCGAAAAGAGCCTCGCGAAGATAGAACATAAGTAATGAAAAGGGAGGACAAGGCAGGACTATATACCACCGTGATCATTCATCTCGCGGTACTGATAGTCCTGCTTGCCACTTCCCTGGGATTCTCCATCCAGAAGGAGAATTCTTTTATTCTGGATTTCAGCAAGCTGGAGGAACTGGAAAAGCTGCAGGCCGAGGTGGAGCGCCTGCAGAAGGAGGCCGAGTTCCAGCAGGCTATCAGCGAGAAACTTCAGCAAGAGCTGGGCGCGGCAACAGGCGGCTACCGCAACGTGGTGGTCGACCGCGCAGCCCTAAAGGACGACAGGGGCACGGACGCCGACCAGCTTTATAAAGACGCCGAGCGCCTGGCCCGCGAGCTCAAAGGGGGTTTCGAGGCTCCCGACGACGGGTTCTCGGCCGAAATTCCTTCAAAAGATCAGGGGAAGAAACAAGAGCAGAAGGCTTACAGCGGGCCTTCAGTTGTGTCGTATTATCTTGAGGGGCGCAAGGCCAGCAAGCTTTCCATTCCCGCCTACCGCTGCATGGGAGCCGGCGAGGTCACGGTCCTGATAACTGTCGATAATTCCGGCACAGTGGTCGCCGCCAAAGTTGACGAGAGTTCCTCGTCCAAAGACGGCTGCCTCCGCTCCTTCGCCATCCGTGCCGCCCGTCTCAGCCGCTTCTCCGCCTCCTCCACCGCCCCCGCCAACCAGCAGGGCAACATCGTCTACCAGTTCATCGCTCAGTAGCCCGGAAACAATCTTTCCCCCGTCCTTTGGGCAAGGTCTACTTTCGTTGGGGAGACTTTGCCCGGCCATCGTGGCCCAAGGTCATTCTGGGGGCCATTGTGGGCAAGATCATGACAGTTTTTTCCGACCTTGCCCGATTATGCCCCGGATTCCTTGGATTTATGGCAGGATTGTACTACTTTTGGCCAAGATAAACGACAAAGACTATGAAAACAATTCTTAAAAACCAGATCATTCCCCAAATTTATTCCTTATTGACAGCTGGCCAACGGGCCAGCAGCGATTGTTCGTTTCGTTCTAACACTGAACAGATATGAAACGAATAGTTCTGCGCAGGCTGCCGGACGGTAGCGCTGCCTATGTATCCCCTTTCCATATCAGTATGAAGGGGATGGAGAAATTGGTGCTCTTCCGTGACGACGCCGACTATGATGCCATGGTCAAAATCTTGTGCGTTTGCGGCAGGAGAAAAAACATTATTGTCGTCATCTACGCCGTGGTTTCCAACCATTGCCATGTTTCGGTTCTGGCAAAGAGTCAAGCGGAGGCGGAACAGTACGGGCAGGAAATCAAGCGGATGTATTCAATGTGGTTCCATGGAAAATACGGAGAATCAGGCGTTCTGGACGGGGTAGATATTAAAGCAATCGCTTTAGACAGCGACTGGTATGTCCGGAATGCCCTGGCATATATCCCCAGGAATGCTCTTGACAATGGATGTAATGTCAATGAGTATAAGTGGTCAGGATTCAGCGCTATGTTCAGAAAAACGGACACTGAACAGGCCATAGCGGTGGCAAGCCTGACCAAAAGGCAAAAACGCAAGCTGATGCACACCGGGGACAAACTAAACGATGTTCCGTGGCTACTTGACAAAGATGGTTGCCTGATCACGTCGAGTTTCTGTGACCACACATATCTTGAGCAGGCATTCAACAATGATTTAACCTTCTTTTTAAAGGTAATAGGAGCCCAGAGTTCTTCAGAGATGACATGGAAGCTGGTGGATGGGCCAAGGACCAAACTCCCAGACGGAGAATTTCTCAAGGCGGTGAACGAAATATCTAACCGCTGGTTCAATTGTGACGTATCCAGGCTATCTATCCAGAGCAGAATCCGTTTTTTGCCATACATCTATCGTACGATGAATACCACCATTCCCCAATTGGCCAGAGTTTTCGGGCTAGACCGGGACGAAATAACCCGCATTCTGGCTCCGCTCCGGGCAAGGTCTCCTCAGACTATGGACATCTTGCCCGCCTATGCGCCTCAGAGCGGCCTGTGAACAAGATTGGCGGGCAAGATCCCCCAGCAACCAGGAGACCTTGCCCGATAAACGGCAGAAAAACACCGATGGAACACCGGGTATTTGGGGAGCAACCGCCCCTCCCGCCGCCTAAAGTGACGCCATGGCGGCTTTGAAGACCTCGTCGGTCTGGAGGTAGAGGTGGTAGAAGGCGTTGTCGCCGAGCTGGGAGTAGCGGCCGACGAG
>JAFZBM010000026.1 GCA_017561765.1 Bacteroidales bacterium | reverse complement strand
GCCCGGCCTCGCTGCATGCCGTCAATGTCAGTTCCATGGTTCCCTGACGCACGGGCGCAGGTATTTCATCCTCATATAATTCCGCCTTGCACCCAACAACGGCCACAAAGAACGCAATAGCAAGTGTATAATTCAACTTCACACCGTAAAAATAACAATTCCACCATAATAATACAAACCTAAAGGCCAAAACACCCCGTCAGTGGCGGGATTCGGGAGAGAATCGGAGGGGGGGGGCTCCCGGACAAATGGCAGACGAAGGAGTCTTTACGGTTTTCCTCTGGGAGTTTTTCCCAGAGATCGAATATGAATCAGCTGATAATCTGGTGGTTACGAAAATCAAAAGTCGGGATAAAAAAAAGGGCCGGCCCGAAGACCGACCCTTCAAAAAGCATATTATCAATTGGCCTGCCGACTAGCGGCAAGTCAAATCTACTCGCTATCGCTGTGCGCTACGAAGATCGGCAAGATTGTACCGGTATTATTCGGGCACAGCCATTTAGACTCATTAGATGCTTCAGTCCTCTTTTCTCCATTTACGGTGACGGCATCGCAGATGGTGGCGGCTATCGAGGCAGAGTTACAAGAGACCACAGCGCCGGCATTCTTGCCGGATACTTTTCCGAAACACTTGTCTCCGCTTATGGATGTAGCTACAGAAATATAACCGTAAAGGCCACCGACACAGATATTATCGCCGGTGCCGGATATTGTTCCCCGATTTATGTTCCCGGAGTATTCGGATGGACCATTGGCGCCCTCATCCTGTCCGATAACACCTCCGGCGCAGCATCGCAAAGCCGATGCACATTTATTTGTAACCTGTATGGAGGCATCATTCTCGTTATTCTTAATCACGGTCTTCCTGAAAGGCATGCCAACAATACCGCCCACGCAGCAACGAGAATAAGTTCCTCCGGTAGAATTGAACTCTGCAGTAATATTGCCGTAGCTATAACAAGATTCAATTGTAGGAGTAGTGCTTCCTTCGGCAAAGCCGACTATTCCACCTATTCCCTGCCATGCATCAACTTCATTCTCCTGAACAAACTGTATCTTTCCCATGTTGCAGCTGCTTTTGAGCTCAGTAGCATTATGAACAGTTCCTATTACGCCGCCGATACGGGCAACCTGCCCGTGATTGGATGATAAATCGGCGTAATTGTCACAACCTTTAAGAGTAGATAACCTTGAATATCCAAGAACTCCGCCAAAATACAGGTTAGAACCTCCGTTAGCACTGCTAACAGTAACAGGGCCATAGTTAGCGCAATTGTCCAAAGTGGCAACAGCACCCTCGGAGATAGTGCTGTAACCCGCCATACCGCCAATATATGTGACACCGGTAAGAGCATTTACCTCATACGAAATAGTTCCATAATTAAAACAATTCTTGAGCGATGCGCCAGCCTGAACGCCGGACACAATACCGCCAAGCTGTACCACTTTGGGATTCTTGCAAGTAATGGTGCCGTGATTGTAAACACCTTCCATTGTCATAGCGACATCCATACGTCCAACTACACCGCCGATATTGCAAGCGGCCTGGGCAGTAGAAGCCAAATTAGACACATTTCCGTAGTTATGGCAATTTTTCATGACCGTATTAGCCCCGGCGATCACTCCTACAAGCCCTCCAATACGAGTCTTGCTCACAGAAGTGGAGGCAACCTCAACATTAACATAGCTGGTTACATTTTCCATCACGGCATCAGCCTGGAGCCTTGTAACCAAACCGACATAACGCCATGTATTGCCATCTTCGGGATTATTCTGGATAAAGGCACTCTTACCATCGTAAGTCTTGTCATCAGAAGACCCGAAAACGATATCCTTGAGCGTACCTGTGAGAGAATTAATAAAGCAAGCGTTGGAATTACGCTGCACATTGATGTTATATAATTTATGTCCCTTGCCGTCGAAGGTGCCCTTGAAATCCTTTGGTGTCCAGGGTTCGTTCTCCATGTCGATATCGGCGCCGATTGTAACATCCCAAGGATCGGTGGCAACACGTGAATCGTTCCAACTGAAAAGCTGGTCCATAGTCTTGATTACTATGGACTTGGTGTAGCCCGTAAGGGAACCGGCGTTAACGCCCTTTGCGCGTTCTAACACCACCTGGGAAGAGGCGGTCTTGGACGCGGTGAAGCCGGGAGTCTTGTAGCTGATGGTGAAACCGCCGGCAGGCGTGGTGCCCGGCATGACGGCCACATAATAATCACCGGGAGTGAAATAACCGGAAGCGTGCGTCAGGGTGATATCATCCTGGAACAGGGCGTCGGAATACTCCAGCGTACCGTCGGCCTTGGCAGTAGCGATACCGGCAATTGCTTTACCATGTATTGTAATTTCCTGTATATCGCTGACAGGCACGCTTATCTTGACCAATCCGCAGACCTGCTTGAAGGTCATATTGCTGCCGGGTGCCGCATAAGCCACTGATATGAGTGCTGCGGGATCCACGAAACTTACTCCGTCGTTGGGGACAGTCTGCTCGTTGGGTATCCTTACTTTGATGCCGTCGCTGACCGCGGACTTATATGCCCCGTAGGGATATACCGCATAAAGCATGGACGCTGCAGTATTGCAGCTACCCTCGAACACGGCGCTTGTACCAGTATTCGTGCCGGACTTGATTGTGAACAGATTCGGTTCCGTTCCATCATACACCGTAATACCGTCGGTATCCACCCATGTCAGATTGGAGGCTGATGAGAAATCGAGAGCCACCTTGGTCAGGTCTTCATTGGTGGCGAGGATTGTGGTGTACTGAGCATCTCCTGCAGGAACAGGCTGCTGTTCAGCGATTTCCTTGTTGCAGGAAAGGACCGTCAAGGCGAGGACGGCGAAAGCAAATATCTTTTTCATACCGTCTTTACCAATTAATGTCAACAAACGAATTGTCAAAACTCTCCAGATTACCATCGGCCTCCGAAGGGCTAGCTGCAAGAGCTAAAAGATACCCGAGTTGCAATTCCACAGCTTCGGGCCGGATGTAAGTAATGCGCATAGTGTATTAGTATTTGAATAATGTCATGTCGGTAGCTTCCCAATTTGTGTATCTGTGCCCAGGTCTGCAATTTATAGAACGCTCAAAGTTACACTTTTTTCGTTAATAGGCAAGCCTTTTTACGTACACCAGGCAACTCGTCTCTTGTTAGCAAATCTGGTTTTTGAGAAAGTGGGGCTATTTGCCGTTTGAATATAGGATATTACCTTTTTCATCTACTACTTTCATCTTTACAGCAATTGGGTTGGCGCCATCATAATTATAAAGAGTGTCCAGCCTCGGGTATGCATAATCCAAGGCATAAAAACGCCCATCTTCTTTCAAATACTGCAAGTATTCGAGCTTTTCAGATATTTGTTCAGCGCTTGTCAATGACATATCAGTTAGATACCCAAGGAAGAAACAATCCTTATCCTTCTTTATCACATAAGTATATAGATCCGGCAATGGAGGGCATCTCCAATACTTTGTATAAGCCGTCTGATGTTCACCCGTAATGAACACCTGCCCGGAAATGTCAAAATACAAACCAAGATAAAGATAGTATGCATTTTCATTATCAATTGTTGCTTTCACCCGGTCAACGACTTTCCCATTCTTTAGCAGTTCCAGTGTGACTTCATCTCTATCATATCTTCGGACCGTAAGATCTCCATATTCATACTCATACAGATAATGATAACACGGCCCAAATTTGTTGTATAAAAGAGAAAAACCTATAATTAAAATGGTGCATACTGCGAAAGCTAAAATGTTAATATGTGTTTTGTTCATTGCTCTTTAAGCATTATATGCCGTTAGAATACAGGACGGAGCCGTTTTCATCCACTACTCTCATCTTCACTGCAATTGTTCTTTGAGCACAATGATTATAGAGTGTATCCATTCCGGCACAACTTAAATCCAAAGGATAAAAGAAACCATTCTCTTTTATAATCGACAGGTATTCAAGTTGATCTTTCAACCACCACACTGTTCTGAACGACTCATTGCCGAAATAATCAAGGACAAATCCGCCATCACGATTATTTAAAAATACCGTCTTAATCCCGCATCGTCTAAAACGGACTTTGCTATCACTTATATCTGGATTATATTCACGAATAATGAGAACTGTGTGATAATTTGTGAAATACAAATCAAAAAGAACACTATGAGCTTTGTCTTGTTTGCTAATTCTCGCTTTAACCTTATCAACTACTTTACCGTCTTTAACTAATTCCATCATAACATAATTCGCCATATCATATCTTCGGACAAGAACCTCATTACAATCATACTCGTAATGATACTCACGCTTTTGAGCACCAAGAGGAGAACGAGGCTCTTCAGAGCAAAAAGCACATAGGAAGATTGTCGCAACCGTTACCAGGATGGAGTATATTCTTGTCATATAGTTTTATTTCAGAGGTCGTCTCGCTCGAAAGATAGGATAATTATCCACAAATATGACCGTTTTTGTGGACAAATTGATCAAAATGTCCACTTTGTCCACGTAGAAGGCCTTTTACGTGGATGATTTCGGTCGAGGAATAATTATTTGATTTTAGAATTATACCTTGTTGCAACTTTGCCGTGGGATATATTGACCAGCTTCTTGGCTATCATCTTCCGGCGTATGGGAGCCACCAGGTCGGTAAAAAGCACTCCGTCCAGATGGGACATCTCGTGCTGTATCATACGAGCTGCGAATTTGTCGAATGTTTCCACATGCTCTTCGAAATCCTCCCCGCGGTAGCGCAGGCGAATGCTGCACGGACGGCGCACGCTGCAATATACGCCGGGGACGCTCAGGCATCCCTCCTCGTACTCGCACTGCTCTGCACTTTCCTCAAGTAATTCCGGATTGATTATGGTGCGCTTGAATCCCTTGAGATAGGGGTAAACATCCTGCATTTCATCCCCGTCGACTATCAGCACCCTCAGGCTCACTCCGATCTGGGGAGCGGCAAGCCCGCAGCCCTCGGAACGCTGGAGCGTATCCTTCAGGTCTGCAATGAGCGCCGTAAGTTCTTCTTTTTTGCTCAAATCGGCTTCGACAGCCTTCTCGCGAAGGACCTCCGAGCCGTAAAGATAAATGGGTTGTATCATTTTCTCTTGTCCAAATAAGCTTGCAGAATGATGGCCGCGCTTATTTTGTCCACCGACATTTTATTGCGGCGTTCACTCTTCTTCATACCCCCGTCAATCATGGCACGGTGCGCCAGAACTGACGAAAAGCGTTCATCTTCAAGGGCTACGGGCACGTCAGGGAAGGCTTGCTGCAGTTTCGGCAAAAAAGCATCCACATCAGCGGCGGCTTCAGCATGGGAGCCGTCCAGATTGAGCGGATAACCCACCACAAACTTGGATATAGTCTCCCGGAGGGCGTATTTTTGAAGATAATCTATTATCTTTGCAGCAGGTACGGTTTCAACCGGGGACGCGAAGATACCTAGCGGATCGCTTTGGGCAAGTCCGACGCGCGCTCTTCCGTAGTCAATTCCGATGATTCTGTCCACAATGTGCAAAAATAGCAATTATTATGGGGAAAAACAATTTGAATAAAGTGTATCGACTGAGCATAAGCGAGGACGACTCCCACCGTATGATACGGTCTTTCCGTTTCAGCCGTCTGGGGCTCGCCGTGACCGCCATTACGGCATTCGTGGTGGTGCTGGGAGGCCTCTACGCCCTCATCGCGCTCACCCCGCTGCGCACTACCATTCCCGGATACCCCGACGCGCATTTCCGCCGGCAGGCGGTTGACAACGCCATAAAGATAGATTCGCTGGAGAGCGCCATCACCCGTTGGAAACTCTATTCAGAAAACCTCTCCAGAGTCCTTTCGGGGGACAACACCATCAACCTGGACAGCCTGCTGCTCGCAAGGGAGGCTGCCGACTCTCTCTCCAAATGAACAAACGCAGAATCGCTATACTTGGGTCCACCGGCTCCATAGGCACCCAGACCCTCGACGTGGTGAGGCAGCACCGCGACCTCTTCCAAGTGGAGATGATTTCCGCCAACAACAATGTGGAACTGCTTGCCGCACAGGCACGTGAGTTCGATGTAAACGACGTGGTGGTTTGCAACGAGGCGCGGTATCCGAAGCTGTGCTCGCTGCTGGAAGATTCCGGGGCCAAAGTCTGGACCGGAGTGGACAGCCTGTGCTCGCTGGTGCGCTCGGACAATGTTGACATAGTGGTAGGCGCCATGGTGGGTTTCAGCGGCCTGCGCCCCACTCTCGCCGCTCTGGAAGCGGGAAAGATAGTCGCACTTGCCAACAAAGAGACCCTGGTCGCCGCGGGTTCGATAGTAACTCGCACCATGAAAGAGCACGGAGCGCTGATCCTGCCCGTCGATTCCGAGCATTCCGCCATTTTCCAGTGCCTGCTCGGTGCCAACGGCAATGCATTGGAAAAGATTCATCTTACCGCTTCCGGAGGGCCTTTCCGCACATGGGACAAGCGCCGCATAAGCGGAGCCACCGCCGCCGATGCACTCAAACATCCCAACTGGGACATGGGTGCAAAGGTGACGATAGATTCTGCCACCATGATGAACAAGGGCTTCGAAGTGATAGAGGCCCACTGGCTATTCGGCGTAAAGCCCGGAAGGATCAAAGTTGTGGTGCACCCCGAATCCATTATCCACTCCATGGTGGAATTCGAGGACGGAGCGATTATCGCCCAGCTTGGCTGCCCGGACATGCGCCAGCCCATAGGATTCGCCCTGTCTTTCCCCGGACGCATCAGCGTAGGCAACAAGAAACTTGACTTCGCTGAGCTCGGGAGCCTGCATTTCGAAGCGCCCGACACCGACCGTTTTCCCAACCTCCGCCTTGCCTATGAGGCTCTGGAACGCGGCGGCAATGCGCCCTGCGCCCTCAACGCCGCCAACGAAGTTGCCGTTGCCGCTTACCTTCAAGGGCGGATAGGATTCTACGACATCTCCCGCATTAACGAAAAGTGCCTCCGTGGTCTGAATTTTGCAGCAAACCCGTCCGTCGAAGATATCTTCGAGACGAACGCAGAAGCCGCAAGAATTGCAGATGGTTGCATTAATTAAAACCCTCCAGGTTATACTCGCCCTCTCGCTGCTGATTATCATCCACGAGTTCGGGCACTATATATGGGCACGGATTTTCGGAATCCGCGTAGAGAAATTCTATCTTTTCTTCGATGTCGGAGGCAAGGCGATTGCCAAGTGGCACTGGGGCGAAACAGAATTCGGCATAGGCTGGATTCCTTTCGGCGGATACTGTAAGATTGCCGGCATGGTGGACGAGTCCCTGGACATGGAGCAGCTGAAGAAAGAGCCGCAGAAGTGGGAATTCCGGAGTAAACCCGCCTGGCAGCGGCTGCTTGTGATGGCCGGAGGGGTGCTCAACAATTTCATCTTCGCCATTCTGGTGTACTGCCTGATTGCTGGCATCTGGGGCGAAGCCTTCATCAGCAATGAAAACGCCCGCATCGCCCCCAACGAGCTGGCGCAGGAGATGGGATTCAAGCTGGGAGACCATATCATCAGTTTCGACGACTACGAACCTGCCAACTTCGGCATGCTGCAGGCCGACCTGGCAAGACGCAACGTGCGTTCCGCCAAGATCCTGCGCGACGCCGACACCCTGGACCTCTACATTGACCAGGCATACATCGGTGATGTGCTGAACAGCCCCGGGATGTTCGACCTGGCAGTGCCGTTCGTAGTGGATTCCATGCGCTGCGATTCAGGCAATGCCGACTGCGGCCTGCTTTCGGGCGACAGGGTGCTGAGCTTTGACGGCAGCAGCGTTTCCTACATTCAGGACGCACGTCCCGTGCTCGCCGGGCTTGCGGGACGCACCGTTGAAGCACTCGCGCTGCGCGGCACCGACACCCTTGCATTCCCCGTCAAGGTCGATTCGCTTGGCCAGATAGGGGTGTACCTGCAGATCCCGCAGATTGAAAGACGCTACTACAACGCCCTGGAGGCCATTCCCGCGGGAGTGCGGCTCACGGGCGAAACCATAGGAGGATACGTACGCGACCTGGGACTTCTGGCAAGACCTTCCACCGGCGCATACAAGTCCGTCGGCAGTTTCATAGCCATTGGGCAGGTATTCCCCTCGACATGGGACTGGTACCGTTTCCTGAGCATCCTTGCCCTGCTTTCCATAATGCTGGGAGTGATGAACCTGCTGCCCATTCCGGCCCTTGACGGCGGGCACATCCTGTTCACCCTCTTCGAGATGATTACTGGCCGCAAGCCCGGCGACCGGTTCCTGATGATAATGCAGATGATAGGCATGGTACTTCTGATAGGACTTATGATACTCGCATTCGGGAACGACATAGCACGATTATTTCACTGACGTATGAAAAAGATATTCCTTGTTCTTTCGGCCCTTCTGGCCCTTTGTTCATGCAAGAACACAAAAGCCCTCCTGCCCAATGTCAGCGGCAAGGCGGGAGAGATTATTGTTGTCATCGACAAGACGGACTGGGAGGGCAACCTCGGTTCCAAGGTACGCGACCTGCTGGCCTGCGACTGCCCCTTCCTCGCGCAGCGCGAACCCCTGTATTCGCTTGTTAACGTGCCGCCGGGAGGTTTCGGCGACCTCTTCAAGGTGCATCGTAACATAGTGTATTTCAACATCAATCCCCAGATAGACAGTTCCGGCATACGCTATCGTTCCGATGTCTGGGCTACGCCCCAGTGCATGGTTCAGATAGGAGCCCCTACAGCCGAAAAAGCCGCCGAACTGCTGGACGAGAACGGCAAGAAGATAGTCAGTTTCATAGAACAGTCCGAGAGGGACCGCGTGATCCGAAATTCAATACGCTACGAGGAAAGGGAGATTGCGCCAAAGGTGGCGGAAGTATTCGGAGGCTCCCCCCACTTCCCCATGGGATACAAGCTGAAGAAACTCACGTCGGACTTCGGATGGATCGCCGACGAGAAGCAGTACACCCTGCAGGGCATATTGATCTATAAGTATCCGGTAAGCGGCAACGACCTCACCCTGAACAAGATAATAGCCAAGCGCAATGCGGTGCTCAAGGACAACGTTCCCGGGATGTTCGAGAATACCTGGATGACTACGGGTACATTCATGCCGCCGAGCCTGGAATTCATACACTTCCGCGGACGCGACTTCGCACAGGTAAGGGGCCTGTGGGAAGTGGAGAACGATTACATGGGAGGTCCTTTCGTATCCCATTCCTTCTATTCTCCCGACGGCAGCCAGATCATCTGCGCGGAAGCGTTCGTATACGCTCCCAAGTACGACAAGCGCCAGTACCTGCGCCAAGTGGAGTCGATACTCTTCTCCTGGGAGTGGGCTAAAGAATAGTTATCTCAGAACGAGCAGCCCAGAGTAACAAGGGCAACGTTGCGGGAACGCCCGTCCAGATACTGCGGCGCCTGCAGAAGGGCGCTGAAGCTGTCGGACAACTTTACGTACGGGACAAAACGGGCGGACACCAGGCGGGTATATGTGAATTCGAGCCCGGCTCCCACAGCCGGAGACGTATCGTACTCAAACTGCCGGTACATATAATTGTCGAAACTCTGGAAGTTGGTACTTATAGTTTCGGCATATGTACCATCCTCTCTGGGCGTGCCGAAACCTATACGGTAGATGGCGCTGGTGCCGAGAGTAAAAATAGACCTGCCACTGAAAAAATTCTTCCGCACGAAAGCATCGGCCGAAATGCGGTAGCGCTCTGCGTTACGGTAGAAAGGATACAGCAGCACCTTGTCGATGCGGGCGTTTCCGTCGACAGCCGCGCCTACGGACAACTCCGGCAGATATCCTTCCGCACCTTTGTACCACACGTATGAGAGCGATGCAGTGAAATCGTGACGGTTAAGAATGTGGTTGGAGCCCGCGTATTCCACGCGGGTATTCTGCCCCTCGGGAGTTACATATTTGAACACATTTTCATGGTTGCCCAGAAGCGAGTAGCCCAGGTTCACGGATGCACGGTGGATATCTGCCTCCTTCCTTGCGATGAAGGTTCCGCGGTATGAGGCCTCGGGGCCGGAGAACTCGAAGAAAGTGGCAGTCGACGATGCCTTCTGGCCATAGTACCCGCTGCGGTACAGAGCCTCCAGCTCATTGCTGAAGGAGCCGCCTGCAACCTGCAGCGAAACGCCGTAGAAGTCATTCTTCATGGGGCGGAGATTCGTCACGGAGATATGGTTAAGGTCGCCTGTCAACTCGGAAAGGGTTCCGAAGTAACCGCCTTTGTCGGTATACACGAAATACTGCTTGTCAGTAGTGCCGTAGATGCCGCCCTTCATTTGCTCCAGAGTGTTGCGGTAGACCAGCGAGAGTCCCAGCATCAGGTTTTCGGACGGGAGGAAAGACACTCCCGCCTTGAGCCCCATGTCCATCCAGATACTGGAGAACCGGGGATCCTTTACTTTGGTCTGGTCGGCCGATACATAATCGAAGCTCACACCCGCAGCCCATTTATCGCCGAGCCTGTAGGACACGGCGCCAAGAAGCGAATAAGTCTCTTTGTTGCGGCGCCCCGTGGTGGCATCCGTGCTCTCGAGGAAGTTGACCGGATTGAAATCGGGGTCCATAAGTACCTGGGCGCCCATCTGCTGTCCGGCAAAATAAGACCATGCCAGGCGTCCGTGGAAACTGATACGGTCGGAAATGCTTATATACGACTCCGTCGCCGCTCCGCCCTGCCAGGAGTCGGGCGATTCCGACAGGCCGGCAAGAGCCCCGTTATCCTTGCGGAATTCAGCTTCCGCCATCGAAATATGCCCGCGGAAGCCGGAAATTGCCGCCGGATTTGAAATGGAGAACAAAGGGTCCGTGTCCGTGAGGAAACGGAAGTCGCGGCAAGGTTCAGCCTCCTGCCCGGCGGCTTGCAGGGCGGCGGCCAGGAAACAAACGGATGCCAATATGTTATGAATTCTCATTGACTTAGCTTATTGTTTCAGTGATGCGATCCTTCTCTGGTGATAATCCTTGCCGGAATCGTTTGTCTGGAGATAAATAATGTGCGCTCCGGCGGCTATGGAGGCCTCGGCATCAATGCCAGAAGGGTCGGTGGTGCCGCCGACGTCTTCAGTCCCGCCGGAATAATTATAAACAAGCTTACCTTCGTTCTCAGGCAAGGCTTCGGTTGCCTCCTTGTCGACGTTGCGGTAAATTGTATAGCCTAACTGGCCCGTCATTACTATATGGCCCGTATTCACATCGGAGGAGAATCGCGGATGGCATGCTTCAAGGCTGGCTGCAGCGTAAACCTCCAGGGCGCCGATAACATTGGCCTTCGGCATCTTGACAGCCCAGCTGATATCGTTGGTCCCGGCGGTAAGGTCGTAATCAGCGGTATTGGTGCACAGGGCCTCGAGTTCGCTCTTTCCCATGATTGCCATAAAGAGCGCTGGGGCGGTATTGGAGATGGTCCAGGCATTCTGCCTGTTTATCTGGTAGCCGGAAAGATAGTGGCTGGGCGGAATGACGTCCGAAACCACATACTTGGCGTTTGTAATGGCCGGGATATCGGCATTTGACATCCAGTAGTAATCGGGATCGGCAAGATTTACTGATGCCGTTACCGTAGCGGTATGGTCGATCGCCCCGAAGACTGCAACGACTATCTGGGAATAAGCGGGAATCTTTACGGGCGATGTGAAATACCATACGACCCCGCCTGCCGGAAGCCAGGAATCATTCTCGTAAACCAGGCCGTCTTTCGTGAAATACTTGTTGCTGGCATTGGCATTATAAGGGCTGATGGCGCCGATCACAACGTCGGAGGCATCCGCCTCCACCTCTGAATTGTTGTAGATGATGATGTATTTATCGTCGGTGAAAGCACCGGAATTGTCGTTCTTGGGACATCCGCCGGTATAAAATTCTTTGATGATGAGCTGCCGGATCTCCACTTTCTGAAGAATCAGCAGGAATTTTTCACCGGACTGTCCGGTCACGTCTATGTTGGTATTCGAGCCGTTGAGAGTAATAAGTTTGCCGTCTTCGGCAGATTTGAATGTGGCTGACGCGGTGTAGCTGCCCGGATTTACCTTGAAAGCAGCGGTTCCTGAAGCATCGGTGACGGCGCCGAAAGTGACATTTCCACCGGCATCGGACAATACAATGGTTATTCCCTCCTGCGCAAGAGGGGCATCATCGGAAAACAGCTGCACATTAATATCGACGGCTACGACCTGCGGGCCGCATGCTGGAAATGCGGCAATCAGCAGGAAGGCCATGAAGTATCGTATCGGGTGTTTCATTGTCGATGCATCTTTTAGAACTTGAAACGAACCGTAAGCCCGTAATAGAACGACGGAATGTAACGGGGGGACAGGGAACTGTAGGTTTTGGTCTTCGTACTCCAGACCTGTCCCATATTGTTGAAGAAGTTGTTGGCATAGAACGATACCGATGCCAAATCGCCGATTTCCTTGGTCACGCTGAAATTGGCGCTGAAATATGGTGATATGTAATCTTTGCTGAATTGGTAAAGGTAGTTTGACGTCACCACGAGCTTCGACAAGTCGGCATACAGGGCGGCATCATTGTCCTTTGCCCAGCGGAGTTTTTCAAGGAAAGGCTGAGGCTCCGGATTATCCCACGACACATAATAATCGGGGAAGAGGGCGGCATAGCTTTCACCGTCATAAATAGACGCGGACTCATCATAGTTGAGAAAATCCGCACGGTTGTCCACACGGTACGAACGCTTTCCGTCAGGCCTCTCACTCAAGCTGCGGGAGTAATTGAGGAGGGACGATTCCAGTTTCACCGACACTATCATCCTGACCTGGGGGATTCGCGTCACCAGTGTGATGTTGTTGTTGACGGCTCTGGCTTCTCGTCCGTTGGCGATGGCGTTCCCGCCGACATAATAACCAACATATCTGAACGGCTGGCCGTCTGCACCCACGGTTGTGTAAGGACTGTAAGCGGCCATGTCAGTATCGACGGCGTTGTAAGAATAGAAGTTGCCGTCGATGCGTATGGATGTGTGTATGGGACGTATCTCTTTGAGTTCCAGTATCCATTCAAGACCGCAGCGGGTAATCGGGCTGAGTTCGTTGGCGTCGAATACGGTGCTTATGAATTGCTTCCGGGTGGAATTCACCGCCTCTATAGGCTGGAGGGCACCGGTTTTGTCGCTGACGGTCACCGTTCCGGTAGCAGGATTCAGGGTATATATCCTGTCCGTGGCGGGAATGGGCAGTCCCTGGACGTCGGCGGTAGAGGTGTATTTGTAATCGAAACGCTCATATTCCGTCTCCAGCAGGTAGGAATCTATGGTCTTGTTGTAGAACGCCACCAGCGACAGCTTGTTGCCGGCTATGTCGGCATCTATTCCGAACTCGGCCTGATGATTCTTCTGCCAGCGGAGAGCGGCGTTGTATTCAATGGTTTTGGGACGGACGTAATAGGCGCGATACACTACGTTGTCGGCAGATGCGGTGGAAGTGAATACGTTGATGTCAAGATAGCTCGGTACCGGATACAGGATAGAGAACGAAGGCTGCTTGACAGCAACGCCCCAGCTCCCCCTGAATGAAAGGTCGCGCAGTATCTTGTCCTGACGTGACGCAGCGTCGAGTACCGAATATTTGGCGTTGAAACGTGGTGACAGGCTGGTTGTCAGGCCGTATGCGGAACCCTTGATGTAGGTATTGTCATTTCGCAGTCCGGCTATCAGGTTCAGCCTTCCCTGCCCCACCGGCAGCATCAGGTTATCTTCGATATAAGCGGCGAAGTTGTTCATCGAAGGGTTGTCGCAGTAGCGGTATTCGCGGAAGGTGGGCGCGGTAGACAGGTCTTCGGAATATGTACCGATACCGAAGTTCTGGTCCATATTCCAGTCGCCGCCTATCTTCAACTTATTGTTGACCTCGCCGAATTTGCGGGCCCAGTTGGCCTTGAGGGCAAGTTTCGTAGTAAGTGGTCGGTCATCTACGGCCAGCACATTGTACCAGGTGCCGGCAGGGATCATCACCGCTCCGTTGGGTCCGTTTACGGAATAGGGCTCGGACATAATGTAGCCATTTTCAACGGAGTGCAGGGAGACCTGGGTTACGCTCTCATGGAAGTTCTTGTTCTCCCGCAGGAGTTTGTCGGAATATACGGCCGACGCGTTGATCTCAATGTTGGTAATCCATGCAAGACTCAGCAGCCAGTTAGCATTGAAGTTGGCCCTGACGCTGTTGTCGCGCTGACGGCTGAATGTGTCGGTAAACTTGTCCGGATCGGCTGAATTGTCATAGCCGCCCAGGTTGCCGGTAACGCCTATGGAGTAGCGAAGGGGCCTGGAAGCAAAGGCGCCGGTTGATATCATGTTGCTGTAAGTCAGCGACATCTGCCGCCGCAGGTAAGAAGTGTAGGGCGACATTGGCTCGGAGATGGACCGGGTGTATTCGAGACTTGTGTTGAGTACGCCCATCGATGCGCCCTTGCCGGTGACGCCAAAACCGAAGCCCTTGCTTACCGAAAGCTGTTTGGTCTTGGGACTGGTGGACATCGTAACGGACCAGGGGGTCTTTCCTTTCTTGGTGTTTATTTTAACGACCCCGGAGCCCATATCTCCGTATTCCACCGAAGGCACGCCCGTAATGACCTCTACTGACTCCACGTTAGCGGAGGCTATATTGTTGGTAGGCACGCCCTTGATATCGGAATAGGAAGCATTGTTGGAGAGACGCACTCCGTCCACTTCCACTGCGGTGCCGAAAGAGGAATTGCCATCCTCCGAGGCTCCCCCGGCGCGCAAGTCGAAACGTTTTTCGGAGGTCAGCACGTTTGATTGCGTGGCGCCTCCCGGGAGGAGGCTGGAAATGTCGGACACGTTCATCATCTGCACGTGCTCGAGAGCGGTTTTGTCAATAATTCTGGCAGTGGTGGCGGAGTTGCCGTTCTCCTTGGCAGTAACCACAGCCTCTTCGAGAGCGAGGTTGTCAAGATCCAGCTTGATCTTGAGGTTATCTATGCTTTTGGTTACGGTAAGTTCCTGCGTATTGGTGACATAACCGAGGCAGGAAGTGCTCAGTACGGTCTTGCCTGCAGATATGTTGGAAATGGTGAAGCGGCCTTTCTCGTCAGCTACGGCCCACTGCTCGGTGGCTTCGATGACCACGGTGGCAAATTCAACCGGCTCGCCGCTGCTCTTGTCAATAACGGTTCCGCTTATGGTATACGACTGGGCATGCAGCGCAGCCGGAAGAAGCAAGGCCAGCAGTATCGGCAATAATCTTCTAAAACCGGGCATAGGAAATCATTTTCGTCAAATATAGGAATAAATCGGCAAGAATACTCCCGGCAACTGTAGAAATCATTATAAATAATGACGACTAATGGTCAACTTTTACCAGTAATAATCTATTAACCCGAGTCAACCAAAATCAGGAAACGTCAATGTAGACAAAAAAGGTTGGTAGCTCGGAGAAAAGTGGTTGGTGACGGTCGCCGACGGAGCGGGTGGCATCTTTTGCACTAACTCCGGTAGTTAAGCAAGCAGAAAATGTCTTCATTGGCCGATTACTGCTTGCTCCCCGGGGTAAAAAGGTGGGGCAGCAAGCAGAAATCATTAATCCAGCCCGGTTCGTGCTTACTTATCTACCGGGGGTTATTGATCTGGAAAGATCATCCTCTTACCACATCCAGCAGTTTTGCCTCAACCTTAGCTAGATCAAGACACTTTGTATCAGTTTAAAAATGTATCAGATTAAGATTCAAAATAGGGTGACACACCCAGTCAGAATGTATCACCCTAAACAATTGTGTTAAATGGAATCAGTCGTGGAATAAATCGGGATTGAGATGGAGGACGCCATCGTCATCAATGAATGCTGAATGGAAGTTGACGGACCCCCTCCCGATAATAGTTGTTATTGGGAGATTCTCATCGTAATATCGTGCTTTCTTCGTTTCAAATATTACATCCCCTGTAAAGCCCTTGATAAGACAGAAATTTTCGGGATGATTCTTTATATTATCTGCATACTCGGGGTTGTATGTCAGAACATCTTCCAACTTAAAGCATCCAAGGAGAGAACTGTCTGAACCGATTTCTCCAAGGACAGTGCCTTCATCCTCATTAACCAATACATCGGGATAGACATCTCCAACTTGGTAACAGATGCTATGCTCGCAGCCCAATTTTTCAAGACTTTGATTCTTTGTGAAATCCTCACAGTACTCCTCCCAAACGCCATCGTCTTTTGCGAAGTAGCAAGGGTCTACGAAGATGATATCGGCGTTATCGAAATGTGCTTTATGCGTTTTATTTCCAAAAGGCATAGAACAACAATTAAAAAGTAAAACAATAAATAGAGTTATGCCAATGTGTTTCATAATGCTATCACTTCTCATTTACTTACTGTACACAAAACTAGCACAATAATGACATGTTGCAAAAATACAAAAAGCAAGCATATTTTTCAATAGCCGAAAGCGGTAAAGTCCTCCCCCGAGGGGATGGGTTACGGGTGGGAGTAACGTGTAGGGACTAGCCCGCAGGGCTGGGGGCTCGGGGGCATGCCCCCGTTGCCCTTGGGGGCAGCGGCGAAGCCGCGGGGGAAATGAGTGCGAGTATCGCACCCCAAAAAGAAAGGGCCGGCGAATGCCGACCCGAATTCTTTTTGGGGTGCGATGTGGGGCTCGAACCCACGACACCCAGAACCACAATCTGGTGCTCTACCAACTGAACTAATCGCACCGTGTTAGAGGATGCAAAGATACGAATATTTTTGTTTATTGCAAATCTATTTTGTCAATATACAAAATGCCGTCTAGATGGTCGCATTCGTGCTGGAAGATTACGGCGGTGAAGCCCTGAACACGCTCGGTGGTGTCGGCAAGGGAACGAAGGGAGGTGTAAGTTATATCTATATCCCTGCTCCGAAAGACCTGACCGCGGCGTCCGGGAACGCTTAGGCAGCCCTCGGGGCCCGGCTCCGCCTCTCCCCTCATGGCCGTGATGCGTATATTTGGATAAACTTCGAACGGCTCCCCTTCTTTGTCGAAACGCTGAACCGCCACTATGCGGCGAAGGACTCCCACCTGCGGACCGGCGATGCCCACGCCGTCCTGCTCTGGAGAAGTGACGGTGGCAACCATACGGCCGGCCAGGACATCATATTCGGGAGCCTTCAACGCCTTGATATCCAAGCATGTACTTGGCATGCGCAGCACGGCGGAATCTGCCGGATCGTCAACGGTAAGCACACGCATCACATCCCCCGGAGCATTGATAAGGTCCTTTTCGACTGGGCTCCAGCCTCCCGGGGCACATGCCGCAAGCGCCATCAGCGACAAAACAAAAAGCCGTTTCATAATAGTCTTCTCAATCCTTTGACAATACGTTCCAGTCCATCCTCCAGCATGGCGGGAGGGCAGGCCAGGTTAATACGTATAAAGCCATCCGTCCCATACATCGATCCATTGTTGATGCGTACTTTTTCTACGTCGACAAGGCTGCGTTCGATTTCCAATGAGGGCAATGCTATTGCCCGGCAATCGAGCCAGGCCAGGTACGTTCCCTCAAGAATGTACAAAGGGAACTCCGGCAGGCGCTCCGCAACCACCTCGGCGAGGCGCTTGTAGTTGGCCGCTATCTGGCCGTTCAAGGCCTTGAGCCATTCGTAGCCCTCCGGGGTGTAGGCAGCCTGCAGGGCTACCACGCCGAAAGGATTGACATCGCATATCTCATTGACATTCACAGCCTTGACCAGACAGTCACGGAGCGCAGGATTCTTGCAGATTATATTGGAAATCTGCAATCCCGCTATGTTGAATGCCTTGCTGGGAGAATTAAGGGTTACGCAGGCATCTTCGAACTCGGGACAAATCGATGCAAAAGGCACGAACTCGACTCCCGGCATCGTAAATTCGCAATGAATCTCATCGCTCACGGGAATGACTCCGTGCTTCAGGCATATCCGGCCCACTCGCTCGAGCTCTTCCCTGCTCCACACGCGCCCGGCGGGATTGTGGGGCGAGCATATCAGCATCAGCATTGTGTGCGGATCGGATGCGGCTCGCTCAAGAGCATCGAAATCAATTTCGTAGCGGGGACGCCCGTCCTGCATTACGCTGACAAGCGGAACATCCTGGACATTGCAGCGCCAGTTACGCACCGATGAGAAGAAGCAGTTATACACCGGGCTCATTATCAGCACGTTGTCGCCAGGCTCGGTAAATGCGCTCACGCATGCCGACAAGGCGGGCACTATGCCGGGACAATAGATAATCCACGAAGGATCCGGCCGCCAGCCATGGTGCAATGCAAACCAGTCACATACCGATTTGTAGTAACTCTCCGGAACGGCAGTGTAACCGAAAACGCCATGCTCGGCCCTCTTGCGCACCGCCTCCTGGATACACGGCGCCGTTTCAAAGTCCATATCGGCCACCCACATCGGCAGCACACCTTCGGGAACAAGGTCCCACTTGACACAATTCGTCCCGCGACGGGGGACTATCTTATCGAAACTCATATTTCAGTTGTTATCTTGCAGTCGGCAGGAGCCTTGATATTGCCGTCAATGATAATCTCCCCTATGGAACCGGCATGAATGCTCCCGCTCCGGGGATTTTTTACGGATACTACGTTACCGTTGATACTGGCTTGCACCGTGGAGTACTCGAAGGCAAGGTCGGCATCGGGATCGAGAGTGCAGTTTTCAAGCACCAGATTGTCGGCGTAGCACAGCGGCTGGGTGCCTCCAATGCGGCAGTTCACCAGGCGCAGACCTTTGGAATACCATCCGAGATACTCACCGATAATCACTGAATCATAGACAGTTATGTTCTCAGTCTCCCAGAATGCGTCCTTGGTATAGAGAACGGAGTTGCTTATCTCCACATTCTTGCAGTACTGGAAAGAATAGTTCCCCTGCAGCTTCAAACCATTGACGCGTATGCCCGAAGAGTGCATGAAAAGATAGTCGCCCTTGTCGATCTCAACATCGTCCAGCTCCACGTCATTGCAGCGCCAGAGCGTTTCGGCGGCGTTGGGGATACGCACCCGCCGGAGGGTCAGGTCCTGCATCTCCCGGAACATTTTCGGGGCCTCCACAAGCGTGTCTTCCATAATCAGGCCGCGGCTGTACCACAATGCAGCACGGGCTCCTTCGGTGAACACGCAATTGTGTATTCTGAAGCCCTCGCAGCACCAGAAGGGATATTTACCCTCGAAGCGGCAGCCGTCGGCCTCTATGTCGGCCGTCTCCTTCAACGCCGATTCGCCGGCATGGATGGTGACTCCACGGAGGCGCAGGCCGCGCTCGCAGTACAAAGGCCGTTCGCCTCCGAATTCCTGATTACTTATTGTCCTCACCCGCCTTGTTATTTTTCTTCTCCTTGTACAGGAAACGTTTGATTTTCATGGTAGCCGTCTTGGCAAAAGGCTGCTTTTCCACCTCGACCTCCTTGATGCGGCTGCTGCGGTTCACGTGGGTGTTCACGAAATCAATGATCTCCTGCTTGCGCCGCTCGAGATCGGCTATGAAGCGGTCCTGGTTTTCATAGTTCCAGTCAAGCACATTATCGTTGAAGTGCACCAGAGCCACCAGATGCCCGTCGCGTTCAACCACAAGGGATTCGTTGATATCCTGGATGTTATCTATCACGGCTTCGATCTCTTCGGGATAGATGTTCTCTCCGGATGCACCCAGAATGACGCTGCCGAGACGTCCCTTGATGAAATAGCGTCCCTTTTTGTCACATGATGCTATATCGCCGGTATGGAACCAGCCGTCGGGTTCAATCACCTGACTGGTACGTTTGTAGTCTTTGTAATAACCCTTCATGACGCAGTCGCCTTTGGCAACTATCTCCCCCTCCCCTGTTTCGGGATTCACGTTGTCAAGGCGCACCTGAACGCCATACGCCGGATGGCCCCAGGAGCCGGTACAGGTCTGGCCGACACGGGCATAACCGATCAGAGGGGCGGTTTCAGTGAGGCCGTAACCAATTGAGTACGGGAACTTTGCCTTACCGAGGAAAGCCTCAACCTCGCTGTCCATCTTGGCGCCGCCGACTCCGAAGAAACAGAGCCTGCCGCCGAATGTCTTACGCAGCCTCATGCCGACAAGACGGGCAAGAAGAGTGGGGCTGACCCGTTGAAGCCAGCTCAGGAAATGGCTCGCCTTGATTGTCGGAACAATGCTGGAATGGTAGATCTTCTCTATGACAAGAGGAACTGCCAGCATGCATGTAGGGCGTATTTTCTTGAAGTTGGGGATGAGGATGGACGGAGTTGGCGGACGGTTAAGATAATTGACAAGCGCGCCCACCGCAAATGGGTACAGCATGCCTATGCTCATCTCATATGTATGCGCGAGGGGCAGAATTGACAAGAAGACATCGCGCCTGCGCACATGATGGGCATCCCAGGATGCACGGATGTTGACGCAGAAATTCTTGTGCGTAAGCATCACGCCTTTTGCAGCCCCTGTAGTGCCGGAAGTGTAAATCAGGCAAGCCACGTCATCGGGGAGGGGGCTGGATATAGTGCCATCGCAGGTATAGGAGTCGGGGGCCGATTGAATTATGCTCAAGTCATCGGTTGCAATGACGATGTGCATGCCGTCCAGAAGTGCTCCCGGGACTTTGGACAAAAGCCTACGGGACACAAAGATAGCCTTGGCATCCGAGTGCCTGAGTATATTTGTTATTTCGTTTTCCGAGAGTTCCGTGAGCATCGGCACGGCGATGCGGCCGAATGCGGTGATTGCAAAGAACGCCACAGACCAGTTCGGCATGTTCTGCGAAAAGATGGCCACTTTGTCGCCGCTGTTGATGCCGAAATTACTCAGCGTGCGGGAAATTCGGCGGCAAGTGTCGCTGAAAGAGGCGTAAGTATAGGATTGATCTCCGTCAATCAGCTTGTATGCCGGACGCTTGGCGTATTTGTCAGTAGAATAATTGAAAACCTCGGCAAGTGTCTGAAAGGTGTGTCTCATTAATGTGTAACGTACTTTTCCGGGTGCTTACCCGTCAGGTGCATCTGTTCGTAAATCTCCTGGATTTTTTTCATGTCTGCGCGTGCGTCGTCGCTCAGGGCGAAAACTTCACCGCGCCCGATACGCTTGGTACCCCAGTCGAAGTAGCCGAGGCACACTGGCACACCGGCGCTGCGTGCAATCAGATGGAAACCCGTTTTCCAGTTCTTAACCGGCTTGCGGGTGCCTTCGGGAGCTATTGCCAGATGAAAGCGCCCGGGAGCTTCCATCTCCTTGATGACGCTGCGGAGCATATTGGTGGCGTTGCTTCGGTCGACGGGGATTCCCCCCATGCCGCGGAGTATCCAGCTGAGGGGCGGGAAAAAGAATTCTTTCTTGACCATGCATTTGGCCTTCTCGCCGCAGGAACGATAATAGAGATAAGCTACTACGAAATCCCAAATACTAGTATGCGGAGCGCCAAGGATGATGCATTTGTCGGCCTTAAGGGGCCTGTCGACAATTGTCCAGCCCATTACTTTGCAGAGCGTGAATCTGCAGAACTTTTCCCAAAGTGTCATTTTGCCAAGTATATAATAACTTGCAAAGATAGTAATTTATATACAAAGTAAGAATTTGGGAATGAGCGAGCCGGAACGGAAAACCGGACGTGTCTTAACCTGTTCCACGTTCATGGGGCGAAGGGGCGATGAAGGGACGCTTACAGTCGCCCATATGCCCAAAGCGCGCAGGTTCTTGACGAAAACACGTTCAAAATCATCCTCGGCAATCTTGCGTGAAAAGTCGAGGTTAAGCGTACCGCCATAGCTTACGCAGGCACAGGAGCCTGAACGTTTGCGGGTGCGGCCGAGGATGAAATGAATGTCTTTCACCTTCTCCTTCATACCTTCCGGGAGTTCGATGTTACCCATGTTGGAGAACGTGTAGGTAGCGTACCTGTCGCCCTTGAGGTGGTTGATGAGATTAATGATGGGCTTCTTTATGAAGAGAGGGACGCAGCGTATTGCCAGATTGTCCTCGAGGGCCACATTGGCAGCTATCCTGCGCTTGAGCTGGGACGGCTGGGTGTAGAGCCTTTTCTGATACTTGACTTCCTTGACGGCATCTTCAAGCATAAAGTCACCGTTGGAGACATCCAGGGTCAGATAGACGTACGAGGAGTAATTGCGAAGCGTCCTGCTGGCGAAAATGGGGCGCAGGTTCACAGGTAGTTCCATACGGATATGATTCCTTTTACGACGGGAGCGGTCGTCGCGCCTTATCTCCTGAAGCGAATAAAGCATAAGGGCCGATATCAATTCGGTGATGGTGCAGTCCATCTGGCGGGCCTTCTCGGAAAGAGCCTCGAGATTCACCGACACTCCGAGGGAATTGAGCACGTCCGGACTTTCATTCGTGCCCTTTATATGCCAGGCGTTCTTTTCGTTGTCGAGCGAGCCCTTGGTACCCGAGAAACGGTCAAAACCGTCTTCCATCTCCTCCTTGACGGGCTCCTCCTCGGGATTAAGAACCCATTTGCCATATTCGACACCAACTCCGGAAGTCAGCTTGAGATACTCTGCGACGACGCTCAGCAGGAAGGTCATTGCGCCCGTGCCGTCAGTGAGGGCGTGGAAAACGTCCAGATCGATACGGGATCCAAGGGCGGAAAGCTTGAACATATAGCCGCCGTTGCTGCGGATATTGAAGGGTTTAAGACTGGAGGGGGCACAGACGGACGGATCATTCTCCAGTCGCTGGAGGAACCACCAGAAAAGGCCCTTTTTGACCGAGTAACGGAAACTCGGGAAACGGGGCATGGTGTTTTTCAGGGCCTGGTCCAGGGCGGCGGAATCGACGGTGCTGTCAAGAGTGACCGACATGCGGTATACGACCGCATATTTATGTGTCTGGCAAGAGGGATATATAATGGCTGAGTTCTCCAGCCTGGTCCATTCGGGCAATGTCATGTTCAATTCTGTTTATGTTTGGCGATACAAAAGTACTGCACGCATAGCATGCGCGAAAAAAAGTGCCACGAGAAAGTAGTTTTTGTGATAAACAGCCATTAAATGTGACAAAAACCCTAGAAACTTGTGACGAAAAAAGATTTGTATTATATTTGTCACACCAAAAATAGTGACAAAATGAGCCGTTATCCTAAATCTCTGGTACGATTCTTCCCCTCCTACGTATTCGCGCTGGCCGTTCCTGCATTCTTTCTCATAAGCGTATTACTATACGAGCCCAAGGCGCTGTGCGAACTCATGCGCGCCGGCGAAGGGATGTCGGCCATAGAGAATGTGTTCAGTTTCAACTGCATTATTACATTCACCATACTGCTCGCCCTAATGTCGCTCAGCCGGGTGCTCCTGTGGCTGCTGCGCCGGCATCTGGCCATGGATATCTATAAGTATTGTATCTGGTGTCTGGGCGAGATAGTTGTATGCGGGGCGTTCGTTTCCATGTATCTGGTACTAATGGCCCGTGGCGAAGGAGAGTGGTTCGGATGGTTCGGGAGGTCCGTCATCTGCCTGGGCTCGGTTGCAATATTCCCTTATATCATTCTGACCCTGTTTCTCTACGCCAGGGAAAATGCCGGAAGGGCGGTCCCCGAAAGCGATGCAAGATTGAAATTCTATGACAACAGGCATCAACTTAAATTCATAACGGAAACGTCTTCAATACTTTACATTGAGTCAAACGAGAACTACATCATAATTCACTATTTGGAGAACGGGATTGAAAAGCGCGTCCAGATCAGGAATTCGATGAAGAGTATTGAGCCGTTATGCGAAAAGGCCGGCTTCGCACGGGCGCACCGCTGCTACATTGTGAACCCCATGCATGTAAAATCCATACGGAAAGGTGCCGGAGGGCAGAACTTCGCCGACCTTGGCACTGGCGACGACGGCCTGCCGATTTCCAAGAAATACTACGACAGCATTGCCTCAATGCTTTAAAATCAAAAAGTTTTAGTAGATTTGCAAACTGATATAGATACTATTAACCAATTAATATGAAGAAATTATTACTTGTAACGGCAGTTCTTTTTGCCGCTCTCAGCCTTTCCGCACAGGAAACCAAGGAAAAAGAAATGAAAACCGGATGGAGCTTCGGCGTACTTCCTACGGCTACTTATTCAGTCGATAACGGTTTCCAGGCAGGTGCCTTCGGCGATGTTTATTACTATGGCGACGGCAGCACATATCCGGATCCCCTCCATAAGATCAGCTGGGAAGCATCATACTTCACCCACAGCCAGCGCTCCCGTTTCTATCTGGCATACGACTCCAAGTACCTCATCCCCGGAATGCGTCTCAACGCATCAGCCACATATGTGAACGACCCTCTCTACAGCTTCTGGGGCTTCAATGGCGGTGCATCACTTGCCAATCTGCCTCAGCCTTATAACAATTACTGGAGCAATCAGGAAACCGGTATCAATTACTTTGGAATGAGCCGCCAGATGCTGCGTCTCCTCGCCAATGTACAGGGCCGTATTACCGACAACCTTAACTGGGCAGCCGGCGTGAATTTCTGGAACTGGACTTTGGGCGACATGCGTGACAACGGCTATCCCAAGGAAGGTGCGGAAGGAAAGTTCTACTATGACAAGAACAACACTCTCTTCAGGGACTACCAGAAACTCGGTCTCATTACCGAAGAGGAGAAAAACGGAGGAACCGCCCTTGAACTGAATGCAGGCTTTGTGTACGATACACGTGATATGGAAGCCGCGCCCAACAGGGGCATCTGGGTTGATGCCTACCTGAATGGTAATGTAATCAACCAAAGGTACTTAAAGGCCTGTGTTTACTTCCGCCAGTATATCGACATCCCTATCCACATTCCTGCTGGAGATCCCGTTTTCGCATACCGTCTTGCCTGGCAGCAGACCATCGCCGGCGAAACGCCCCTGTATATGATCCAGAACAATCCCCTGCTTGTGCAGCGCAACATGATTTCAGAAGGATTCGGTTCATCCAACACCATCCGCGGTCTTCGCGAGAACAGAATCCTGACCGAAGGGTTTGCATGGGCCAATACCGAACTGCGCGTCAAGCTTGTGAACTTCAAGCTCTTCAACCAGTTCTTCTACATTGCTGTCAACCCGTTCTTCGATGCAGGTGTCATTACCAAGCCTTATCGTGCCGAAGCATTCGAGAAAGCAAAGACCCTCACCCTCGCCGAACCCACTTACATGACTCTGGATCAATTATACGATTCTACGAAAGTTGGCGACATCGTATACAGCGCCGGTGGCGGCCTGAAGATTGCGATGAACCAGAATTTCATCGTATCCGTAGAACTTGCCAAGTGCTTCTACAAACCGCTTGATGCAGGCCTGTGGCTTGGAATCGGTATCAACTACCAGTTCTAGACACTCAATAGACACTAACAAACAATTCCTCCACAAAATGGCTTTTTGTGGAGGAATTGCTTTTTCTATAAATTATCTGCTGCCGCCGCCGAAACCGCCGCCGGAGAAGCCTCCGCCGCCACCGAAAGAAGAGTGGCCGCCGAAGCCGCCGGAAGAGCCGGACGAGCTTCTCGCAGCTGCCTCCTTGCTCAACTTGGTTGAATACGCCTTATTATAAGCTCGGGCAGTCATGGCGTTCCAGTTATGTACCACCGTACACATGGACGCGGAATCAAGGCCATACTGCCGGCTGAAATCGACGAATTCCTTCGGGAACCTCTTGGCGAAGCCCTGGGCGACCTTGTCGGCGATTCCGAAGAGCTGGGCAAACTCAAGATACTGACCCCACAGGGCGACCTCGGGGACTTCCCTCTCGGACGCTATGGTGAATTCGTTCAGGAAGTTCTTGAACTGGAGCAGCTTTGCAGACTCGGCCACCTTGTCTCCCCTGAAAGAAGTATAAGACGACTTGCCCTGCTTGACTACCGAGTCCGGCCACCCGGCCATGGACTTGTAATGCTTCTCGGCCCAGGAGTCGAACTCGCCTTTTTCAAGTATCATATTGTCACCGGACGCATCCATGGCCTTCTTGAACAGGGATTTGGCGCAAGGATCGTCGAAATCGGGCTCTTCGGACGGGAACTGAAGGTCATAATGACCATCTTCCGCCTTCACCGGCACGACAAGGCCGTCTTTTATCCACCTGAGGAAGTACGCGCCGATGGCCCTCTCGGGATGTCCGTTCTTGAATGTAAGCCTGGTTCCTTCCTTGAGCAGATATGCCGCCACCGGGATGCTTCCGTCGAAGGGAGCCTCGCGCGCCCATCCCTTGACAGAAGACGAGCCGAAGAACTTGGCCGACCACGGGCGTCCCAGCGCCTTGATTATCAAGTCTTTGATCCACAAGAACAGCGCCAGCAGCAACGCTCCGAAAATGACAAGTACAATCAGGAGTTCGAAGAACAGGTCTATCAATGTATCCCAGCTCAAGTTGCTCAGGAATCCGCCTTTCTTCTTGGTCGAGTAGCTGCTTCCCTTGAATGCCTCCTTCTGCATCTTCTCGAACTTCATGTCCCGCACATTGGACGCATTGAACATTCCCTTTTCGAAACGCATCATGACTATGAGCTTGCCGTTCGACGGCATGGGCCTGTCGGTCTCGAAGAAAATAGTACCGTCGTCCCTGAGCACTGATTCACCCTCGCATCCGAAGAACCAGAACCTTGTGGAGTCGCTTTGGAAAGGCTCGCCGGACAAGCGCTGGAAGGTTATCGAAGCATGTTTCGGCGGTGCTACCAGACCGGGGTTCACGAACATGAAATTAAAGGCGTCGTAGTCCTGCAGCGAATTGACCAGCCCGAGCACGACAAAGCCGGCGGTCCATTTGTGAGGGCCGTACGATCCCTGGCCCCAGCACAATTCCACGGCGTCCTTTCCCTTTTCAACGATACCGCTGCGGAAAGCCTTCTGCTCCAGCGTCCGGTTAACATTCCAACTGCGGCCTTCATCTTCAAACTCCCGCCCGTCCTCGCTGACTTTCAAGCCCCGCACGGAACTGCCGTTCAGATTACCTATTGGAATATACCATTCCGTACCGCTGACCACGGTCACGTCCCACACCTGCTTCACGTAGGCATCGCCATCGTCGTTGATATAAACATTAATATCTACGGAACGTATTTCCTGGGCCGCAACCAAGTGGGCCAGAAGCAGTAGTACTGCCGAAAAAAGAATTTTACGCATATCAGTCAGAGAATGACATTATTGCTTCGACGGCCTCGTCCTGGCTGTCGGTGATGGTAAGCAGCAGGTCGGTGTAGCGCCCGTTGGCCATCAGGGTCTCGAGCAGAGGATACACCGGAACTTCCCGAGAGAAGAAATCCTTGCCCAGGAACACCATGGGACTGGACAGCCCTACAGTCTTGTAGTGGTTCTGGGCCGCGTCCTGGAATATTTCCTGCAAAGTTCCGGCAGAGCCCGGAGTATAAATAATACCGCCCTTGGCTATGGTGAGAAGTATATCCTCGCGCATGCTGTTCTGGAAATACTTGGCAATATCGGTGGCGAAAGGCGTGGCAGGTTCGTGACCGTAAAACCAGGTGGGAATACCCAGGCTGCGATAACGCGACTGGGGGAAACGGGACTTGACTTCGAAAGCAGTGCGCAGCCAGCCCGGGTCGCGGAAGGTCGGAGCCTCCGCCATAATCGACAGCGCTTCGTCCACTTCTTCCGACGGGCGGCCCGCCATCCAGGCTCCGAGATGCGTAGCCTCCATCGCTCCGGGTCCACCCCCGGATGCCATCAGTTTGCCTTTTTCAGTCAGGGCCTTGCTGATAAACACCACTTTCCGGTATTCTGCGTCGGTGCGTTTGATAGCATGTCCACCCATAATGGCCACCACCTGACGCTCGCCGTAGCGGCTCAGGAAATCAGCCATCGCATCCTCGATTGCCCTGTCGTGCAGGGTGCGCCCCAGGGTTTCACGAATCTCGTTGCACTGCTTGCCTTTCTCGATAAAGTCGTTGTAAACGCGTGTATCAAAGCAGGTTGCGAAACTCTCCTCATGCTCGGGATCGTAACCTTCGTAGAGTTCGGCGCTGGTGTAGAGCTTGCCGCGGAATGTGCTGTAAGTAAGCCCAAGGCGCGGGAACACCAGGCAGGTACAACCTATCTGTCCTTCCATATCGGCGGGAATGTCGCATCCGAAGAAAAAACAGTCGCAGAAACGGTGACGGGCAGCCACGTACTGGGGTACAAGATTGAAATCTATGTACTGGAAAACGTAATGCGATACAAAACCCGACTCGTCGGGACCGGGCAGCGTGGAGATATTTTCGACCTCCCTGTACGAATGGGATGACATTGGATTATTGTTTTAGCTTTGTGCAAATATAACAAAAATTTGCAGCTATGCCCCATGGTCGGCCGCGAATGCGGCTATCCTTTCATCCAAAAGATCGAACTGGTCGTTGCTGATGCGGCTGGAGCATACCCTGACGCCCTGGCGCACGCTGCCCATTTTATCAAGACTGACGGTGCTGACGCCGTATGCCAGCAGTTCCTCGACGAGCGTGGCGCTGTCCATGCCATGATAACTGAGGGTAAAGAAAAAGCCGTCGCCGATTCTGCCAGACGGATCACTTTCATAGCTGATAGTAAAGCCGTGGCGAAGGAAGATTTCCTTCATCCTGGCTGCTCTCCTGCCGTATTCGCTTATATCATTCACGAAGTCAAGACTGCCTTCGCAACTCTTGTCCAGCATAGCCGCAAGACCCCATTGCGTGCTTGCCGTACATCCCGATGTTATCATGTCCAGGATACCACCTGTAATGGCAAGGCCGAAAAGGCCGCTGCCGCCGTAACGTTTCGCCAGAGCGGGATACTGCTCGTTGTATAACCGGGGAGACACGCACAGGATGCCGATACGCTGGCCCGCATAAGAGAATATCTTGGAGGCCGACAAAAGCAGCAGGTAGCGCCATGTATATCTTGCTATCGTGGGCGGATACGGTTCAACGTACGGCACGCCCAGACCGCTTTTTCTCAAGTCCATGCAGAAATACGCAAGGTCCTCTATAACAATGATTCCCAAAGCATCCGCAACAGCGGCAATGTCCTTGAGTTCATCTTCCGAAAGGCACATCCACGACGGGTTGTTGGGATTTGAATAAATGATGGCGGCGTAATTGTCGTCCGACAATGCCTCAAGCAATCGGTCCTTAAAGTATGGGCCTCGCAGATCAGCTACCTCGACGCCCTTCCAGGGAATGTCCAGTATGGCCATCTGCTGCTTGTTGGCCGAGAAGCTAGGCTCCAGTACCAGCACTTTGCGGTGGCCGGGGACGCACTGGCTTGTAGCCGCCAGGGCCCCGAACGCCCCGAGCATCGAGCCGGTGGTGGGTATGCAGTATCTGGCATCGACATCAAGATCGAGGAAGGCTTTTATAAAGCGCGAAGCGGCGTTCTTGAGTACGGGGAGACCGTCGGTGGGAGGATATTTCGAACCTACTCCGGCGTCAAGCGCGGCTTTCTCGGCTTCCACGCCTATGCGGTTCGGGGCAAGGCCGGGAGATCCTAATTCCATATGTATCACTGGAATGCCGGTTTCCTTCTCAAGGCAGGATGACAATTTGGCGCAGTCCATTATGGTCGCTTTACCGGGACTGACGATATTATTGCGGCTGCAGAGTTCAGCCATTAACGCTTCAGAATATACCCTCATCTAACTAAAATTTGAAAGGCAAATATACACAATTCATCCGAATAGCGCAATTTGTGCGTTCAGGTTCGCATTATGCGGAACATTATTCCTTTTCAACGATTATATTTGCAAGTATGAAAGTTAACTGCATAATTTCATTTCTACTTGTTCATCTCCTGTTTTGTTGCGAGAAACCTCAAAACGAAAACGTAGTACCTCCTCCTCCCCCGGATCCCGGCACCGAAGTAGTCGACCCGGAAGTCGATCCCGAGCCCGACCAGCCCTGGGAAACGCGGCAGGACTACATCATTGTAGGATATGCCACGTATTGGGACAGCACTATGCCCGATCCGTCGCTGCTCACCCACATCAATTATGCTTTCGCCCATATCAATAAAGATTTCGAAACCCTTGACATAAAGAACAAGGACCGCCTGGCCAAGATTGCCGGTCTCAAGAAGAGCCATCCCGGCCTGAAGGTACTGTTGTCAGTGGGCGGATGGGAAGCCGGCAACTTCAGCGAAATGGCAGCCGATGCCACTCATCGCAAGAATTTCAGCAACAACTGCCTGGCCGCGGTCAAGGAATATGACCTCGACGGAATCGACATCGACTGGGAATACCCGACCAGTTCGGCAGCGGGCATTTCTTCCTCTCCCAACGATACCAAGAACTTCAACCTGCTCATGAGCGACCTGCGCAACGCTCTAGGTTCCAAGAAGTTGCTCACGATGGCATCGTCCGCGAACGCCCAGTACGTGAATTTCAAGGTCGCCACGCAGTACCTTGACTACGTGAACATAATGACCTACGATATGGGCAAGCCGCCTTACCACAACGCCGGCCTGTACAAGTCCGGCATGACGAAGCGCAGCTGCGACGAGTCGGTGGATTTGCACTATCAGGCGGGAGTGCCATACGAGAAGATAGTGCTCGGAATTCCCTTCTACGGCCATGGCAACGGCGTGGAATTCTCCACCGATTGCGTAGATTTCAACGAAATCAAATACGCGGGATTCACCAAGCGCTGGGACGACGTCGCACAAGTGCCGTATCTCGTCAATTCAGCGGGAACCATGGTACTCAGCTATGACGATGCGGCATCCGTGGGCCTCAAGGCCGACTACGTTAAGAAAAAAGGCCTGCTCGGAGCCATGTACTGGAATATTGAGGCTGACGATTCCGACTGGACTCTCTCTAAAGCGATAGCGGAGCGCCTGCTAAGCGACTCCGGGAACCAGGAAGAGACCACAGTCTATCAGGTCACGAACCCGTACATGCAGGCTTTCGTGGAAGAAGTCAAATATCCCGACCGCGACTATTCCTATACCAGAATAACCGACTATCCCGGCGGCGGCCCCGGCGAGGCGGACATTCCTCCCTCGGTACTGCTGAAATGGACGCCCAGCGCCTCAGGTCCGGTCAAACTGAAGGTATGGGAGAGCGGCTGGAGCCGCGACTACTCCCTGCCGGCCGGCACCATGGAGCAGGAAATAGTCAACCTGGTCCCTGGTGTGTATTATGACTATATGGTCATCAGCACCAACGACAGCAATGTCATAGAGCAGGGGCGGTTCAAGACTTCGGGCTCTGTTCACCAGCTCTATTTCAAACCCAAGGTAAGAAATATACGCGACCTGGGCGGGTGGAAGACGCTTGACGGCAAGACCGTTGCCTTCCGCAAACTCTACCGGGGTGGAAGGGTTGACGGAAAATATATCAACGACGATGGCAAAACCGAATTCCGTGCCGCCGGCATCAAGGCGGAACTTGACCTCAGGGAAGCGGAAGACGTGCCGTCAGCATCGCCCATAGGCAGCGACATAGCTTTCTGCGCTCCGGGCTTCCCGGGAGGATACAGGGGTATGCTCCGCGACTACAAGCCGGGCATAAAGCAATGCTTCGAGTTCGTTACCGACTGTCTCAGGAAAGACAAGCCCGTATTTTTCCACTGTGCCGCAGGACGCGACCGCACCGGAACCCTTGCAATTGTCATGCTGGGCCTGCTGGGAGTGTCGGAGGGCGATATTTCCAAAGACTATGAGCTGACCTACTTCGCTCCGGCCGACTGGAGCATGTGGACGGAAAAAGACCCCGACCATTACCTGCACACACGCACCCAGAGCGGCAGTTTCGTGGCCGCCTGCCAGTTCCTTTGGGACCAGGGAGAATCGGGCAGCTTCGCACAGCATATCGAAAGCTATCTGCTTTCCATTGGAGTAAAGCAGACAGACATCGACGACTTCAGGAACTTGATGCTGAAGGATTAACGCTTGCTTGTGACGTCCCTTTCGTACCTTTCGATTTCGGGTATGAAGGCTTCGCCCACCGGGACGCCGTTCTTGTAGTTGAAATAATCGAACACGGCGCCAAATGGAAGCGTTTTGGCCTCCTCCAGCAATGCCAGGCGCTGGAATCCCT
Source organism: Bacteroidales bacterium (assembly GCA_017561765.1). Lineage (GTDB taxonomy): Bacteria > Bacteroidota > Bacteroidia > Bacteroidales > UBA932 > Cryptobacteroides. The sequence continues at coordinate 8,234 of JAFZBM010000026.1, read as the reverse complement.
TGTCGGCATCCTCATACTCGCGCAGTTTATCGAGCGGCTCCAGAAGGGCGCTAAGGAGGCATTTCTGGGTGGCGCGGGTACCGATAACATAGGCGCCGATGCGGTTGATTGCGGCATCGAAATAGTCGAGTCCGATGTGTGCGCGGTTCAGCGCTCCGGCCCTTACAATCTCCTTGAACAGGTCAAGGGTCTGGTCGTTCATGATGGTCACATGGTCGGAATCCCAGCGTATGGGGCGGCTCACATGGAGCATGAGCTCGGGAACGAACAGCAGCAGCGATGCAACCATGTCGCTCACGTTCTCGGTCATCTCATAATGGCCAGTGTCAAGAGTGTACATGAGCTTCCTGGTTGCGCAGTAGCCGGCCACAAAGTCATGAGAACCAACGGTATAGCTCTCCAGGCCTATACCGAAGAGCTTTGCCTCCAGACAGGTCTTCATGCCGGGCAGATCTTCCTCCAGTATCTCGTCAAGGGACTCGGCGAATATTTCGCGGTAGCGCTTGCGCTCCACCGTCATGTCCTTGCTTCCGTCGTGCACCCAGATATTCATGATACATGGGTCGCCCTGGGCCTTGCCCATGGCGTCGGCGATACGGCGGCAGCGTTTGGTGTGCTCGATCCAGAATTCACGTATGGCGGAATCGGGATTGCTGAGCGAAAGGTTGCCGCTCTTTGGATGTGAGAACGACGTGGAGTTGAAATCCAGTTTCATGCCGTTCTCCTTGGCCCACTGTATCCAGCTCTCGAAATGCTTGACTTCCACCTGGTCACGGTCCACAAGCTCGCCCTTGAAATCGCCGTAAATTTCGTGGAGATTCAGCCGGTGGTTGCCGGCAATGAGGCTCTTGGCGAACTTAACGTCGGCGCGGACTTCTTCTATGTTCCTCGCCCTTCCCGGATAGTTGCCGGTGGTCTGGATGCCGCCTGACAGGGCTTCGCCCCTTTCGAATCCCACCACGTCGTCGGTCTGCCAGCAGTGCAGTGAAATGGGAGTGTTTTCAAGGGTCTCGACGGCTTTGTCGGTGTCCACTCCGAGTGCGGCATAACGCTCGCGGGCAATCTCGTAGGACTGGAGAATCTGGGCTTCTTTCATATGTTTTGTTCTTTTAGATTTCTCGACTTCGCTCGAAATGACAAGGGTAATAAGTTTTTACAGCAAAGGTTTTCGCAATGATGCGCCGCATCTCCCAGCGGTCTTTCACGAGGCCCGCCGCCTTAGCCTGCATCATGATATTGCCTATCGCCGTGGCTTCGGCAGGGCCGGCCACCACCGGCATGCCTATTGCGTCGGCAGTCCACTGGTTGAGCAGATTGTTGGCGGATCCGCCGCCTATTATATGGAGTTTCTCTATCTTGAACGGCGCGAAGCCCTGCAGCATGTCAAGGACTTCTTTGTAGCGGTCGGCCAGGGAGTGGTAGATACAAGAGACTATACTCGCATCCGACATGTCACCGCCACCCACGGCGGCGCAAATCTCCTCCACCATGTTTGCGGGACTGGCGAAGCGGGGGTCGTCGGGATTGATCCTGCCCGTATAGTCCTTTTCGGCAAGCGCCATGTCCATCAGCTGCGCATAGGAGTAATCCTTGCCCTCTCCCTTCCATACCTTGCGGCACTGTTCAAGAAGCCACATCCCGGTAATATTCTTGAGGAAACGCGTAGTGCCCTCTATTCCGCCTTCGTTGGTGAAATTAAGGCGCGCGCTGTCTTCATTGATTACAGGTTCCGGGGCCTCGATGCCCATAAGGCTCCAGGTGCCGCTGCTAAGGTATGCAAAACGCCCGTCTTCCGCGGGAACGGCGGCAACGGCGGAAGCGGTGTCATGCCCGGCAACGGCTATTACCGGGACTTCGCCCAGACCTGTCTGTTCTGCTATCTCCTTTTTCAGCACACCCACCTTGAAACCCGGCTGTACAATAGGCAGCAGCACATCGGTCCTTATGCCCAGGCGTTCAAGAAGGTCTTTGTCGAACTGCCTGGATTTCTGGTCCATCATACCTGAAGTGGACGCATCGGTGTATTCGCACACCTTGTTGCCCGTCAGCATATACGAAAGGAGGTCAGGCATGAACAGAATGCTGCCGGCGGATTTCAGCGCAGCATCATCTTCCCGCGTCTGCGCGAACAGCTGGAAAACAGTGTTGAAATTCATTATTTGAATCCCCGTACGGGCGTACAACTCTTCCCGGGGAACTATTTCAAACACTTTTTCTGGCACGCCTACGGTGTACGAGTCGCGATAGCAACGCGGATTGCCGGCAAGATTGCCGTCCGCCGCTATGCAGGCGAAGTCCACGCCCCAGGTGTCAATGCCTATCGAATCAAGTTGTATTCCATTGTCCCCCAACGTCTTGAGGCAGCTGATGAGATGCCGGCACAAAGCCTCCGCATCCCAGTACATACGCCCGCCGGACTGAACGATCCCGGAAGGGAATCTATAGACCTCCTCCATGGAGAATGACTGTCCGTGAAGACGCGCAAGAATCGCGCGGCCGGAGGTGGCTCCGCAATCGAAAGCGAGGAAAGACTTGGTCATACCTGTTTGTTTCTGCAAATATAACAAAAAATAGAGCTATATTATGATGCGGCCGCCACGGCGCAGCGAATGCCGTCAATGGCGCTGGACACAATGCCTCCGGAATAGCCCGCGCCTTCGCCGCAAGGGTAGATCATAGGATCCGATACATACTGAAGTGTTTCCGGGTCGCGGGGCACCCTGACGGGCGATGATGTCCGGGATTCCACGCCCAGCAGCAGCGCGGCATTGGTGTAATAGCCCTTCATCCTGACTCTCGGAAATGCTTTCTGGAGCCTCTGCGCCACCATGGGAGGGAGGAGTTCATGCAGCGGGGCGCTTATGACGCCGGGAAAATATGAGGTAGGCGGCATCTTCTTGCTCAGGCGGCCCAGACAGAAATCTTCCATTCTCTGCGCCGGCGCCGCCATAGGATTCTGCGGGAGGTCCTTGGCGCCGGAGCAGCGCTGGCGCTCGCACCAGTCGAACATAAGCCTCTCCACAGACTGCTGGAAATCCATAAGCTTGAAAGGGCCTCCGCCCGGGACATCTTCAGGCTCGATCTGCACGACCACGCCCGCGTTGGCGAATTTGCCGCTGCGGCCGGAATTGGACATTCCGTTCAGCACCACCGTGCCGGGCTCGGTTGAAGACGGCACAAGGATGCCTCCGGGACACATGCAGAAGGAAAACACTCCCCTGCCGTCCACCTGCTCCACGAAGGAATATTCCGCAGCTGGAACGCCCGGCTTCCATTGCCCGTGATACTGGTGGAAGTTGATTTTTTCCTGCGGATGCTCCACGCGTACGCCCAGGGCAAAGCCCTTCGCCTCCAGCGAGCCGCCGCGGGACTGAAGCATCTCGTACACGTCGCGTGCTGAATGACCCGCAGCGAGTATGAGACGCCGTCCGCTGTAGCTGCTGCCGTCGGCACAAACGGCGGTGACGCCGTCAGGGGCGCTTTCGATACGGCACACCCGGGCGCCGAAATGATACTCGCCTCCGTGCTGGATCACGCATTTGCGAATATTCTCGACTATCAGCGGGAGTTTGTCAGAACCGATGTGCGGATGGGCGTCAATGAGTATGTCTTTGGACGCTCCGAAGTCGACCAGCTGGTACAGGACCTCGCGGATGTCGCCCCGCTTGGAGGAGCGGGTGTAGAGTTTACCGTCGGAAAATGCCCCTGCTCCGCCTTCGCCATAGCAGTAATTGGAATCGGGATCAACTACGCCCTCGCGGGAGAGGCGCGCCATGTCGAATTTGCGGGCATGGACATCCTTACCCCGCTCCAGCACAACCGGTTTAAGGCCCAGGGTAAGCAGTTTCAGCGCCGCGAACATTCCGGCAGGGCCGGCGCCTACTATCAATATGGCCGGAGCATCATGTACATCTTTGTAGGGCTCCTGAATATAGGTATCCGGCGTTTCACCGGGGCCGTAAGCCTCATACTGATAACGCCATACCGGTTCCTTGCGGGCATCAACCGAGCGCTTCTTCAGCACCCACTTCATGCCCCCGGCCTTCGCCTCGATTTCCTTCAGCCTCGGCTCCCGCGTAAGCGGACAAGTTATTTCAAATTCTTTCATTTATGCCTCATTTGCGACTTCCACAACCTTATCCCCGGGCACGTACCACACGTAGCCTCTCACATCGGAGAAGCCCATGCGGCGCCAGAGGTTCATGTAGCGGCGGACCTGCCACAGGTAACTGTCGCGCCCGGCGCCGAATTTATAGTCAATTATTATTATCCCGCCGTCAGCACCTTCCACAACTCGGTCGGGGCGATGGCGGGTGCCGTCGGAGCCGAACACGGTGAGTTCGTTGCGGGAGCGCAAACCCGGGCCGAACCATTCGGGATGCGCCTCGATGCGCTCCCGCAGCATTGCCGCGTCCTCACCGTTCATACCGGCAGGCAGATCATCCGCAGAATCCACGGACGACAGAATGGCATGCAGTTCAATGCCCTTCAGGCGTCCGGAAGCCGCAGGCCCGACCTCCCCGTCATCGCCGAAGAAGTCAGACGCGTCCTGCGAAGCTTTGAGCCGACCGCCCAGCGGGATGGATTCATAGGCCGCAGGGAATGCCTCGCCAGAGCCCTTATCCTCACGTTCCATGATGCTGAAATCGTAAGGCACTCCGTCCATCCACTCTTCAGAGCAGCCGCACCAGGCGTACAGCATCTCCGAGAAATTGGACCACTCTATCGCCTTGCCGGCCTTCAGTGCCTTGACCTTGGCAACGGCAGGAGTCTTGGCAATCACATGCAGGCTCTTGGCTGCACGCGTCATGGCCACGTAAAAGATATTCAGGTTGTCGACTATCTGCATAGACCTTTCCTGTTCATACGCAGAAGCGAAAAGCGTACGGAGGGAACTGCCGCTCAACTCCACGGGATAAATACCGTCCGCCTCGTGCCCAAGGGCCGTTCCGCCGCCGTTCAGGGCGCACCAGCGCGTCACCGACTTGAACAGCACCACCTTGTCGGCGAAGGGAAATATCACATGCGGGAACTCCAGTCCCTTGGACTTGTGCACCGTCATTATGCGCACGGCGTCGGAACTGGCCGGGGAACCGATGTAACAGTCTTTCTTTTCCTGCCACTGGCGGATGAAGGCCTTGACATTGTTTCCGTTGACCGACACCCAGTCCTGCAGCATATCCATGAACGCCCCGATGAAGAGCGTTTCCGCATCGAAGGCGGCAGGGTCGTAAGGCCTGAGTTCACGCAGAAGGTATTCGCAGAAATCGACCAGGGAATGATAATGGTCGGGGAATTCAATGCCGACCGACTGCGCGAGGAAACTGCCCACGGTATTGGACGGATCGTCGTAAAAGCTCAAAAGCGACACCAGGCGGCGTACCGTCACGGCCCCCTTGAGGTCGAGAGTGTCGTCGGAGATGAAGCTGACGTCGGCAAGACGCAGGGCATCCGCTATCGCAGCTCCGTCGGCCCGTCCCCGGACCAGGATTGCTATATCACCCAGCCGGGCGCCGCGGGAGCGCACATCGGCGATGGAATCCAGCACCGCCGCAATCTGGTCGGAGGTGAAACTTACGCGGACGCACCCTTTCTGCGCATCCTTGGCGCAGACATGCTGGCGGACCTTTTCATACATATCCTGCAATCCGACGGCTTCGGAGGCATATTCGAAGAACTTACCGTTAACATTCACGACGGCAGAAGTACTCCTCCAGTTTTCCTCTTTTACCGTCACGGTTGCCCTGGGGAAGGCCTTCTGGACTTCGCTGCCAAGCAGGCGCCAGTCGGAATCGCGCCAGCGGTAAATGCTCTGCTTTACATCGCCCACTATCAGGTTCTCCCCCGCCCCGTCGGCATCGCGCAGAAGCGGCAGGAAGTTGTCCCACTGCAGGCGGGAAGTGTCCTGGAATTCGTCAAGCAGATAATGGGCGTAACGGGTACCGGTCTTTTCGTACACGAAGGGTGCGTCGGAACCGTCTATTATCTTCTTCAGCAGGGCGTTGGACTCGTCCAGCGGCATCACGTTCTTCTCCTTGAGCAGGGCATCGAACTCGGCGTCGAACTCCCTCGCCACCCCCAGCCCGTAAAGCTGGCGGTCGACAATAACGGCAGTGGCGTATACTGGATACTTCTTTTCAAAGAAATCAGCCACGGCAGGATCGGCGAGGGCCTTTTTGGTGGTGGGATATTTGATCCTCCTGCCTTTCTCCGGCTTGATGCCAAGGGCTGCCGCTTCCTTCTCGAAATCGCCCATGATACGGGCACAGAGTTTCTTGATGCCGGCAAGACGCTGCTTGGAATAGTCCCGCTGTTCGTCTATGTCCATGCTTTCCTTGAGCCGCTGGTATTCCTCGCTCCGGAGCCTGGCACCGGTCTCTTCAAGCCCCTCGTCAAGGCGCAGGCGCCCGCTCTGGCGGATCTGGTCCATAGCGTTGAGCCTCAGCCAGTTAATCAGGTCTTTCTTATCTTCGGAAACGCCGTCCAGCACCCGGTCCATGGCTTCCGTCACCAGGCTGTCCTTGTCGAGTTCAACCTGATATGAAGAGAACTGTCCGAGTTCCCTGGCGAAGGAGCGCAGGGTCTGCTGGAAGAAGCGGTCGATGGTGCTCACACCGAAGGAACCGTAGTCGTGAAGTATGTTCACCAGATAGTGGCGCGCCCTTGCGGCTTCGGGGCCGTCGCCTCCGGCGGCCGCGGCAAGGTCGTTGAGTATGCGTTCTTTCATTTCGGCCGTGGCCTTGTTGGTAAAAGTCACCGCCAGAAGATGCCTGTACGCGAAGGGGTCGTCGGACTTCAGAAGAAAATCCAGATAGGTATGGGACAGGGTGTATGTCTTGCCCGAACCGGCACTTGCTTTTATTATCTTCATCGTCCGCAGATAGCTCTAAAGTCACAATAAGCACAGTCTTCAGTTTTCTCCGTCCTCTTCCAGGGCACCGAAAGATCGGATATCTCGTCAAGGACGGAATCGAGTTCAGAGTCCATACGGGAGCAGAAGTCCTCGTCAAGGGCATGGTCGAATATGCCTTCCCCTCCTATCAGGGCCGCAGGCTGGTAGATGGCGCCGCTGATTTCGGCACCGGGTTTGGACGGCGCCAGCAGGCGCTTGTACAAATACAATTGAAGGCCTATCTGCGGCACTTTGCCGACGGTTCCGAAATCCAGGTCCTCGGGATTCACGCGCCCTGTCTTGTAGTCAACGACACGCAATTTCCCGGGTCCGACCGAGTCAAGACGGTCGATATAGCCAACGAACTTAAAGCCGCGGACAGATTGGGTAACGCATTTCTCGGTCCCAAGTATGTGCAGCGGGCCGCTCCTGCGCACCAGCTCCAGATCCGCCTTCAGTATTGCATCCACATAGCTGCAGATTACATCGGCGAACACCAGGTTGCGGCCGCTTACGTCGAAAGTATTCAACTGCTCGCATATCAGGCGCCTGACTATGGTCTTGATGCGCTCTTCCGACTTAAGCAATGAACTTATGAAGGCGGCATCGGCAACGGTGCCCGGCGGATACAGCTCCTGCATGGTTCCGTGCAGCACGTTACCCAGCATGCCGGCATCGAGCGACTCGCTGACTTCCTTCTCCGCTTCCAGGGCCTTGACCCTGGCATAGTAGAACTGCACGGGGCACGTAAGGTAGTTCTTGACGGCGCTGGCCGACAGCCTGCTCTCACGCAACGCCGTCAGGTCATCGGCGGTTTTGGGAATATCGTCCTCCTCTTCTCCGCGGCCCAGGGCTGTCCGAGCCTCGAAATGATTGAATTTCACGCCGAAGTGCATCTCCAGCTGGCGCAGGTAGCGGCTGGGCTCCCCTCCCTTGAGGCCCTCGGTGCGTGAATCGTAAACCATCCATACACGCGAGCAACGCTGTATCATGCGGTAGAAATAATAGGCCCACACCGCATCCTGATACTCATAGGTGGGCAGTCCGAAGCCTTTCCGGAGCTCCGGCGGGATGAATGAAGCACTGACAGAGCGGCGCGGGAACACTCCCTCGTTGCAGCTGAGGATGATAAGATTGTCGAAATCCATTGCGCGCAGTTCCAGCGGACCCATTATCTGCATGCCTTCCAGGGGTTCACCTTCGAAAGGCACCGTAGCGCCGGACAGCACCTGCATAAGCAGACGGAAGAAAGACGAAGGCTGGAGTTCAAGCCTGCATGATGACAGGCGCCCAACCGCCTCATGGCAGAGTTTGGCGAAATCAAGCTCGAACTGCATGTCCT